>NZ_JACVAH010000018.1:0-194195 GCF_014851795.1 Pseudomonas sp. Pdm06
CGTTCGGTTTCAACCGTTTCCGCGGTTATGACTGGATGCCCGAACCGTGCCGCTCCTGCGATGAAAAAGAAAAGGACTTCGGTGGCTGTCGCTGCCAGGCGTTCATGCTCACGGGGGACGCCAGCAATGCTGATCCGGTGTGTAGTAAATCCGCACATCACGGGATAATCCTGCAGGCTCGCGAAGACGCAGAGTACGCCACGCAAACCATTGAAGAACTGGCCTTCCGCAATGAACGAAACTCGCGCCTCATCGTTAAAGGCTGATCGTCTCAGCGACAGAAACAACTGATTGGTCGACGATAGATTCGATGACGGTAACGTCCAACGCGCAGCAAATATCACCTGCAACACCTGAGGGATTCAGGCGCCCGGCGTCGTGGATGGCTCATCATTAGTGAGTAAAGCTCAGCACTGCATCAATAGCTCACAGGCTAATCAATTAAAAATCAGCCTGTAGAATATCCCCATACCGACAACAAATTCATTCCGGATATCGAGTAGGCATCTTAACCCTTGCCGCCCTCGATCATCTCGCGTCATCCACAGAAGCAACGGGCGCACGTTCCCAAACCAATGCGTTATTAGGCGGGAACAGCTTGCTTAAAACCTTCCCTATTTAACGGTTCAGAACAAGCTTATAGCTATTCTCGACCCCCAAAGAACTCAGGACACTTATGAACCTTGCCAAACTTACAGCTTCTATCATTTTAATCACCGGCCTGGCTGGCTGCGCGACTGAACTTCCGACGCTTAAGGATGGCGAATCCATTGTCAATCTTCACGAGCAGATCGGTGATGAAATGCTGGCCAGACGCCTGGATACGCAACGTGCAGAGAACCTGACTTATTTCAAAGTATCGCCAGGGGCGCATACGATGGAAGTTGGGGTAGTTACCAAGGGCTACCAGGAAAGCCAACACCGCTGTGTTGCCACCCTGTCCTATGACAATTTCTTACCGAATGAACGTTACACCTTGATGGAAAGTAGTGCGGGAAAAGAGGTAAAAATTGAACTTATTGACAGCAAAGGTAATACCTTGGCTCAAACTGACAAAATGCCCTGCTTGTAATTTCCCGCAGAGCAGGTGACAGCGAGGTACCACCTAAGTACACAGTAATCATGACAGTTTCACTCCACGCTAAAACAATAACGCCCGGCCTATCGCCGGGCGTTTTTGCTTAGTCGCCCTCAGAGTTTATGCGTGCCCCGCTCGTTCCATCCCCCACCCAGTGCACGATACAAGCTCACTTCAGCCTGCAACTGCGCAAGACGATCGTTGATCAGCCCTTGTTGGCTGCTAAACAGCGAGCGCTGCGCGTCCAGGAAAGTCAGGTGGCTGTCCACGCCGATTCGATAGCGACGCTCGGCAAGCTGATAATAATCTTGGCTGGCGTTAACGAGATCCTTCTGTGCCTGCAACTGGTCGACGTAAGTTTTACGTGCAGTCAACCCGTCGGAGACCTCCTGGAAAGCAGTCTGGATAGCTTTCTCGTAGTTGGCCACACCAATGTCTTTCTGGATCTTTGAGTAATCCAGACTAGCGCGTAACGCGCCAGCATTGAAAATCGGCAAGCTGATGGTAGGGGAAAACGCCCAACTGCCTGAGCCACTTTTGAACAGCCCATCCAGATTCGCGCTCGAGGTGCCAGCATTTGCCGTAAGGCTGATGCTAGGAAAAAACGCCGCTCGCGCCGCACCGATATTTGCGTTAGCCGCCAGGAGCGAATGCTCGGCAGCTAGGATGTCAGGACGGCGGACGAGTAAATCACTAGGCAGTCCGGCCGGTACGTTGGCGAGCAAGTCGCCATCCAAGGACTGTGGCTCTGGCAAATCGGCGGGCAGTCCTGTACCGAGAAGAAGCACCAAAGCATTCTCGTCTTCGGCTACCCGGCGCTGGTAGTTTGCCAAGCTCGCCCGCGCACCTTGCACCGAGGTACGCGCCTGTGCGAGATCAAGCGCAGAAGCCACACCCACCTGATTGCTCCGAGCGGTCAGACGCAAGCTCTCTTCATAGGCGCCCAATGTATTCTCGGTGAGCTTGAGCAATTCACGGTCAGCTTGCCAGGTGAGGTAGGCATTGGCCACGCTCGAAACGATGCTGATCTGGGTCGAGCGTCGGGCCTGGGCGGTAGACAGATACGTTTCCAATGCCTGCTGGCTGAGACTGGCGATGCGACCAAACAGATCCAACTCGTACGAACTGATTCCCAGGTTGACGTCATATTGGCTGGAAATACTGGCCTGACCGGACTGCGTCTGAGCACTCGGCAGTCGCTGTCGTGTTCCGCTGGCGTTGGCGCCAATCGCCGGAAACAGGTCAGCTCTCTGGATTCGGTATTGCGCCCGGTACGCCTCAACGTTCAGTGCCGCGACCTTCAGGTCGCGGTTATTGATCAAGGCAGTCTGGATCAATCGCTGCAATGCCGGATCGTGGAAAAACTCGCGCCACCCCTGCTCCACAGCGGCCTGGTCGGCAGCGTTGGTTGCCTGATAGGCAGGACCCTGCGGATATTGCGCCGCAACTGGAGCCTGCGGTCGCTGATACTCAGGGATCAGTGAGCAACCACTCAGAACAGCGGCGCTGATCGCGAGACCGATTAAAGAGCGAGTCATTGGCCTGCCTCCTCACGCATAGCAGTTTCGTCCTGCTTCTTGCGGCTGCCTTTAAACAAGGTTGAAACGGAAACGAAGAACAGGGGAACCCAAAAAATCGCCAGAACGGTGGCCGTTATCATGCCGCCGATCACCCCCGTGCCGATGGCGTGCTGACTGCCAGAGCCGGCTCCGCTGGAAATGGTCAGAGGCAGCACGCCGAGAATGAATGCCAAGGACGTCATCACGATCGGACGCAGACGCATACGACAAGCCTCGACCGTCGCTTCCAGCAACGGTGTACCTTTTTCATTCAATTCCTTGGCAAACTCGACGATCAGGATCGCATTCTTCGCCGCCAACCCCACAGTCACCAACAGACCCACTTGGAAGAACACGTCGTTGGACAGTCCCCGCAATGCCGTGGCCATTAGCGCGCCGATTACCCCAAGAGGCACGACCAAGATGACCGCAATCGGGATCGACCAGCTTTCATAGAGTGCCGCCAGACATAGAAACACGACGAGAATCGACAGCGCATACAGAGCAGGCGCTTGTGACCCTGAAAGACGCTCTTCATAGGACAACCCGGTAAAAGAGATGCCTACGCCGGGCGGCAGTTGTTCTGCAATTCGCTCGACCTCCGCCATCGCCTGGCCAGAGCTGTAACCCGGGGCGGGAGTCCCGAGAATTTGCTCGGCAGGAACGCCGTTGTAGCGCGACAGTTTTGGTGAGCCGAAGATCCACTCGGCACTCGCAAATGCCGAGAACGGGACCATCTGACCCTGGTTGTTACGCACGAACCATTTACTCAGATCCTCTGCGGTGCTGCGCGAGTCAGGCTGGCCCTGTACGTACACCCGCTTAACTCGGCCGCGATCAACGAAATCGTTCACATAACTACTGCCGTATGCCACTGACAGCGTGGTGTTGATATCGGCCAGAGAAATACCCATCGCCCGCGCGCGCTCGTCGTCGATGGTCAGGTGGTACTGTGGCTCGTCGGCCAAGCCGTTTGGGCGAACACCGGCGAGGACCGGGCTCTGGGCAGCCAGCTCAAGAAACTTGCCGCGCGCTTCCATGAGTTTTTGATGGCCCACGCTATCCTGGTCCTGCAGGTAGAAATCGAAGCCGGTGGCGTTACCCAACTCCAGTACCGAAGGCGGAACCACCGCATATACCAGGGCGTCGCGGTACTTCAGGAACTCTTGCTGGGCACGCTGGGCAATTTTGAACACAGTATTGTCACTGTCTCGTTCATCCCATGGCTTCAGGTTGACGAACGCAATCCCTGAATTCTGCCCGCGGCCGGCAAAGTTGAAGCCGTTAACGGTGAACACCGTCGCAACGGCTTTACCTTCTCCGTGCTCTTTGTCCAGCAAGTACTGACTCATGCGATCAAGCACTTTTTGCGTGGTCTCAGCCGAGCTGTTGGCCGGCGTCTGCACCTGCGTAAAAATCAAACCCTGGTCTTCATCGGGCAGGAACGAGGTCGGTATCCGGGCGAACATCCAGATCGTGCCGGCGACGATTACCAGGTAAACCATAAAGCCCGGCACCCTATGCCGAATGATCTGGCCTACGCCCTGCTCATATCCGTTGACGCAGGCATCGAACCGTCTGTTGAACCATCCAAAAAAACCGCGCTTGGGCTGACCGTGCTTTGTCGGATCGATGGGCTTGAGCAGCGTGGCGCAAAGCGCCGGGGTGAATACCAAAGCAACAAATACCGAAAGCGCCATGGCCGATACGATAGTGATCGAGAACTGCCGGTAGATCACGCCAGTGGAGCCACCAAAGAAAGCCATGGGCAACAGCACCGCCGAAAGCACCAAGGCAATACCCACCAGCGCTCCCTGGATCTGCCCCATCGATTTGCGCGTGGCCTCCCTGGGTGACAGGTGCTCCTCCGCCATCACCCGTTCGACGTTTTCAACCACCACAATCGCATCGTCGACGAGTAATCCAATCGCCAGGATCATGCCGAACATGGTCAAGGTATTGATAGAGAAGCCGGCCGCGGCAAGGACGCCGAACGTACCCAACAACACAACGGGCACTGTCAAAGTCGTAATGATGGTGGCGCGCAGATTTTGCAAAAACAGCAGCATGACCAGAAAGACCAGAACTACCGCCTCGCCCAGTGTATGCATCACTCCGCTGATGGATTCGGTGACCACCGGCGTCGTGTCATACGGGTACACCGCTTCAATCCCGGCCGGGAAGAATGGTTTCAGTCGGTCGACCGTGGCGCGAATCGCCCTGGCGGTATCAAGGGCGTTGGCGCCTGTGGCCAAGCGGATGGCGATACCCGAGGCAGGCTTGCCATTGGCTTGGGCGTTGATGCTGTAGTTTTCACCGCCCAAACTGATATCAGCCACATCACTCAGGCGCACCTGGGAGCCGTCGCTATTGACCTTAAGCAAAATGTCACCAAATTGCTCGGAGGTCTGCAGTCGCGTCTTGCCGATGATAGTTGCGGTAAACACCGTACCTTTGCGCGCAGGAAGACCACCGATCGTGCCCGAAGCTACCTGTACGTTCTGCGCCTCAATCGCCTCGGTCACGTCGACTGGCGTCAACTGGAACTGGTTCAGTTTGGCCGGGTCCAGCCAGACTCGCATGGCGTATTGCGTGCCCCAAATCTGAAAGTCACCAACACCTGAAGTCCTCGAAATCGGGTCCTGGATATTTGAGACGATGTAGTTGGATAGGTCCTCCTTGGTATGTTTTCCATCGGTGGAAACCAGACCGATGAACATCATGAAATTCTGTTGGAATTTTGTGACGCGCAGCCCTTGCTGCTGCACTTCCCGCGGCAACAGCGGCGTGGCCAGGTTCAGCTTGTTCTGTACCTGAACCTGGGCAATATCCGGGTTGGTACCCTGGTTGAAGGTCACGATGATTCGCATGCTGCCATCGGCATTACTCTCCGAAGAGATGTAGCGCAGATTGTCGATGCCGTTCATCTGCTGCTCGATCACTTGCACGACCGTATCTTGCACTGTCTGCGCGGAAGCACCGGGGTAAGAAACCTGAATCGCGACAGCGGGCGGTGCGATGTCAGGGTATTGATTGATCGGCAAATTGAGGATCGACAATGCCCCAACGAGCATGATGATCAGTGCAAGCACCCACGCGAAGATCGGTCTATCAATAAAATACTTCGACATGGTCTACTCCGCCTTAGCGCTGGTGTTTAGCGCTACAGGGGCTCTGTTCGCCTCATCTGTCATCGCTTCCTGAGCGACCACGGTGATCCCCGGCTTAATGAACTGAAGCCCTTCGACGATGATTTTGTCTCCGGCGCTCAAGCCGCTTTCCACCAGCACATTCGCACCGACGGTGCGGCCAACCTTGAGCTGGCGTTGCTCGACTTTGTTATCGGCGGTAACGACCATGGCGGTCGGGGTGCCCTTGAGATCCCGGGTCACACCAATCTGTGGAGCAAGAATG
The DNA here is from genome assembly GCF_014851795.1 of Pseudomonas sp. Pdm06. NCBI lineage: Bacteria > Pseudomonadati > Pseudomonadota > Gammaproteobacteria > Pseudomonadales > Pseudomonadaceae > Pseudomonas > Pseudomonas sp. Pdm06. Next base: position 6,052 of record NZ_JACVAH010000018.1, read on the forward strand.
GCCTGCTCGGCGACCCCCTCCTGCAACCGCGCATGCACAAAAATCCCGGGCAGCAGCAAGTGATCGGGGTTGGGGAACACGGCGCGCAGGGTGACCGAGCCGGTTGCTTCGTCGACGGAGACTTCTGAAAACTCCAGCGAACCCTGCAGCGGATACTGGCTACCGTCCTGAAGTGTCAGGCTGACTTTCGCAGCCCTGTCAGCAGTTTTCTGCAACTGCCCGCTTTCAAGAGCCCGACGCAGTTTGAGCACCTCGCCATAAGGCTGAGTGACATCGACATAAATGGGGTCGAGTTGCTGGATAATCGCAAGGGGGGCTGCTTGGCCATTAGAAACTAGCGCACCCTCGGTCACAGCCGAACGTCCAATTCGCCCGCTGATGGGCGCGAACATTTTGGTATATCTCAGATTGATCTGGGCGCCCTTGACTTGTGCCTCTGCCTGCATCTGCTGAGATCGAGCGGTGTCATACTCCTGCTTGCTCACCGCCTGCTCATCGATCAGTTGCCGATACCGGGTGGTCAGCGAGCGAGATTGCTCCAAACTGGCCTGCGCACTGGCGAGCGTCACCTCGTAAGTTGATGGATCGATCTGATAAAGCTGCTGACCAGCCTTGATATCTGCGCCTTCCTTGAACAAGCGTTTCAGGACGATGCCATCCACCTGCGGCCGAACCTCAGCAAGGCGGTAGGCACTGGTACGCCCGGGCAGGTCGTTGAACAAGGTCACCGCCTGAGGTTTCAGGGTCACCACACTGACTTGAGGGGCTTGCGCCGGGGTAGCAGCAGCCTGCTCCTTGTTGCATCCACTGAGCATCGTGGCAAAAGCAATGGCGGTCACCAAAGCAGGAAAGATAGGCTTGAATGGCATAAAGTCCTCGAACATCGCGCTGAAAAATGCGCGCATGAGTTTGCAAACTGCCGCAGCACAGGCTGAAACAGCTGCTGACGGCAATGGGGAGACAGAGTTCGGCAAGTACGCGCAAGAGGCGCGGTGCGAAGATCAAGCTTATTGACCGGGTTAATAAACCCGATGAGCCAATGCGCTGCGCATTGGATTGTTATGTGAGCATGCTAACAATGGAGGGGCCTGAGGATTAGCCCGACTTTACTGAAATCACCAATGAGTGATATTCAGCAATAAAATGTTTTCAGAATTTTGCAGATTACTCACAACGCTCTATATCCAGCGATTAACGGAGGACAGCATTTCGATTAGTGAGTTTTTATCAGTTTTGGCCTCGAATGCGTGCAGCGCATCGGCGAGGCTCATATCCTGCCGGAGCTTCCAACTCAAGCCTTCTACGACTCTGCCATGGATAATTCACGGGAACATCTGGGCTCAAGCTGACAAGTTTCGTGGATCGTTGACGTCCGCAACTTCAGACTTCCACCCGCTCGCCCATTCAGGACGGCCTGCATCTCCCCAAGCACCGCCATCGCCACACTTTCCGGGGTGTCTCCACCCAAATCCAAACCCATTGGATAGTGCAATCGGTCCAGCGCAGGCAGGCTGTTTGTCTGTCGCGTTATTTCATCAAGCAGACGCTCGGTTCGATCACGCGGCCCGAGCTGACCGACGTAACGGGGATTACCTTGTAACGCGCCTTTCAACCAATGCGCATCCTGGCTCAGGCTATGGGACATTACCGCCACACACGCCCCCTCCACAAATTTTCGAAATTCGAAAGGCCCGCCTATATCGGCGCTCAACACCCGATCCGCTTCGGGAAAACGTTCCGGACGGGCGAAATGTGGGCGACTATCAACAACGGTGACATGCCACCCCAAGATTTTTGCGATCCGTACCAACGGCTGCGCATCATGGCCCGCCCCAAAGATCATCAGACGCGGTGGTGGCGCGACGTATTCTAGAAAAACCTCTACCTCTGCGTAGCCTTCGGTATAGCGTTGCCGCGTAGATTTTTGCTGGTCCAATGTGAGACGCAGATCAGCGGTAATTCGCTCGTTCAGTGCAGGATGGTAGAGTCCCCCGAAGGGCGCCGCGCCAGATTCCAGGAACACACGGTCTCCAACATCTGCACGGCTATTGCGTGAGCCCGCTATTACCGTTGCGATTGCTACGGGTCTCTGGTTGCTTCTTACTTTGCGTAAAGCATCAAGCACAGCGCATTGCTTTGTAGCTGGTATTCGCTCAAACAACACATATACCTTGCCGTTGCAGCCCAGCCCGAAACCAAGGGACTCTTCACCGCCCTCTTCGTCTGTGGCCTCGGCCGTGCTGTAGCTACGAATCACCGGGCCCGACTCACTTAGCCACCAGGCCTTTCGCACCACATCAGCCTCCAGACAGCCACCACTGATAGTGCCCTCCGGACGTCCATATTGTGAAACGAGCATGCGCGCCCCCGGACGGCGATACGCCGAACCCTCGACTTTCACAACGGTGGCGAGTACAGACTCTCGACCCTCGTTCTGTTCGACGTGGATGGCATCGAGCAATGCGTTCAAACTGGACATATCAGATCTCTCTCCCAAAGCGAATCCGGCAAAGTCGCGGTCGATCGCCAACTATCCAAGCGGGTGCAACTCTCTGATCAAGTCGATCAGCAAACGCAGCGTGATCGGCACCTGCCGGTAGCTTGAGTAATAGATATGGAAGCCTGGACCAACACTGACCCAATCCTCCAAAACCACTTGTAAAGTTCCTTCCGCTACAAGCGGCGCGACAATGGGTTCGGCACAATAAGTCAGCCCAGCGCCCTGGGTGACCATGGCGAGCATCATCCGCGTCTCATCCAACACGACATTACCGGACACTGGGATCTCTAATTTTTCACCCTCTTTCTCAAACTCCCAGTTGTACATCCGACCGTTGCCTAGCCGAAACCTTAAACAACTGTGCTGTTTCAAATCCTCTGGGTGCAGAGGCATGCCACATCGGTCGAGGTAATCGGGGGTTCCTACCACGACCCATCGAACAGGGGGGGAGAGGCTTTGGGCAATCATGCCTTCAGGTACGGTAGCGCCATACCTGATCCCAGCGTCGAAGCCTCCTTCAACAATGTCGACCATACTGTTGGTGGTTGAGACTTCCACTTCGATATCGGGATAACGATGGGCAAATGTCGATAAAACGGGTGCCAACAAAAGAAGCGCCGCGTCGCTGAAAACATTCAGCCGTATACGACCCGTGGGCTCATCACGGAACTTATTCAACAGCTCAATGGCCTGGTCGATTTTGTCGACAGGTTCGCTTATCAGTGCCAGCAGTTCTTCACCGGCTGCCGTCAGGGTGACGCTGCGGGTCGTGCGATTGAGCAAACGAACCCCCAATCTCGCCTCCAGCCCCTTGATAGCGTGGCTCAGCGCAGACGCACTTATCCCCACCTCAACACCCGCACGACTGAAGCTGGAATGGCGGGCGACGGCTAAAAAGTAGATAAAATCGCCAAAGTTGGCACGAGTCAGCTGCATTGGTTCTCTGCCATTGGTGTGAAACGTATGAACGAAAAGACCTCACCGCCCCCTACGCCACAGACAGTTTTACCGGCATGGTTCTGATCGCTTTGGGGGATCACTCATCGACCAATGTGATCTTCACTTCGAGGGGGCCTGGGCGCGCGAGTATGTCCAGACCGGAATCAACTCTGCCGAGTTTGATAAGGCCGCTCGAATACTTGAAGCCTTTATAAAAAATGGCGAGATTTCCCCATGGCACATAGAAGGCAATGTCACCCGCCGAAGGCGTGAAGCCAGCTGGCGCGCCCTGTGTCGATAATGGCTCGGGCAGGACGCTGATCTTCTCGGTCGAGGCGTAGTCGTCCAGTGTCAGTTTCATCGGCAGCTGCTTAACGAAATCTATGGAGGAATCGTTGTTGTCGAGCGTTGCCGTAACCGGGCCGCCTGAAACATCGATGCGTATTTTCATAGTTGCTCCACTTTGCTCCGATGGGCTGCGGGGCACGCCCTACCCCCGACCCGAATTGATCTGACAGCCAAATTGCTTTCCTGCCAGAAGGTATCAGCTGACAGAAAAACTGAAATACCTTACAGCGATTGAAGTCATGAATGAGATTTATCAATCTTCCTTACACACGCAGTGCATTCATGACGAGCGTGAAAGCCCGCGATGGCTGCCTGCGACTTGGGTAATACAAATGGTAACCCGGGAATGGAGCACACCAATCCTCCAACACACGAACCAGGCGGCCATTTTCCAGATGCGGTGCGAATTCTTCTTCAGGAAGATAGGCGATGCCTAAGCCAGCCAAAGCCGCATCCACCATGCTGGGAGAGGTGTTGAAAACGAGTTGGCCATCCACCCGTACATTCAACGGTTGACCGCGACGTTCAAACTCCCAAACGTACAACCCCCCTGCTGTTTGCATACGCTGATTGATACAACTGTGCTTTAGCAGGTCACGTGGTTTTTTGGGCGTTGGATGCCTTTCGAAATACTTCGGGGAGGCCGCAGCGGCCATGCGCAGTTGAGGACCGATGGGTACCGCAACCATATCCTTGTCGATGGTATCGCCCAAACGAACGCCTGCATCGAAACGGTCGGCGACGATGTCTCGAAAACCATAATTGATATCGAACTCTATCTTGATATCCGGATAATCGAGCAAAAGCGGCGTGAGCTTGGGAAGCAAATGTGCCCGAAGAATGTGCTCACCACAGGTAATACGCACGGTGCCGGCAGGCTTATCACGCATCTCAGTCAGCTCGTCGAGTTCTGCCTCGATTTCGTCAAAGCGATGACCAATGGCTTTTAGTAAACGCTCGCCAGCTACCGTAGGTGATACGCTACGCGTGGTTCGTGTAAGCAAGCGAATCTCCAGCCTGGCCTCTAACCCACTCATTGCCTGGCTGAGGGCAGATTGAGTCACCCCTAGTACGGAAGCAGCCCGAGTGAAGCTGCCTTCACGGGCGATCGTTACGAACGATAAGAGATCATTGAGGTTACGTCTGACCATCGTCCAAGTCTCTCATGAATCATTAATTAGCAGGCCTTATAGCCCCTTTAAGGACTGATTAGCTAGTGGCGCCGAAGCGGGACGGTTACATTAACAACCTCGTTAACCAACACTTCGTTATATTCAACGCGAGCAATCGCCATGGCGCTCGGGACGAAAGGCGCGAAGTAGCCCGAGGGGACGCCCATGGATCGTAGAGACTTTCTCATCAGAGGCGCCGGACTGGGTTCGGCGTTGGTCGCAGGCTCCCTTCTGGAAGCAGCGGCATCCTGGGCAGAGACCCCAGCCAATTCCCGAAGGAAAGCTCCCGCGTCCAGCGCACAACGGGACAACAATACAGGCGGCAAAGCCCGCGTATTCATTACCGGCTCGGCAGATGGACTGGGCCATGCCACCGCCAAGACTCTGCTTGCCCAAGGCCACGATGTTGTCGTGCATGTGCGCTCACCTGCTCGGTTGTCTGCCGTGCAAGAACTCGTGGACCAGGGCGCCATCGCGACAGTCGGGGACTTGGGCGATCTTGAACAGGTTCGCGATCTTGCCCGTCAGGTCAATGCCATCGGCGCGATGGATGCCATTGTTCACAACGCAGGCATCCTTAGCGGGGCGCAACTGCTAGTCGTCAACGTCGTCGCCCCCTATATGCTGACGGCCCTGATTCAGCGCCCCAAGCGTCTGATCTACCTGAGCAGCAGCATGCATAGGGGGGGACGAGCCAGCCTGACGGGATTGGACTGGTCGGGCAGCACCCCCACAGGCAGCTATTCGGACAGCAAACTCTTTGTAACCGCACTCGCAGCAGCCGTTGCGCGGTTGTACCCCGATGTCCTCAGTAATGCGGTCGATCCGGGCTGGGTCCCAACGAAGATGGGAGGTCCCAACGCACCTGACGACCTGCGCCTGGGACACCTGACCCAGGAATGGCTTGCCACCAGCAATGACCCTGAGGCACTCACCAGCGGCGGCTATTGGCACCATCAGCGACGCGAACAGCCGCATTCCGCGGTCCAAGACTCCCGATTCCAAGACTTGCTGCTGGCTGAACTCACGCGCGCCAGCGGCACGAACCTGTCGTGACCACCTCCACGGTAACTACTGCATGAAATTATTCTGGGGTCGTCTTCTCATGGCCGTTGTCGGTATCGCTCTGCTAGGCATCGTTGGCGCCTTCGCCTATTTACAGCAGCCGGTCTTCGGCGACCTGCCCAGCGGCGAGCGGCTGACGCGCATCGAACATTCGCCCAATCATGCCGACGGAGTGTTCCGCAACCAGATCGACACGCCCATGAAGACCACGGACCAATCCGAGATATCGATGTGGATGCAGACCCTTTTCGGGCAAGAGGGGCAGCCTCGACCGCCAAGCCCGATTCCCGCCGTCAAGACCGACCTCAAAGCACTCGACCCTACACAGGATATAGTCGTTTGGCTGGGCCATTCCTCCTACTTCGTGCAACTGGGCGGACAACGCATCCTGATCGATCCGGTGTTCAGCACTTACGCCGCGCCGATCCCCGGAGTGAACAAGGCATTCGAGGGCACCAGCCTCTACACGGCCGATGACATACCCGAGATCGACGCTTTGTTGATCAGCCACGATCATTACGATCACTTGGACTATCCAACCGTTCTGGCGCTTCAGCCCAAAGTCAGAAAGGTTATCGTGGGGTTGGGTGTAGGCGCGCATTTTGAGCGCTGGGGCTACGACATGGGAGTCGTACGCGAAGCCGACTGGAACGAAGTCATCGCGCTGACACCGAACGTCAGAGTCCACGTCACCACAGCTCGACACTACTCTGGACGCACCTTTACCCGCGATCAGTCGCTGTGGGTCGGCTTTGCACTTGTGTCTCCTGAGCAGCGGTTGTTCTTCAGTGGCGACTCGGGTTATGGCCCGCACTTTGCCGAGATCGGCCAGCGAATGGGGCCGTTCGACTATGTCGCCATTGATGCCGGTCAGTACGATCCGCGCTGGGCGAATGTCCACATGAATCCGGAACAGGCCGCGCAGGCAGCCAAGGACCTGCACGCCCGAGTGCTGATGCAGACGCATGTGGGCCGCTTCTCCATCGCCCCTCACGATTGGGATGATCCGTTCAAGCGCATGCAAGTCGCCAGTCAGGGGCAAACCTTCGCGCTGTGGACGCCCGAAATCGGCCGAACGGTCTACCTTGACGGCCGTGCGCAGTCGTTCACGGCATGGTGGGAAGACGACGTGGTGAAGACTCCGCCTCAGCTCGCGGCTGGAGCCAGGGAGGAGTAAGTCGTGCAGTCTCCCTTATCGCTGTTGCAGCGCCAGGCCAAGGTGCGCCCCGAAGAAGCTCCCGCAGTCCTGTGGTCGATGCTCTACGTCATCGCGCTGTTTCTGGCGTATTACTTGTTGCGACCTATTCGCGACGAGCTCGGTGTGGCGGGCGGAGTCCAGAACTTGCCCTGGCTATTCACTGGTACGTTGTTGGCGATGCTGGTAGCCAGCCCGTTGTTCGCGCTGGCCGTGCGCAAACTGCCACGCAAGCAGTTCATCGTCGTGTCCTATCGCTTCTTCGCTGCCAACCTGATGTTGTTTGCACTGCTGCTGCATCTCGCCGATCCACAGTGGCAGATCTGGCTGGGACGTGCCTTTTTCATCTGGGTCTCGGTGTTTAACCTGTTCGTCGTCTCGGTGTTCTGGTCGTTCATGGTGGATATCTTCGACAGCGAGCAGGGCAAACGGCTGTTCGGGCTACTCGCGGCAGGAGCAACGATTGGCGGCCTCTTGGGCTCGGCTATCACTTCCAGCCTGATCCAACAGTTGGACCGCTCCTGGCTGATGGTGATTGCCATCCTGTTTCTGGAAGTGGCGGTGCTTGCATCACGCCGTTTATCTCGCCTTGCTCCGATGTTCAGCCACACCACGCACAAGGAAAACCCGGACCAGCCCTTGGGTGGCGGCATCTTTACCGGCATGGTCCACACGCTGCGTTCGCCCTACTTGGTCGGGTTGGCACTATTCATTCTGCTGTACTCGGTCACGTCGACTTTCTTGTATTTTCAGCAGGCCAGCATCGCCGAGTCCTCGCTCCCTGATCGTGCGACCCGCACGGCGTTCTTTGCCAATATCGACCTGATCGTCAATGCGATCACACTGGTATTCCAGCTGTTCATCACCGGCAGGATGATCGCCACCGTGGGCATCGTGGCAACGCTGTGTGTCCTGCCGCTGGTCAGCCTGTTCGGCTTCGCTGCCTTGGCCGCCAGCCCTAGCGTCGCGGTCATCGTGGCCGCGCAGGTCGCCCGCCGGGTAGCGAACTTCGCACTGGCCAGACCCGCCAGGGAAATCCTGTTTACCTCCAGCACACGTGAAGATCGCTACAAAGCCAAGAACTTCATCGACACGGTCGTTTATCGTGGCGGTGACCAAATCGCCAGTTGGGGATACGCAAGCCTGATGGGCCTTGGCCTGACCCTGGCGCAGATTCCCATGATCTCGGTCCCCCTCTCAGCTATCTGGCTGGGCTTGAGTGTCTGGTTGGGACGAACCCACCTGAAGCAGGAACAGCGAGATGCTACGGTCTCACCATCATTGATTGAGGACAGGACATGAAGTCTACCCGCCGCTCCATAGTGAAATCCCTTGGCGTATTGGCCGCTCTGCCTTGGCTCATCCCCGCGAGTCGCGCCTTTGCAGTCGCGCCAACACGCATCGGCGTGATCGGTAGCGGCTCGCTGGGCGGCACGGTAGGTCGGCTGTGGGTCGAGGCTGGACATGAGGTCATGTTCTCTTCCCGCCATCCAGAGCAATTGCAAGACATGGTTGAGGAGTTAGGGCCACGCGCTTCGGCCGGCCTGCCGATGGCGGCAGCGGAGTTCGGCACCGTGCTTCTGTTGGCTATTCCGTTTGAGGCGCTGCCCCAGGTCGGGCGAGACCTGCACAGTGCCTACCGCGGCAAGATCGTTCTGGACTCCACCAATCCTTGGGGCACAAGCAGCAGCGATGTATACCGCGAAGCGCATAACCTGGGTGTTGCTCAAACCGTCGCGAAGTACATGACCGGCGCGCGACTGGTGCGCGCATTCAGTGCCGTCGATGCCACCGTAGTGGCAACGTCTGCCTCACGACCGGGCGGGCGCATTGGCATGCCCATCGCAGGAGATGACGCCGAGGCCATGCGGGTCGCCGCCGACCTGGTACGCGATGTCGGTTGCGATCCAGTCGTCGTGGGCAACCTGGCTGCCTCCACCTCGTTCCAGCCCGGCAGGCCGGGCTTTCGCGCCCATCTGACCGCACCGGAACTGCGCCGCCTCCTCGGCCTGTAGCGCAGAGCACGGGTGGCCGCGCAGATAAGCAAGAAACCTTGCTGCTAGCACCCACCTCAACAATCGGCCGGTGGATCACACTGCCGGGCTCTCATGAGTCGGGCAGTATGATCGCGAGGAAGCTGAATTGAACCGCCGGGTGATCGGAAATATGCCGCTCTCCTGTCACCCGAACACCCTTCTGCACTCAGCTCATCCAGTTCCCGCCATCAACGTTGTACGTTTGTGCGACGATGTAATCGCTCTCCGAGCCCGCCAGGAAAATAGCCATTCCTACCAGATCCTCTGCCGTCCCCATTCTCCCATACGGAACTTCAAGGCCGACGAGCCGCTTCTTCTCACCTAGAGGTCGGTTCTCGTGTTTGGCGAAGAGCGCGTCGACACCGTCCCAGTGTTCGCCATCGACAACCCCCGGGGCGATCGCATTGACATTGATTTTGTGCTTGATGAGGTTGAGGCCAGCAGACTGCGTAAGGCTGATGACCGCCGCCTTGGTGGCGCAGTAGACGCCTACCAGCGCCTCACCGCGGCGACCCGCCTGGCTAGCCATGTTGATGATCTTCCCGCCATGCCCCTGACTGATCATCTGCTTCGCCGCTGCCTGAAGCGTGAACAGCGTCCCGCTGACGTTGATTGCAAAAAGCTTGTCGTAGCTTTCCCGAGTGATCTCGGTGATCGGTGCAAGATCGAACAACGCCGCATTGTTCACAAGGATGTCCAGCTTTCCTGCGTGGGCAACGACCTCAGCGATTGCTGCATCAATGGACGCCTGGCGGGTAACGTCCATCTCCACCGCGTAAGCTTGCGGCCCTAGCTCGGAGGCCGTCGCTTGAGCTCTTTCCAAATTGATGTCGGCTATAGCGACCGTAGCGCCTTCACCGATATAGGCCTGGGCAAACGAGCGGCCAATACCGCGTGCGGAACCCGTGATCAAAGCGCTTTTACCTTCGAGACGTTTCATTGAATCTACCTTTGTGGTTCGTGGCGCGCTTCATCGAAAGAGCGCGCCTGATGGAAGTCAGGCCGCGCGTGATGCCGCAGGGCTTACTGAAAGACCGCTCTCATCAAATAGATGGCAATGAGCGACATCGAGGGTGAGATAACGCCGGGCGGCGTACGGCACTTCGCAATCCCCCTGGACACGTACCGTCAGGCTTTCTCCTGAATCGACATTCACGTGGCAGAAGGTATCGCTGCCCAGGCGCTCGGTGACATCCGTCGTGACCAGCACTTGGCCTTCAGCGCCCAGGGTCAAATGCTCCGGCCGTATCCCGATCGTCACGGATTGCCCAACCGACAACGCACTGCTGTCGCGTGGAATGAGCAAAGTGGTTCCAGAGGCGAATCTAACCTCCACCCCCGATGCATGCACGGCATGCACAGTCGCCTGCAAGAATCCCATTTTTGGTGTCCCAAGGAAGCCGGCAACGAACAGGTTAGCAGGGTGATGGTAGAGCTCGAGCGGCGAACCAATCTGCTCGATCCGCCCAGCGTTAAGCACAACGACCTTGGTGGCGAGCGTCATGGCTTCGACCTGGTCATGGGTCACGTAGATCATGGTCGCCTGCAGCTCCTTATGCAGTCGGGACAGCTCCAAGCGCGTCTGTACACGCAGCGCAGCATCAAGGTTCGACAGTGGTTCATCGAAAAGGAAAATTTTCGGGTTTCGGACAATCGCACGCCCAATAGCGACTCGTTGGCGCTGACCACCTGACAACTGCTTAGGCTTGCGGTCGAGCAGAGAACCAAGTTCGAGAATCCTTGCGGCCTCGGCGACCTTCCTTTCCACATCCGGCTTCTTCTCACCGGCCAGATCCAAGGCAAATGACAAATTCTTGCGTACCGTCATGTGCGGATACAGAGCATAGGTTTGGAATACCATGGCCAGGTCTCGTTTGGCAGGAGTCACCTCAGTGATGTCTCGGCCGTCGAGCTCGATCGTGCCGCTCGTGACGTCTTCCAAACCTGCAATCAGGCGCAACAGGGTCGACTTTCCACACCCCGACGGCCCTACGAACACCACAAATTCCTTGTCCTTAACCTCGAGATCGATGCCCTTGATGATGGACAGTCCCTCGAAACCTTTCTTGAGATTTTCTATTTTCAAAGTGGCCATGCGTAAAGTCCTGTATGAAATTGGAGCCTTCGCGAAATCATTGAATGCTCGACGTCGTCATTTGACGGCGCCAAAGGACAGCCCACGAACCAATTGCTTCTGACTGATCCAGCCGAAGATCAAGATAGGTGCGCAGGCCAATGTGGAAACCGCGGAAAGCTTCGCCCAGAACAGACCCTCAGGGCTCGAGTAGGAAGCGATCAGCGCGGTCAGAGGTGCGGCGCTGGAGCTCGTCAGGTTGAGCGACCAAAAGGCCTCGTTCCAGCACAGGATCATCGAGAGCAGCATGGTCGAGGCCAGCCCACCCTTGCTGATGGGCAGCAGCACGCGCAGCATCTCCTGCCCCAGAGTCGCGCCGTCCAGCCTGGCCGCCTCCAGAATCTCCCGGGGAATATCTTTGAAGTACGTGTAAATCATCCACACCACGATGGGCAGGTTGATCAGGGTGTAGATCACGATCAGCGCGATCCGGGTGTCCAGCAACCCCGCCCCCTTCGCCAGAAGGTAGATAGGCATGAGCACCCCAACTGGAGGAAGCATCTTGGTCGATAGCATCCAAAGCAGCGTCTGCTTAGTGCGCTTGGTCTCATAGAACGCCATCGAGTAGGCCGCCGGCACCGCGATCAGCATGCACAACGCTGTAGCGGAGAAGGAAATCAGCACCGAGTTCCACGCAAAGTGGAAGTAGTCACTGCGCTCCTGGATGTGCAAGTAATTCTCCAGCGTAGGCATGAAGATGAACTGTGGCGGCGTAGCGAAGGCGTCGATCTCGGTCTTGAAACTGGTAAGCACCATCCAAAAGATCGGAAAGAACAACAGCAAAGCGGTGACCCAGGCCAAGGTGCCGAGCAGTACGCTTTGCAGAGACCGGGATTGTTTAAGCGTCATCATGGCGTTGTCCTCAGGCTTTGTCGGTCAGGTTCTTGCCAATCATGCGCACCAGCACAATCGCCGCGATGTTGGCGATCACCACCGCAATCAGACCACCGGCCGAGGCCATGCCCACATCGAACTGCACCAGTGCCTGGTTGTAGATCAGATAGGCGAGGTTGGTCGAAGCGAACCCAGGTCCGCCATTTGTCGTGGTGAAGATTTCTGCAAATACCGACAGCAGGAAAATCGTCTCGATCATCACCACCACCGCGATGGGCCTGGCCAAATGTGGCAGGGTCAAATGCCAGAAGATGGCCAGGGCACCCGCCCCATCCAATCGAGCGGCCTCTTTCTGCTCTTGATCGAGCGACTGCATGGCTGTCATCAGCAACAAGATCGCAAAAGGCAGCCACTGCCAGGAAACGATGACGATGATCGAGAAGAGTGGGTAATGAGCTAGCCAATCGACGGGCTGTGCCCCGAAGAACTTCCATACCGCCGCGAGGATCCCGGAGACAGGGTGGAAGATCAGGTTCTTGAAGATCAGCGAACCCACGGTCGGCATGATAAAAAACGGCGAAATGAGCAGCACCCTGACTATACCGCGTCCAAAGAACTCGCTTGCCTCAAGCAAGGCTGCAATCAAGACACCAAAAATCACGCTGATCAGCAGCACGCTGCCCACCAATATCAACGTGTTAAGCGCTCCGGGAAGAAAACCCGAATCTGTCACGAAATAGGCAAAGTTCTCCAGGCCAACGAACTCGTTTTCCCCTGGATTGAGCAGGTTGTACCGGATCACCGAAAAATAAACGGTCATGGCCAGCGGCACGATCATCCAGAGCAACAAAAGTGCAACCGATGGCGACACCAGAAACCATCCTGGATTGATCAAACGGCGTGCGCGTGATGGCGCCGAGGCCGCAAGCTGGGCTCGAATAATGGACGTGTTCATGATTATTTACCTGTGCGGCTGTGACCGCCGGCGCTAAGCCGGCGGAGGTAAGGGGCTATTTATTTTTTGGGATAGCCCGCACGCTTCATCTCGCGCTCGGTTGTGGACTGGGCAGAAGCCAGCGCTTGCTCAACCGACATTTGTCCTGTCAATGCTGCGGAGAAAAGCTTGCCTACCGATGTACCGATCGACTGAAACTCGGGGATCACCACGTATTGAATGCCCACGTACGGAACAGGTTTGGCTGAAGGCTGCGACGGGTCAGCGTGCTTCATCATCTGCAACGTTACCTGAGCAAACGGCGCGGCCTTGAGGTAAGCGTCACTGTAGGTCGAGATGCGTGTACCGGGTGGCACGTTCGTGATGCCATCCTTATCGGTAACTAGCTGGATGTACTCTTTGGAGGTGGCCCAGGTGACGAACGATTTGGCGGCCTCTTTGTGCTTGGAGGTGGCAGGAATTGCCAATGACCAGGCGTACAACCATGAGGACCCCTTGTCGGTAACCTCAATAGGCGCAGGAGCGAAACCTACGCTGTCCACCACCCGGCTCTGCTCCTTATCGGTGGTGAAAGATCCAGCCACGCTTGCATCAACCCAAATCGCGCATTTTCCACTGTTGAAAAGGGCCAGTGTTTCGTTGAACCCGTTACTGGATACTCCGGGAGGGCCATATTTCTTCAGGGTATCAACATAAAACGTCGCTGCTGCCTTCCACTCAGGACCATTGAGTTCAGGCTGCCATTTCTCATCGAACCAGCGCGCCCCGAAGGCGTTGGCCATCGTGGTAAGCAAAGCCATGTTTTCGCCCCAGCCAGCTTTGCCACGCAAGCACATGCCATATTGATCCTTCGAAGGATCATTGAGCTTGGCAGCGAACTCGCCCAGTTGCGACCAGGTCGGCTGCCCCGGCATCGTCAGCCCAGCAGCCTTGAACAGATCGGTGCGGTAGTACGTGATGGTGCTTTCGCCGTAGAACGGCAGTGCGTAGAGCGTATCGTTAACAGAAAGGCCCTGACGCACGGCAGGAAAGATATCGTCGACGTCGTAGCCGGCCGGGAGGTCCTTCATCGGCTCTAGCCAGTTCTTAGCACCCCACATCGGGGTCTCGTAGGTGCCAATGGTCAACACGTCGAACTGACCACCTTGAGTGGCAATGTCAGTGGTCAGGCGCTGACGCAGAACGTTCTCTTCGAGCACGACCCAGTTCAGTTTGATGTCGGGATGCTGCTGCTCGAAGACCTTGGATAGCCGTTGCATTCGGATCATGTCACCGTTGTTGACCGTCGCGATGGTCAGCGTCTCAGCGGCATGGCTAGCAAGGGCGAATGACAGACCAGTAGAAAGAATTAGCGCATTCGTAATCTTCATGGGGCTCTCCACTCCAAGCCAGATGACCGGAGCTATTATTGTTGTTGTTCACCACTTGTGAGCAAAACAAGACCGCATTGCAGTGGTGGGCGAATTGATTAGATCACCTACCCGCCCCGCCCTCAAACGAATCGCGGACGCCGAATCGATACTTTTTTGATCGCGACAACCGGCGGCCACAAGAGTTAAAAAAGTATCAACAATCTGCAATAGTTGGGCTAGCAGTCCCGGACGAATTCGGCGTATGGTTGGCGCATTCGATCCACCGCATAACTATAAAAAGGGGCACGAGATGCCTGATAACCGCGCTGCTTTGTTCGAGCACCGACCAGCCGACCTTGAAGTCATCCTTCCTGAACCCGATCAGAGCTTTCGATGGTACGAGCACGACTATCCATACGCCCTCGCCCGCTGGAACCACCATCCAGAATATGAAATCCACCTGATTCGACAAGGAAGTGGCAAGCTTTTGGCTGGGGATTACATCGGGCCCTTCACCGCAGGACATGTCGCACTGATTGGCCCAGGTCTTCCCCATGATTGGATGGGAGATATCGCGCCGGGAGAACAGCTCGTAGGCCGCGACGTGGTGCTGCAGTTTGACGGCGCTGCCCTGCTCGACCTCCAAGGTTCATTGCCTGAGCTATCGGAGCTGAAAACGCTGTTTGAGCTGGCACAACGTGGGATCGAATTTACTGGGGGGACGGCCGCCGAGGCCGCTTTGCTGCTTGAGAGAATCGGCGAGGCGACGGGGCTTCAGCGCCTGATCATGTTCCTGCAATTGATAGGCACCCTCGCAAGGGCGCCAAAGCGCGAAATTCGGGTATTGGCCAGCGCCTGCTACTCGCCTTCGTTGAACGAGCGCAGCTCGGAGCGAATTAATCAGGCATTCGACTACTTGATCAATGAGCTCACGTCTGACGTCCGGCTATCTGTCATCGCCGAGCGAGTTGGGATGAGCGAGGCCGGTTTTTCACGCTTTTTCAAACGAATCACTGGCCACGGATTCATGGACCTGATGCGCAAGCTGCGCATCCAGCGTGCATGTCGGCTACTCGTCCAGACACAACTCTCGGTCGCCGAAATCTGCTTCGAGGTAGGCTACGAAAACGTCTCCAATTTCAATCGCCACTTCCGTCATGAAATGCATCAGACCCCGAGCGACTACCGGCGTACTACTGCCGTGAAGCTCTTCAACCGAGACAGTCTTCACCCATCGCTACCGATCACGCAGGTGCGGTGAGACCGCGCCTATTCATGTGACGCACGATAGTGTCCCCAGCCCGATACAAGAGAGAATGAATATGCAATTGCCGAGCGTTGTTGTGTTTGGTGAAGCACTGACCGACGTGGTTCAACACTCGCCCGGACGATGGCAGGGCTATCCAGGTGGCGCGCCCTGGAACGTGGCCCGCGCAATGAGCCGCCTCGGCGTACCCACTGCATTCGCCGGCTCGATCAGTACCGACTCATTGGGCGATGAGCTCGCACAGCAATCGAAGGCTGCCGGCCTGGACATGAGATTCCTCCAGAGAGTTGACGCTGACCCTCTGGTAGCGATCGTGCCCTCCAGCCACCCTCCCCGGTATTTCTTTGCGGGCGAGGCCGATCTACTTTTTGATGTGGACCAACTCCCGGCAGGTTGGTTGGATGCGGTTCGACTCTGTCACTTCAGCTGTATCAGCCTTGCCCGTCAGCCATTGGGGGACAGGCTTGTTGAGGTGGCCAGGAGGGTGAAGGAAGAAGACAAGCTGATTAGCTATGACCCGAACTGGCGCAACCTGATGGACACCCGCTACCGCGAGCTGACTTTCCCGGCCATGGTGGAGCTTGCAGACATCATCAAGCTCTCGGATGAAGATCTTCGCCAGATATACCCTGGATTGAACGAAGAACAGGCGCTTCACACGTTGCGGACGATGAATGCTAGTGCGCAGATTCTTTTCACCCGTGGAGCGAAAGGTATGGCGTTGTATGCTGCCGACGTGAAGTTTGAACAGCCCGCGATCGCCGTTGAGGTCGCTGATACGGTGGGTGCCGGCGATTCGAGTATGGCCGGATGGCTGGCCTCGACGTTGTTAGGCATCCAAGAGCCCCATGCACGATTGGAGTTCTCCGCTGCTTGTGCCTCGGTGTCTTGCTCGCATGCCGGGGCTTACGCGCCTAGTCGTGAAGAGGTGGAGGATTTGCTGTCAAACCGCATGCAACATCAGCGCTGAAGTTCGCATTGCGTACCGCCATTTTGTCAGGAAGGCGGGACTCAAGAAGCACTGGATGGACTTTAGATCCCGAATGACGACTACCCCCCTGCACGGGGCGTTTAATCCAAAATCATTCGAATCGCACTGTTCGTGCCAGGCAGCCGTCCAGAGCGTTTTGCCAGGGCTGTTGCTTCTAAGCGGCCACCTGTTTCGCCCAATGCTTGCTCAGATCACCACTGAGCGTTCCCACCACCCCAGAAATACCTGCAAAGCCGCCTCGTTAGTGCTGGCCTGATTAACCGCCATGTAATAACCACGCGCGGTTCTGTGCTCCAATGCCAGAGGCTGCACCAATTGGCCACTGTCCAGATACGTCTTGAGCATACCGATACATGCCAGCCCTATGCCGCGCCCATCCAGGGTCGCCTGAATCTGCTGCGCGTAGTTATTGTAGGCCATGCGCGAGGGCGGCAACGGGCCTTCATAGCCCATCTGGTTGAGCCAGGTGGACCAGTCCACCACTGGCCAGTTGAAGCCGCGCCAGTGTTCGTGGTCCAAGTGCAACAAACGCTCCCCCACCAGTTGCTGCAAGTTCTTGATCTGGCGCCCAGCGAGGTAGCCAGGGCTACACAGCGGCACCATATTTTCATCGAATAGGCGGGTCATGCGAATATGCTGCGACTGCCCCTCATCGCCGCAGGTGAAGGCCACGTCAATTTGTTCCTCGCGTAAATCCACCTCCCGGTCCAGCGCCAGCAACCGGATCGCCACCTCAGGGTGCTCGGCCTGAAAGGCCTCCAAGTGGGGCATCAGCCAATAGGTCGATAAGCCAATGGTGGCCGTGATCGTCAACGCCTCCTGCGTGCCGCTGCGGATATCACCGGCTGCCTGGGCAATGCGCTCCATTCCTTGATCCACCGCTGCATACAGACGCCTCCCAGAAGGGGTAAGGCTGACCCGACGGTGTTCACGCACGAATAGCTCGTGACCGAGAAACTCTTCTACGAGCCGAATTTGCCGGCTGACGGCCGCCTGAGTAATACATATTTCATGGGCCGCCGCAGTAAAACTCAGCAGCCGCGCGGCGGCTTCGAACACCACAAGACCGTTGAGAGGAGGAAGGCGCCGCCGAAGCTTTTCCATTACAAAAAGTTATCCAAAGGTCGTGAATTAGTTGTTTGTTCCGCCCGCAGAATCATGGCCATATGGCAACCAGGCCGGCGTATACGACCGTCCATGTCTGCGATGACCAGTCTTGATCTGCCTCTATTCCATTACCTAAGCTTTATCGTAATTTCAGGAGAGACGCAAATGCGCTTGATGCACACATTCAAGGTTCTGATGGGAGGCTTGGCGCTTTCCCTTTTGCAGGTACTGCCGGTCTCCGCCGAGCAGGCACCGATCCGTATCGGCTGGATCAACTGGGCAGATGCAGAAATCACTGCAAAACTGGCCGCCAAGGTGATCGAAGACGTGACTGGCCATCCGGTCAAACTCGTCATGGCCGACCTGGGCATCCAATTCCAGGCATTAGCCAACAAGAGCGTCGACTTCATTCCAATGGTCTGGCTGCCAGGGGCGCACAAAACCTTCTGGGACAAGTACAGCTCTCAAGTTGAAGACTTGGGGACCGTGTACGACGGCAAGATTGGCTGGGCGATTCCAGACAGCATTCCGGCCAGTGAGGTGTCGAGTATTGAAGACCTGAACAAGCCGGGCATTGCGGCGAAATTCGGCAACCGAATCCTGTCGGCAGGAGCGGGAAATGGGCAATACAAACTGTCCGAAAAAGCCATCGCCGAATATGGCCTCAAAGACTACAAGCTGGTGGCTTCCTCCGAAGCCGGCATGCTCTCGGAATTAGCGCGGGATCAGTCCCGTGACAAATGGTCGATCATCAACGCCTGGAACCCGCACTGGATGTTTGCTAAATGGAAATTGCGCTATCTCGTCGACTCGAAGAACATCTTCGGCGGCACTGAGCATATCCATGTGGTTTCCCGCCTGGGCTTCAAGGCGGACGAGCCGAAGATCGCCACCTTCCTCGAGCATTACACGTTGCCTTTGAACGATCTGGAAACCATGCAGATGCAAGCCAAGGATAGTTCGGTCGATGAAGTAGTGAACGCTTACTACTTGAAGAACCGCGCACGCTTCGCTGCCATGTTCCAGTGACCTGACATTTGCGTCCAGTTTCAAACGCTGCGTTTTATCCCACTACCTGAACCTGATCCACCGCATGCGGCAACCCGCCTGTGCGCAGATATGTGCCCGTCATTTGCTGAATTGCCATTTAACTAATAAAACACCCTGGAGAACCGCAATGAAACTGACTGATTTCAAAGTCCTGACCTTTGACGTAGTAGGCACCCTGATCAATTTCGAAGCCGGCATCTTGGCGGCCGTACGCAGTATCGGCGGACCTGAAGCCCATAACGTTTCTGACGACGCCATTTTCGACGCTTACAAAACCGCAGATGACGTGTACCGCGGCGACATGCGTGCTCCCAATCGATTCATGTACACCATGAGCGATATTTATCAAAAGTTCGCAGCCGAATTGGGACTGATCAGCGATAAGGCCGCCGGTGATCGCTTTCAGGCTTCAGTGGTCTCCTGGCCAGCCTTTGCCGATTCCGTGGATGCCCTGGCTCGCCTGCGCAAGCATTTCCGTCTAGTCGCCATGACCAACGTCGATCGCACTTCCTTCTCCGCTTACCAATTCACCCTGGGCTATCCGTTCCATGACTCGCTCACCAGCGAAGAGACCGGCGTACATAAGCCCGACCCACTGTATTTCGCTTACAACCAAGGACGTCAGTCGGCTTCAGGTTTCCAGAAACGTGACATTTTGCATGTCGCTCAGAGCCAGTATCACGACATCGGTGTGGCGCACGAGGCGGGCTATACCACTTGCTGGATCGAACGTCGTCACGACATCCTGGGCTATGGCGCCACGCCCGTGCCTGAAAAGGTCACTCAACCCGACTTCCACTTCCACTCAATGAAAGAGCTGGCTGACGCAGTGGAAGCCGAGTTGAGCAACCCAGCCATGAAATATTCCTGAGGAAGCGAGCCATGGCCGTCAGTCCTTTTGCAGCCGAAATTGCTTCACTGTGGCAATCCACGGCCGTTGACGCTCCGTCATTTCCAGCGCTGGAAGGTGATCGAAGCTATGACGTGGTCGTGGTGGGGGGAGGCTACACCGGGTTGTCCACGGCGCATTATTTGGCGAAAAAAGGGCTGGCAACAGTGGTGCTGGAAGCCAGTCGCATCGGCTGGGGGGCGAGCGGTCGAAATGGTGGCGTGGTGTCGGCCAAGTATCGTATCTCGCTGAGCAAGGTGGCGGCGCGATACGGACTGGAGATGGCTCAGACTATGCGTCGTCTATCCCTTGAGTCGGTGGAACACCTTGAGGAGCTGGTGGCGGTTTATTCGCTGGAAGCGGCGCAATATCGGCGTAGCGGCAGCCTGCATTGCGCGCACAACGAGGCCACGCTGGACTACTGTGTGCGGGAGGCGCAGTGGTTGCATGAGCATTTGGGGGATAGCTCCTTCGAAGTGCTTTGCGCCGGTCAGATGCAGGAGGAAACCGGCTCTGGCGATTTTGTCGGCGGCGTCCTCGACAGAGGTGGAGGCTTGTTACACCCGTTGAACTTCGTCCGGGGGTTGGCCGACGGTGTGAGCGCGGCGGGAGTCAGTATTCATGAGGGAGCGCCCGTCATGGGCATTCGGCGGATGGGGACGGGCGTCAGGGTGGAGACACCTACTGGCACTGTCCGTGCCAAGCAAGTCGTGTTGGCTACTAACGGTTACTCGAGCCTAACGCCAGCTACTGCGCCTGTGCGCAAATCGGTTGTGCCTTTTCGTTCGGCAATGCTGGCCACCGAGCCTCTCACCGGCCCGCAGCTGGAGTTGTTGCGCCACGGCCGCAGCTACACCGAAACGCGGCGGATGATGCGCTGGTTTCGGATGGCCGAGGACCGTCTGTTGTACGGCGGTCGCGGTGCGTTCGGCACGGATGACTCCGAGGCGGCTTTCAATGCCTTGCACGAAGCGATGGTCAAGCAGTTTCCCCTACTCGCCCGGGCGACCATCACCCATCGTTGGTCGGGGCTAGTGGCGCTCACAATTGACAGTGTGCCGCACGTCGGACGGATTGATGACCGCGTGGTCTATGCCATGGGTTACAACGGCACGGGAGTGGCCATGTCCTCATACATCGGTAAGCATGTCGCAGATGTCATTGTTGGGCGGAAACCAGAATTGGGGTTGATGTGGGCGGACAAAATACGCCGTATACCTTTTTATTCGCTGCGAGTACCCGTGGTTCGAATGGTCGCCGGTTGGTATCAGTTTTTGGACGCCATCGGACGCTGAACGTATCCCGAAAGAAATGACAGTCCCAGGCAGCTACACAGCCTCGGTCCGGAAGGAGTGATACTGCCATGCTGTTGGAGAATGAAATTCAATGCTTGAAACTAGGCCGGGAATTATCGACCAAACTATCGAAGTGCCGGGATGACCCTCTCGCCATGTGGCTGGCCAGTTACATTCGCAGGTTGATGTGCGAATTATTGGAGGCTGAAGATCCGAGCCAGCTGGCGCGAGCAAGTAGCGCCTGCATGGACGCCATATTGAAGCTCTGGGAGCACCGCGGGTTGCTGCCCTGCGCGAATCAACGTCGTCCTGCGGACGGTGTCACGAGCCAGAGTTTTAAAGCGAAGTCAGACAAATGAATACATAGATAATCTCGCCATTGACCGCTCTAGGACTTGGCAAAAGTCCTTTGGCGCTCAAGATTTTCTCATAGAGCCCAGTGAGCATGTGCTCTCTGGTCACGCCACGTCGTAGCGTCGTTTAATGCTCAAGTTGATCAAGTGGGAGAACGTAAGGCATTCGGTCGGTCAGGACCAAGGCCAAGGCCAGGCCTGCTCCGTGCGGGAAAAACCCGAAGGTTAAAAACAGTGTACCGGCCCCCAACTGTCAAACCCTTATCCGTCAGATCTCTTTGCTTACTCCGTCTGTCGACGTCAAAAGCCGCCTTTCTTTCAAAGCTGACATCGCCAAAATTGATTCTCAGCAAGCAGGTATCAGTTGACAGTAAAACTTGAAGTACATCGCAGCGATTGAAGCCATGAATGAGAGTTATCAGTCACCCCCGGCAACGCGATGGCGTTATTGACGCCCAGCCATCAATACAGCTCATGGTTATATGCGATCACGCAGCTAGCTCTTCGTCATCCCTGTCGTAAAATCACGCCACGGTTACGCAGCCCCCTGCGTCATCGTCAATAGGCTCCACGCCCATTCTGATAGAAGCCATAAGGTTTTTTGATTGACCTGAAAGCTCCCATAGTCAAGCAGCCCCCCCAGCCAGAGCCATGACCGCACCAAGTCAGAATGAGGATTACAGTTCATACCCTCTGGAATTATTCGCCGCAACAAATGGAGCCCCATTGATGCCCGATCCGATCAAGCTTGAATTTTCCGAAAAGTACGACGATAAGCACGCGCAGAGTTATTTACTCAAGCATCAGGACAATCTGTCCCGCCGTTTATCCCACAAACGCGACGAGCAATTGGCGCGTAGTGCGTTGGTCGCCGCTGGCGAACCTGGCTTGGTGCTGGACTTGCCGTGTGGGGCCGGGCGTTTCTGGCCGTTACTGGCGCAAAAGCCTGGTCGCGTGATCATCGGCGCAGACAATTCTGAGTCAATGTTGAAGGTCGCAACCATCGCCCAACCGGCGGAGGTGGTGAAACGGGTTCGCCCGTTGCAGACCTCTGCCTTTGCTATCGATTTACCGGACAACGCGGTCGACAACATATTCTGCATGCGCTTGATGCACCACATCGGTGCCCCCGAGCATAGGCTGGCGATACTGCGTGAGTTTCAGCGTGTTACCCGCGACAGCGTAATTATCTCACTATGGGTGGACGGAAACTTCAAGGCCTGGAAACGCAAGCGTACCGAAGTGCGTCGTCGCAACAAAGGAGAACAGGACGGCTACCAAAATCGGTTCGTGTTACCGGCTACTACTGTCGAGGCAGAATTTGAACAGGCCGGGTTCCGCGTTCAGAAATCGCTGGACTTCATTCCGCTGTACGCCATGTGGCGAGTGTATGTTTTGCGCAAAAAATAATAGGATGGCTATCGGTCGCTTATTCAAGCTTGATGGTGTTTATAGTTCACGCCCCCTCGAATCATAGGCCACATGATCAGCTCCGTGGATGGGCGCCTCGTGTCTTTCCGATGTACATTTCTCCCCAACGGAGACAGTGAGCGAACGATTAGCAACCATTACGAGCGGATTGCAGCCGGTGTGGGCGAAGACGGTTTCATCATAGGTCGAAAGACCATAGAAGGTAACAGCAGGATTACCGGACAGCGCATAGAGGCCTCGGGGGTCTGCTTCTCAGAGCCAACGGTAGAGGTGGAGGTGGAGATGGCAGGTGTCTGCCACTTTCCACTTGCGCGCAGCGTCAACGACTTATTCGTCAGCGCCTGGGCAAACGATGGCTTACAGCGATAGTAGTTTAGGGAGCGCACCACGTGCGCTGCACGTAGGTCTGCGCAGCACGTAGTTCGCGTATTATCGCTACGATTGATCTGCGGCCCACACATTCGCAATTTATCTTTTTCGTGCATAGCAGTATTCTGCCCCACCAACTTTCAAGAGTAATCCCGCCCAGCTATTATCTCCGCGCGAAGCCACAACCACCATGAAGCCAGGCTGCACAACACTTATCCACCATCAAATAATGATCCAAAGACTCGTCTGGACGCATTCAGAATGTGGGATCGTTACATAGGAGCCACGCAATTAGGCTTCTCAGCCACATTCTTCCACATCTGAAAATAACACGACGGTTCTGGATCATAGAGCTATCCAACAAATAGAAGTTAATAATAGCTAAAAGCTCTTCGTTAGATCTCCCCGGCCCAGACCAACATCAGGACGGAGGTTATCAAGGGATCGATCTGAACCAAGAGACAGGCACCGCAAGGAAGCAAAGGCCAGTACAGGCGTCTGAAAAGGTACCTAGCGGTTGCATCCCGGATGAGGCCGCTAGCATGTACACAGCTCACAGTTTCAATCCATGGGAAAAATCGTTTTACCGGCCGATTGATGCTGCCATACGCTGGTGTGGGTTAATGGATCACGAGGCTCGAATTCTAGACAGCGCCTGGGATTGTCCAGGTTTGCTGTCAAAGCAATTTCCCCAATGGCCATGTCTGCATATCAACATGGGGAAAATTCTCGATGCCATACGAAACGACGAGATCCCTTATGGTTATTTCGGTGTGACGACTCGGCCAGGTAGCCCCGTCGACTACAGACTCGTAACTGTCAGGCATACGGATCTCAAATATTGGATGATTCACCATTATCCAGACCAATGCCCCGCATTTCTATTTGGAAGGAAGACGTCTGATGAGTCAAAAATAACTATTGATACATACCTGACGCTTCGAGCTGATCGAGATGCTCTCGAAGTCAAGCTTAGGGCGATAGAGATCGCTCATGAGGCCCTTCTGGAGGAGCTCAAGGCGATAGGCCTAGAAAGAGAACGCTTACACTATCTAGTTGAGACACGAGGCGAGCTAAATGACCGTAGCGAGGCTGGATATCTGTGCGTCATCGGCGCTTTACTCGAAACCCTTCTTGGATCATCACCAAGAGGAATACCTAACTCGGTGTTTAAGTCGCAAGCCGCTATCGTTGACTCAATCACTGCGCACTTTGAAGGTGTTCCAGGATTGAGCAAACGCTCCCTTGATAAAAAATTTGCTGCAGCAAAACGTAGCCTCTCTCAAGGTTGAAGCATTGCATTGCAATCTTATCTATTGCAATGCAATGACACTCTCCCATTAGTACTATTCAATTCAGGTCACTTCCCACTATGCGCCAACCCCCGCCAGGAGTGACCACTATGCCCAGCCAGCCTTTCCCAATAGCTGAAGCGCCTCAACCACTTAACGAGCGTCACATCATGCGACGTGAAGAAGTGGAGCGGAAAACCGGGTTCAAACGAGCACACATTTATAACTTGATGAAAGAAGGTAACTTCCCTCAAGCCAAACGCATTGGATTGCGCGCAGTCGGCTGGGATTCGCTGGAAATCGAGCAGTGGGTCACCGAGCGCTTGGCGCAGCAGAGCTGATGCCATGCGCGTGGTATCGGTGGTTTCCACTAAAGGTGGAGTTGGCAAAACCACGGTCGCCGCCAACCTCGGCGGGCTACTAGCCGATGCTGGCCTGCGTGTCTTGCTACTGGATCTGGATAGCCAACCCACCCTCTCGAGCTACTACTCGTTGCGCCACGAGTCTGCCGCAGGCGCGTATGAGCTCATTGCGCTAAACCTGACAGACCCCGCACAAATAATTTCCACGACTACGGTTGTCGGGCTCGACCTGATCCTCTCCAACGACGATCACGGCCGACTGAGCACCTTGTTGCTGCATGCCCCTGATGGTCGACTGCGCCTACGCAATCTACTGGACTCCTTTCGCCCGAGATACGACCTGCTTCTGATTGACACCCAAGGCGCGCGCAGCGTTTTGCTGGAGATGGCTATTCTCGCCTCCGATCTCACTCTCTCTCCTATAACGCCGGAAATGCTCGCCGCTCGCGAACTGCGCCGCGGCACTTTGAGGCTGCTCAGTGAACTCGAACCATTCCGTCACTTAGGTATTACACCACCACCGTTGCGACTGCTGTTAAACCAAGTAAATAACATCCGGATAGACACGCGAATGATCATCCGTGGCCTGCGGGAGACCTCTGCCGAGGCGATCAACATTTCGGTACTAGACACCATAGTTCCAGACCGAGTGGTGTATCTCAATGCTGCCTCCCTCGGCCTTCCCGCCCATCGAATCGAGACAAACCGGTCACGCGAACGACGATCACCATCAGCGCTGGAAACCATGCAAGCGTTGGCCATCGAGCTGTTTCCGGAATGGCGCGAAGCGATCTCTACGGTCAGCAGCCGCACTGGGATTCAATGAGTCGAATCACCAAACAGGCACTTCTCGCTCGGTCATTTTTTATCGGCCTGAAAGCCAACAGCGTTTAGCAAGGAGTGTTGCGATGTTCAATCAGCGTCCCATCAGCATTCAGCCATCCATTTCCCCCCACTCCCCGCCTTGCGAAGAGCACTGCACCGTGGTCTTTCGTCTGCAAGGTGGGAGCTCCGCTACGGGTTGGTTTCTCGCAGAACTGTCACAACACTTCGAAGGTTCAGGCACTGCCAAGATCGTCAAGTTCGAGGTTGGTGACCATTTGCGCACCCGGCGTTAACTGAGGTTGCTCCAATGAAGAAGCTCACTCAGGAGGACATTACCGACAAACTGCACCAGGACCACTTCCCTCGCGGTCCGGAAATGGAGCGACTGTCCGATCCACTCACTGACACACCGATGCTGGTCACTCTGGAGCAGCTACGTCCCTATGAGCACAACCCGCGGTTCGTCCGTAATCCCCTTTATGACGATATCAAGGCCTCGATCCGTGAACGCGGGCTGGATCAACCGCCGCCGATTACTCGCCGCCCAGGAGAAACCTATTTCATCATCCGCAACGGCGGCAATACACGCTTGGCGATTCTCGGCGAGCTATGGCAGGAAACCCGCGACGAGCGTTTCTTCCGCATCCATTGCCTGTTCCGGCCGTGGGCCAATGAGATCACTGCCCTACTCGGTCATCTGGCTGAAAGCGACCTGCACGGTCAACTCATCTTCATCGAACGTGCTCTGGCAGTGGCCAAACTCAAAACCATGTTCGAATCAGATGGAGCAACACTCTCGCAACGAGAGCTGGCAAGACATCTTGCCGCTGGAGGCTACCCCATTTCACAGTCGCACATCAGCCGGATGCTCGACACCCTCGAACACCTACTGCCCGCCATTCCACAAACCCTGTATGCCGGATTAGGTAAACCCAAAATTGAACGCCTGATCGGTCTGCGTAGCCAGGCTGAACGAACCTGGAATCGTTATCCAACCGACAACATTGCGTTCCCCGAATTTTGGCTCGACACCTTGGGCCAATTTGATGCGGATCCCGAGTCCTTCGATCTTGAGCAAATCCAGGATGAACTGCTCGAACGCATGAGCCGCTTACTCGGACAGTCCTATCGCATGTTGGCCTTGGAGCTGAGCGCCACACAACGGCCCGGCATTGTCATCACGCCCTCAGAGGCCAGCCATCTGCCGAGCGTTGATGAAACCGCCGCAGAACCTCCCACCTCCGAGTCCCGCCCCCCATCAGTTGAAACTAGAATCCGGACCGAAAAAGCGCGAGAGGAGAAGCTCACGCTGCCCGAAACGAATGTCGCATCAGAAGTCAGCCCTCCGTCACGTATCCAACAGATTCGCGAACAGATTGATCGCGCTACTGCCACCGAACCAGCACCGACCATCGAAACCTGCACGATCGACGACATCTGGATCATCGCACCAGCACTGGATACCCCTGAACACTTGCGTTCAGCTATAGCCGGCCTGGCTCGGGAAATGGCGGCCTATGCCGGACAGCCCGAGTGCATCATCGACCAGAAGCAAGGCTTGGGCTTCGCCCTCAACATCGAGCAACTTGATCTTGCAGCGCCTCGTGCGGCCGGCGTTCACCTATTGCTCCTGGCCCTGCTGCGTGCTCAAGACGAAGTGAACTGGGAGGATCGCAAGCAATTACCCTCAGCTTTGTTTGGACAACTGCTATTAGGGGTTTATCAACTCCCGCTGACAGATCGCCCCGCCGTGAACATAGGTCTGGAGAGACTACCCGATGGTCTGTTAATCAAACTGTATCGCCTTATACGCCTATCCCGACGTTTGATCGACTTAACGCTTCCCCCTGAAGGTGGCTCAACAAGGGAGGTGCCATGAACCTGTCCTTCAATGTCCTCAACCAGGCCATGCTGACCCAGGTCCTTCACGAGTTGCGCCTGGGTAATCTGCAGCGCTGCAAAGCACTCGGGTTGGATGAGGAAGACATCTACCTGCTGCAATCCCTACCGCCCACCACACTGTCACGCCTGGCCCACGCCACCGTCCCCTGGGTTGAGGTCAAGATTGATTCGCCGGTGCTGCACCGGTTGATCGACCAGGCCGAACGCGACGAACAGAACGAGCGCCTGATCAACCGAGCTCTCAAACTCGGTGCCAGCAGTACCATCATGTATCAATGCTTCGGCTTGGCGCATTCGGAAACCGCCCTGCGCCGACGTCTGCTCAAGATAGAAACCCGTAAGGGGCGCCCCCAGAACTTAAGCGAAGCGCAGGAACATGCACTCTGGCAGCGTTGGTGCCAACTACGCGCTCAGGAAGGTGCTGAGGATCAGCTCGACGCCATGATGATGTTGGCGGAGGAACAACAGATCAGCTTGACCATTGTTTGGCAGCAGATCGACCAGTACAGCAACGGAACATGAACACTTCCACTTTCGGTCGCTGGCAGCGCGTCCTGCAGCAATGCACCCAACAGCTGAGTGAACGCTGGCCCGCACGCCAGACCACGGAACCACCCTCCAACCAGACTCTACAGGCAGGCTTTCTGTTCAGTGGCCAATCACACGAGGTCGTGCCGCGTCGCCTGCTGCTGGATTGTCGGCTGACTCCGTTGGAACGTAATGCATGGCAAGTATTTCGACTCATGCTGCAGGGCCAGGGGGTGGTCACCCCGCGCTATGAAGATCTGCAACCTTACCTGTCGAGCGTGCCCTATGGTGTATCAGCATCCCGTGAAACCATCGCTCGCGCCTTGACGATGCTCAGGTTGACGCGCTGGCTTAGCTTGGTGAGTCGTGGCCGCGATCAGCTCAGCGGGCGCCTACAAGGTTCTCTGTATGTCCTGCACGATGAACCGTTAACCCCAACCGAAGCCATGGAGCTGGATCAGAACTATCTGGAGCTGGTCGGACATGCCCTCGGTCATGCGACCAAAGCTGTACGTATTGTCGCGCAGCACATAGTGGAAGAAATCCGCCAAGACACGGATATCGATCTGGGTCGACTCCCCACCCGGCTCGACAGTTGGGGCGAACATTGGACACATCAAGTATTGGGTCAAGGGACCGATGAAGCGTTACACGATTCCGAACTAGGTGGCGATCACCACATTCGGAATCGTGTGGGACCTCGTTCGGATTTCGAACCGGGTCTGAACGCCAATGTTTCTGGCTCAGTTCGGAATCCGAACGCCGCCTGTACTGTATTAAAAGAAAGTACTTGTACAGTACCGCGCGCGACCCCAGCAGTGGATAACCTGCACTGGCCCGATCCACTGCAGCTGAGCCCAAGCGAACGTCAGGCGGTTGCCGTGGCGCTGAATAAGCTTAAATCAGCGGAACGGCAGGCAGTGCTCAACGAAGCGGGCGCGCGATGTGCGGCCGGCGGTATCCGTAAGCCAGCGGCCTATCTGATGGGCTTGATCCAGCGAGCGCTTAAGGGGGATTTTCGTCCTTGGGCAGGTCAGGCTGAATCGCTACCTATTGCAGAACCGCCACCCGCCCCGTCACGTCCACTTAGAAAACAGAGCGAACCCGCCTCTGCACTGGCCCAAGCGTGCCTGAATGAGTTGCGCGAGCTGCGCGACAAACGCCCTGGACGTCAGTAGATTTGATGCCACTGGCATCATCGTCGAGCGTCTCGAAAATTAACCATCTCGAACCAAACCGAACAGACCGCATTCAGCTTTTTGGCTGTCCTTGACCTTTATCTGTCGCAACGTTCCCGTCCAAGCAGATGCGAGGACAACACCGTGGCCGATCACTATCAGCTTAACCTGGGCTCATTGCGCAGCAGCATCACCCTGACACTGCACACCCACCACGCCGCCCGTATCTGGCAAGGACGAACCGCACGTGAAGGCGTCCATTCGATCATGGGCATGGCCGGCTACATCAGTGTCACCAACCTGATGAAACACACTGCGGCCCAGGACGACCCCTATGCCGATTGGGCCATCGTGCAACTCGAAGAAAAATTGACTCAGGCCAAAGCCGGGATGCTGGAACTGACCCAACAATTGGATCGGATCAGACAGGATCTGCCGACGCAGATCGACATGAGCGATAACCTCAATATCCACCCCGTCACCTTGCCCTTGTACATCGGCAGCCAACTGGGGTTCCTCGCCGTCTACCTGCTGACTGACTACGACACGCTGGTGCGCCACACCCTGCTTGCTCATCACACCGCCTTGATTGGTCGCAGAGACATGGAAGCCTGGATAGACGACGGTGCTCATCTGCTGCGCAGCCTGTTCGGCCAGGCGCAGCGTTATCGACTTGCAGGTGTCACACGCGATGATATGGCCGCAAACAATGCCCGCGCCCTAGCGGCCATGGAGAAGTTTGGATTGCCCCCCATGGACATCCTTGAAGGCCATCGCCGCTCCCAGTTCGCGCCACCGATCACTCGTCGTGGAGCTTTGGCAGCGGATGACGCTGATGCGTTGGTGGAGGACGTGGTAGTCCCATCTGCGGCAGAGGGTGGGGCGGAGGAAGAAGCATGAGTCCCGTGACACCGGCTCAACCATTGCCCCTTGAAGCATTGACACCGGATGCCTATCGACAACTCGAACACGCTGCCTCCCTAAAAGGCCTTTTAAAGCCATTTAAGGGTAAGGGGGAACTGGAACACCTGGCGCAGATGGCGAGGGAAATCGAGGCGCAGTTATGTCACCTGATGGAGACTGTGGTGCAGCAGGCCGGACAACCTCCTTACTCACTACTGGATATTCGACTGGTACTGCAGAACACCAGTGCTGGCAGTACCTTTTTGCGTTGGCGCACCCGTGACTTCACTCGTATGGGGGTTGTGGTCTGGGAACGCCAGGTCTCCAACAAGACCTTGCCGCAAGCCATACGCGAAGGATTGCACCGTTTCGAATGCGACCGCATTGCACTGAACTTGCAGATGAGCGTGGTGCATTCGCTCTACCGCCAGGCATCGACCTGCGCGATCAAAATGGCCAGTGCCGAAAGGCTACTGCGCCAGCTCACAACCGCAGTGGGGGTATCAGGATGAGTACTTTTTTTGTCGGCGAAGGCAACATTGGCAGTACGCCAGAGTTCCAGGAATTTTCCTCAGGCAATGACGAGCCACGGCGTTTGCTACGGCTGAATGTGTACTTTGACAACCCCGTGCCACGCGAGGGTAGCTATGAAGATCGAGGCGGCTATTGGGCGCCAGTTGAGCTCTGGCACCGCGAGGCTGAACACTGGAGTACGCTGTACCAGAAAGGTATGCGTGTGTTGGTCGAAGGCCGGACAGTGCGCGATGAGTGGGAGGACGCCGAAGATAACGCCCGGGTGACCTTCAAAATCGAAGCCCGTCGAGTCGGCATCCTGCCTCATCGCGTGCAGAACGTGGTCATGCGGGAACGATCCAGTGAACAGACGACGGCTGCAAAACAGGTCGAGCAAAGTGCAGAGCGGACCAACAATCAGAGTTCGTCAGCGACCTCAAAACCCAGAAAACGTAAAGAGTAATTGGTCAATAAATGATGTAACTAGGTATGTAATTGCGCCCCTGCGCGATACAACAGTACGAGGTACCATTGCCCCATCGACATCATGCAATGGATACGCACTGTGGGACTGCTTGCCTATAGGTTGGATGGGACACCCGTTGCCTCGGTATTCCTAACGGACGAAGAATGGAAAACCGAAGCACTGAACAAATCCCGGGATCTCTTCATGCCCGAGACCAAAAGCCGAGCGGTGCTCAAGGTCTCACGGCTTGGGCATCGTTTCTTTTCCCACAAGCCAGGTGAGCGCAAACTCAGTCAAACAGGCGGCGAAAGCGATGATCATGTCATGCTTAAAATTAAAACGCTTTTTGCTGCCACAGCCGCGGGTTGGTCTGCACTTCCTGAGCAGTCAGGGGTAACAGCTTCCGGCAAATTCTATCGGGCTGACGTTCTTTGTACTCATCCGAATGGCAAGACCAAGGTGGCTGTCGAAATACAACGATCAACACAGCGTGATGTCGACTACGAGGAGCGTCAGAGAGTCTACGTGGAAGCAGGTATTCGCTGTATCTGGATCGACATTTCCAAGAAAGCGTATCGTCATCACATCAGCAAGCCAACCAAAGCACTTCCTCGATTTGAGTGCAAGCGTCAGTCTCCCGACAGTACTGGCACCTACCTCGTATCCATCGAAAAGCAAGACATCGACTTCCCTGAATTTATTCAAGGAGCACTCACGGGAAAACTCAGATTCATTGAGCACGAAGTGAATACCTCCCTTCACCACATCAGAATCCATCGAAAGCGGTGCTGGAGCTGCAAAATTCACATCTGTTTACTAGACCCGGAATTTACTGAGGATCTAGTACGGCAGATGCCGAAAATCGTCTCCACGATCCATCGCAAGACCACGCACATTCAAGATATGTGCAGGATCAAGCTGATTCACTTCAAAAAAAGAGGAGTCAAAGAGCACGTCTCGTGCTGCCCACACTGTGGTATTGCGCAATCCTATTCTGAACTGGACCACAGGTTTGAATTGGCTGATCACGTGGCGTTTCTCGCCATTGCCCGACCTACCGGTCTTTTACCCAGAAGGTTCTGGTCTTGGGAGACTCACCCGAAACTTGAAATGCTTCCGGTCCCAGGAGCCGCATTTCTTATCACAGGAGAGCCTGACGACGACTCCGCATTGCTTGAGATCCTGCGCGAAAACCTTAAAGGGTGCCATTGGTAAAATCTGTACTTATTGATGACTGCAGACCTGGCAGTTTTCCGGTTCTTGGCTTCCCGTCAAAATTAATATGGGTAACTTAGCAATCCGGTTTCCCATATCTCGCCATTGCTGTTTCCAACAACGCTGCTCCGAACTCAATCCGGAGCAGTTCTATGCGCCTCTTTCTTTGCGAGAAACCTTCCCAAGGTCGTGACATAGCCAAGGTTCTCGGAGCCAACCGGCGCAGTGATGGCTGCCTGATCGGCCCCGAAATAACCGTTACCTGGTGTGTCGGCCACCTGCTTGAGGCCGCCCCACCCGAAGCCTATGGCGAGCATCTCAAATCCTGGTCACTGGACCACCTACCGATCATTCCCAAGCAATGGCAGGTCGAGGTCAAGCCCAAGACAGCGGCACAGTTCAACGTCATCAAACGTCTGCTCAGCGAAGCTCGCACCGTTGTCATCGCCACCGATGCCGATCGAGAAGGCGAAATGATTGCCCGCGAGCTACTGGAACTCTGCAATTACCGAGGCCCCGTTCAACGCCTCTGGTTGTCGGCACTCAATGAGGCGTCGATTCGCAAGGCATTGTCCTCGCTCAAGTCTGGTCAGGAGACTTTTCCACTCTACCACTCAGCCCTCGCCCGCAGCCGGGCTGACTGGCTGATCGGCATGAACCTCAGTCGTTTGTTCACCCTTCTCGGACGGCGGGCGGGCTACGAGGGCGTATTGTCCGTTGGACGCGTACAGACACCCACATTGCGTCTGGTAGTCGATCGAGATCGTGCAATTGCCAGCTTCGTCTCCGAGCCCTACTGGGAAGTGGATGTGCACCTGTCCTCAATGGGACAACCATTCATCGCGTCGTGGTTACCACCCAGCTCAGGGAGTGACGAGGCCGGCCGTTGCCTAGAGCAGGCGCTTGCCAGTCAGACCGTCGAAGCGATCTTCAGCAGTAAAACCGCCACAGTACTCTCGCTGCAGACTGAGCATTTCCGCGAAGCGCCACCCCTACCCTTCGACCTGAGCACACTGCAAGAAGTCTGTTCACGCAAGCTGGGGCTTGGCGTTCAAGAAACCCTGAACATAGCCCAAGCCCTATATGAAACGCACAAAGCCACCAGCTATCCGCGCAGCGATTGCCGCTATTTGCCAGTGAGTATGTTTAACGAGGTACCCACAGTTTTCGATGCCCTGCTCAAAACGGATCCCGCACTACGGCCTGGGCTCCGAAGCCTCGATCAATCATTGCACTCCCGCGTTTGGAACGATGCCAAGGTCACCGCGCACCACGCCATTATCCCCACCAGCGAGCCGGCGAACCTTGCGCGGATGTCCGAACAAGAACGCCAAGTCTACGAACTGATTCGCAGCCACTACCTTGTGCAGTTTCTTCCACATCATGAGTTTGATCGGCCCCACGTAGAACTGGAGTGTGGTGAAGAACGACTGACCGCCGTTGGCAAACAGATCCTGGTTCAGGGTTGGAAAGGTTTGCTCTACGAAAACACCGAGGAGGATGAATCCCATCAAAAAGCCCAAGTTTTACCGGTCTTGCAACAGGGTACTCAGTGCGCCGTAGACCACGTCGAACTCAAGCCCATGCGCACCGCAGCTCCCAAATCGCTCACCGAGGGAGATCTGATCAAGGCCATGAAAAACGTGGCCAAGCTGGTCAACGACCCACGCCTGAAACAGAAACTTCGGGACACCACCGGTATCGGTACCGAAGCCACACGAGCCGGCATCATCAAGGGATTGATTGATCGTGGTTATTTGCTAAAGAAAAAACGCGCTTTAATAGCCTCGGCGGCGGCCCATACCCTGATCGAGTCGGTACCCGTTGCAGTCACTGATCCGGGTATGACCGCGATCTGGGAGCAGGCTCTGGACGAAATCGAAGCGGGACGTCTGAGCCTGGATGCGTTCGTCGCCAAGCAAGTGAATTGGATAGCGCAGCTGGTCGCAAGCTGCGGCTCACTTACTTTAGCCATGCCTATCGAAGCCGGTCCGGTCTGCCCCATTTGCGATGCCTCAATGCTCAGGCGTAAGGGAAAATCAGGGCCGTTCTGGTCATGCTCGCACTATCCGGACTGTAAGGGCACTGTGCCCATCAGAAAAGATACGCGTCGCCCGTGACGCGCCATTGGAGATCAATATGAGTGTTGGGGCGATGTAAGGGTCAGTGCATCATTAACGGCGGCTGATCCCTCTCCAACTCACTTAGTGGTTGTCCAATTTCACGGGCCAAGGCGAGACCTGTCGCAATCCATATCTGCCCCAGTTCGTTGAACGCTTCCAGGTGAGCAGGATCTTCATTGAGCCAATGGACAAGGCTGTCGAAATGCTCGGGATTCTCAGGGCAATCATGAATCTTGATGAACAGCTCCAGTGTTCGCTCCCAGATCCGATCCATAACATCCTTGCTCTCCTCTTCCATGCTCAACCAATCCTCAGCTTGTCCTTATCAGACCGTTCATTCTCACTGGCCATCTTGGAGTCTGACCCTGGAGGAACAGAACCCTCGTCGCATTACACAGCTATTTCAGCCAATATAGCAACCTTACAAGTCGATACACAACCTTTAAGGATGTTCATGTCAACGGGTCTTTGCTCAACCATTCGGGTTGAACTGGAGAACTCATCACTTGGCACATAAACATCCGACCCAAGCCCAAATCGGGCGCATGATCGCTAAGCACCGAACCCAGCGTAATCTGACCCAGGAAGAGGTGGCTGAACGCCTGGGTATTGGCAGTGAAGCCATCTCGCGCCTGGAGCGAGGCGTGGTGGAGCTCTCCGTGGTCAAGCTGATGCAGTTAGCAGATATTTTCGACTGCCGGATGGATGAACTGCTGACGGAGTCGAGCAATCGCCCCAATGACCAAGGCCAGATGATCGCGGGTTTGCTGCGTGGACTGAAAGAAAACGACCGTGCCTTTATCCTGGCTACTGTCGAACAACTGGCTGCTCATCTCGCCAACAAATGAGCTTATGCGCTGGTATTCGATATTCGGGCCTTTGAGGGGAGGCTCTCTGCCTTGACGTCATCTCCCCTCTCTGCTGTAGTGCCTCAGGATCATCGCCAACGGCGACCCAAGACCGATTCGCTCCGGGTAGCTCGGTCGAACTCCTTGAGTTCGGAGCCTTCTCTTCTGCGGAATTTTTCATTCCCGTTTTGTGCTCGTCCTGATCGTGGTAGCGGATGACCACTGTTGCCTCCAAGACAACAGTGGTCATCCGCTTCGGCAATCATATTCAGTCCCGGAGCCCGCCGGGGAATCACTGGGCACCCTTTGTGCGCGGATGCGTGCCAGCGTGTTCCGACCCAGGCCACGACAAGGGTCGGTTGGCGGGTCATGGCGCAGTTAAATCAAGTTTTGCGAGGAGCTTGTCGACTGCGTCAGACCACCTAAGGTGGCTTTTCTATTTCTCGCCTGGCCCCCAGCCAGGCCCACTCTTCACTTTCTTCAGTCCAGTAATTTCCACTGTATTCTGGCCATAAAAAACCGGCTTGCGGCATCTTGACGCTCCCCTATGACAGGCTTATACAAAGGGTGTGGTTCGCTGTCGTTGACAGCCCAGCCCAGGTAGCTTGAACCTTCAAGGCTACGCCACGCTTGTGGTGGTTTACCCAAGTGCGATCAGCGTTCGGAGGCTCGCACGATTGCCGCTTCAGCGGTGATGAATGCCTACTACACCAAGTCCGCAGACCGCTGCTGCGGATTCTCTTTTGCTGCACCGCCATTCCCACGGTGCATTGTTCTGTTTGTCATTGGCTTGCCGGTGGCGTGTGGTCATCGCTTGCCTTCACCTTACCCACCCTGACGGGGCTCACTTCCCCGTCAGGGGTCGTGCGTCGCCGTTTTCCCCTGAAAGGAGAACCACCATGGCCCACGCCAACCAATCCCAAGAAGCGACCTCTTACTTCAATCTGCACACCATCGGTATCGGCTACCTGAACCGTGTTCGTGAAGTACAAGTCCGCCGTGGCCAGCCGTTCATGGCCTGCGATATCGCCGCCCTGCACGGTGCCACAGATGCGGTCGAGTACACTCGCTTCGACTGCAAAGTCGCTGGAGGCGAAGCTGAACGCTTGATTCGTCTCTATATGGACGCCGTCAAAGCCGAGAAAAAGGTCTTGCTGTCGTTCCGTATCGGCGACCTGTGGATCGACCCATTTCTCTATGAGAAAGGCGATAAACAAGGCCAACCGGGCGCTAGCCTGAAAGGTCGTCTGCTGTACATCGACTGGATCAAGGTCAACGGCACATTCGAATACAAAGCGCCTGCCAGGCAGGAGGCAACAGCACCTGCTGAGCAAGCGCCAAGCAGTGAGCCATCCCCAACGTCGGCTGATGCCGAAGCTGAGGATACCGACAACCCAACAGAATCCAGGATTGAACCTGAATCTCCACTCACTCCCCGCACGGCCCGCCGTGTCGCCACACGTACTGTTCAGTCCGCCTGAACAATCCACGATGTTTACATCAAGGCGCTCAATCGAGCGCCTTTTCTTCAATCAGCACAGGGGAACCAACATGGAGTCCTTCTGGCTTTGCGACGACTGCCTGTTCGCTGCGGCTTACGAGGACTACAGCACGTTATCGCTCTACTACACGAAGGATGAGATCGAGAAACGCATCGCCAGTCTCCCTCATGGGCTGGTTCGGCTAATGCCCATCAGTGCCGACTTCGATCCCGAAACAGGCTGTGGAATAAGAACCTTCTCCCCATTGCCCTGCGACGGTTGTGACTTACACCTGCACGGACAACGCCACCGATTCACTCGGCTGTAAACAGCGCGTCATCGGGCAATGCCCGTGACTCGATATCCACCTCGGGGGACACCACTCCCCTCGAGGGTGTACCCCGGATTGTTCCCTCGGAGGTACCCCATGAGCACCCAACTTACCCTGATTGAAACCTCAGCTGTCGAGGCTGACCGTATCGCCCAGGAAAACAAGCTGATCGACGAAGCGTTGCACATTCTGGATCGTCGGCTGTTCACCCGCGGCCCCAACCTGACATCACCTGACGCCGTGGCCTCATATCTGAAACTTCATCTTGCGCAACAAGAGCATGAAGTCTTCGGTGTGATTTTTCTCGATGCCCGCCATCGCGCCCTGGCATTCGAAATCCTCTTTCACGGCAGCATCGATGGCGCCAGTGTTTACCCCCGCCAAGTCGTCAAGCGCTCCCTAGCACATAACGCAGCAGCTGCCATTGTCGTTCACAACCACCCCTCTGGTTGCACGGAACCCAGCCTGGCAGATCGCGCCTTGACCGCACGGTTGAAAGAGGCCTTGGACTTGATCGAAGTGCGCTTATTGGATCACTTCATCGTAGGCGAAGGTCGTCCTCTCTCCCTTGCCGAGCATAACTGGCTGTAACCCCCTCAATAGGCGTCTTCGGACGCCTTGTTCATTTCCTTGTGGAGAACCCTCATGAACCCCACACCCCAAGCCCCTACTCTGCTGGAGGCCTCAAATCCATTTGCTCGCGGTTACGACAACTTGCATATCGAACGACTGCTACAGATCACCTACGCAAATGACTGCCCTCCCTGCTTTCGCCCCGTGCACGACGCACAAGCGCATCTGCCCGATGATGCGTTAGAGCTGTTCCCCTGCCTGTTCAACGACGACTTCGCTCTGATCAGCGAGGGCCAGTCCATTCCAGATGAATTGAATGAACGCTTCCAGTCTACAGGGCTGGTGCGGCAAGTGATCTATGCCTTGACTGGCGAAATGCTCAACGAGCGACATCACGTCGGTGACCTGTACTCCCTGGAAGAAGCACACGCCATGGTCCATCGTTTGAGCTTCGACACAGGGCACTACAGTCGAGCCTGGGAGATCAGTACCGCACACCTGACTGACGAAGCCCTGCACCACTTGGCAAGCTGGGTTGGCAATGTCGACTCCAAGCCAACCGGACTGCTGTTTGAACCCTTTGCCCTGCCAGACTGCAATGGCGTCGGGTGCAAGCTGATCGGCACTCCCTGGACCGACGAGAACTTGGTGAAGATCGAGGGCAATCCTTACGCGTCGCTGAGGCAAGAGCAGCTTCACGCCGGTACGCCGGAGGCCTTGGTCAACGTACTGTATCTAGCGGCATTGGCGGATGTGAGGTTGTTGATTTTCGACCCCGACGCGGCCGTCTTGGATGGGCTAACCATTTTTGATGAGTAGCAATGCCTTCGGCGTTAACACGACTCGCTTTGAATCAACTTTCTCACTGAATGACTCCTTCACCTCATGTCAGGTTCTGCACTGAATCTGACATGAGGTTTGTTCCATGGAGCGTTTTTTCACGCCTGTCTGCCTGCTGGGCTTGTTGAGTGCCTGCACCGCGCACATCCCAACCCCATTACCGACTAATCCAGAGACTGACAGTGGCTCCAATCGGCCCCAGTTATCGAGAATCCCGGCCGACGAAAGCCATCCGTCAGAGCTCCGCTATGGCCGCTATACGCTGGTCAGCACCGAGCCCACCACAGAACAACGTGATCTTCTCGCTCAAATCGTTGACGTGAGCATTCCGTCCAACCTGAATCCTTCGGTACAGGAAGCAATGCACTACGTGCTGCAGCGCTCGGGTTATTCGCTCTGCCCTGCCGAAGAACCAGTGAAAATACTGTTTACCCGGGCTCTGCCCGCCGCCCATTACCGACTCGGCCCGATCTCATTACGCAACGCGCTACAAGTGCTGGCAGGCCCCGTATGGCAACTCACGACCGATGAGGTCAGCCGTTCGGTCTGCTTCGAACGGGAGAAAAATGATGCTGGCAAGGTGCGGGTCACACCAACCTCGCCCCATCAGTCGGAGGTACGCCCATGAAAGCCTCGACATTTCAAACTCTCATTGTCGGCTCCCTTTGTCTGGCGGTCTCCGGGCTTAGTGGTGGCTTGTATAACCAGTATCAACGCGTGACCGAGCTGGAAAATGCGAACGCCCAACGCTTACAGACCCTGGATACCCTGCAACGTGATTCAAGCACCCTCATGGATGCACAGGAGAAGCTGCAGTACGCACTGAAAGACCTGAAGCAGATGGTCGATACCGGTGAGCAACAGGCCAATACCCTCGATCCGATGTTGGATCAATGGGCGCAAGAGATTCAGGAGCTACGCGACGGTCTGGCAGACCGTGCCACCGAAGCCGACATGATCGCGCTAAGCGCACGACTTGAGCACGTCGAGCAGCAACTCCCGGACATCAAGACCCAGCCACCACCCCCACCACCGACGCCCTCCTCGGCCAAGCCGAAAAAAGTCGCTCGCCCCAAGCCTGTCCCGCTCTCGCCGCCATTCTCAGTGCTGGGTGTTGAATCTCGCGGTGGCGAGCGCTTTCTGGCCGTAGCTCCTCCTGATAGTCGCTCGCTCACAGATATCCGGCTGCTGCACAACGGCGAGCAGCTCGGCACATGGCAGTTGAAGGCGCTGGAGCCGAACGCGGCCGTCTTCGCGGTGAACACTCAGCCAGACCAGACCGTACAACTCCCTTGAGAAACGATCATGAACCGAGCGCTACTGTCCCCTGTCGTCTGTCTCGTTTCACTGCTTATCACGGGCGCTGCGATGGGTAACCCTGTCACGACACCGTCACGGGTCCAGGACACACAGTCCACTCCGCTGGGGCGCTCGCACTCTGAACAGGCGGCAAGCTGGGATCTCACGGAGCAAGAGTGGACACGCTTCGAACAGATCCAAGCCGGCCCGCGCGGTTTCTGGAGCCCGAATATCGATCCGCTGACTGCGCTCGGCGTCGAGGCAGAGACCGACCAAGAGCGCCAGCGCTATGCCGAATTGCAGGTAGCGCTGGAAGCCAAACGCGCCGAGCGCGAGTTGGCTTACCAAAACGCTTACACCGCGGCTTGGGCCAAGCTGTTTCCTGGGCTGTTGCCGATTCAAGGTATGGCATCCCCGCCCCCTGCCAGCTCATCGGTAGAGCCGCGCCAAGCTCTGTTTGTCGAGGACCATTGCCCAGCGTGCACCGCTGAAGCGCAGCGTCTGCAAAGCAGTGATACGGCGTTTGATATTTACATGGTGGGCAGCCAGGGCGAGGATGAACGCGTCCGTCGCTGGGCTCGGCAAGCGGACATCGATCCGGCCAAGGTTCAGCGCCAGCAGATTACCCTGAACCATGACCGAGGTCGCTGGTTCAGCCTGGGTGCTGCGGGGCCATTGCCCGCCACATTTCAACAGGTGAATGGACAATGGCAACGCCTAGACTGAGCGGACTTGCGCTCATACTGACGATGCTCGCAGCCCAGGCTGACGAACTTCCGCCGCCTGCCTATCAACTAGCGGCGCATGACGCCAGCATCCCTTCAACGGTGCTATTCGCGATTGCGCTGCAGGAGAGTGGTATCCGCATCCGTGATCAACTGCTGCCCTGGCCCTGGACCCTGAACATCGCAGGAATACCTTACCGATTCACCACCCGAGCGGCCGCCTGTCACGTCTTGCTTCAAGCACTCGCCCGGCATGACGCCAAGCGAGTTGATGTCGGCCTTGGACAAACCAACCTGGGTTACCACGGACAACGTTTCCCCAGCCCTTGCGAGGCCCTCGATCCCTACCGAAATCTCGCCGTGACTGCCGCGCTGTTGCAGGAGCATCACGCCGCTACCGGTGATTGGGTGTCAGCTGCCGGCCGATATCACCGCCCGGCAGGAGGAACGCCGGCCGCGCGTTACCGCGCCGGCTTTTCCCGCCAACTCGAACGACTGCAGGTTTCCTTCAAACAGGGCACACCACCATGAAGCGAATACCCCTTATCTGCTATTTCATCCTGCTCTTGGCTACTTTCGCCCAGCCGGAACTGACCGTAGCCGAGGATCAGCCTAGCGACTTCACCCGCCTCCATTTCCAGGTCGCCAGGCCGCCAATAAACAACGAGATCCAGCCTAATCGGGCCATGCATGCGGACCTGTCCACTTTTGCCGATGATGCCTGGATACTACCCGTCCGCAGCTCTCACTTGAGCCCCGGCCAAATCACGTCTCGCACCCTGAACATGCCGGGCTTACGGCCATTTTTCCTGGTAGGTGAGGATCCCCAGTCACTGGCTTGGTTGCATCAACGCGCGACTGAACTGCAGGAAATGGGCGCGGCCGGTCTAGCGGTTGAAGTAACCGATACCGGAGCTTTGGCCCGAATTCGAGCAGCCGCTCCGGACATCACCATCCTGCCGGTCAACGGCAACGACATCGCCACCCGCCTGCAGATTGAGCACTACCCCGTCCTGATCACCGCCACCTCATTGGAACAGTGAGTCAGGTCATGGCCGAGCATGCGATGGAGT
This sequence comes from Pseudomonas sp. Pdm06, assembly GCF_014851795.1. Lineage (NCBI taxonomy): Bacteria > Pseudomonadati > Pseudomonadota > Gammaproteobacteria > Pseudomonadales > Pseudomonadaceae > Pseudomonas > Pseudomonas sp. Pdm06. The sequence continues at coordinate 47,811 of NZ_JACVAH010000018.1, forward strand.
CCAAGCTCCGGCCAGCAGTGGAACTGTACACCGTAGCGATCTGCATCGCCGCCGGGGTGTTGTGCGTGTACTCGCCCTGGGCTGTGGCCCTCTCACCCGAGATCGGACTGGCTGCGGCGCTGGCCTATACCCTGTTCGGCCTTATCCGCCTGCGACAAGCCTGGGAGGTGCTGCGCTATCGGCGCAATATCCGCCGGCTGCCCCGCTACGAACTGACCAGCAAGCAGATTCCGGTCAGCCGTACGCGTTTGTTTATGGGTCGCGGCTTTCGCTGGACCCGCCTGCACACCCAGCGCTTGGTCGAGGCCCAGGATCCGGCGGTCGCCCACTATGTCGATCAACCGACCAGCTATCGCCTGGCCCGTGAACTCGAACGACGCCTGGAACATGCACCGTTTCCGCTCTCGACATTGGCCCAAGTCACGGCTTGGAACAGTGCCTTCAATCCGTTGCGCCCTTTGCCCCCGGTAGGTGGCTCGTCGCTGTTGCATGGGGTCGAGCCCAATGAAACGGAAGTTAGTCTGCCGTTGGGCGAACGGGTCGGACACACCTTGGTGCTCGGCACGACCCGTGTTGGCAAGACGCGACTCGCCGAGGTGTACATCACCCAGGACATTCACCGCGTCGAACATGAGGTGGTCATCGTTTTCGATCCGAAGGGTGATGCCGACCTACTCAAACGCATGTACGTCGAAGCCAAACGCGCCGGTCGGGAAAAGGAATTCTATGTTTTCCATCTAGGCTGGCCAGAGATCTCCGCGCGTTACAACGCCGTTGGGCGTTTCGGACGCATTTCGGAAGTGGCATCACGTATTGCTGGGCAACTCAGTGGTGAAGGCAACTCCGCAGCCTTTCGTGAGTTCGCCTGGCGTTTCGTCAATATCATCGCCCGCGCCTTGATCGAGTTGGGTCGGCGTCCGGACTACCTGCAGATCCAGCGACATGTCGTCAACATCGACGCGCTGTTCATCGAATACGCCCAGCAGTTTTTCGCCAAGACCGACCCGAAGGCGTGGGAAGTGATCGTCCAGCTCGAAAGCAAGCTCACCGAGAAGAACATTCCCCGGCATATGGTGGGACGCGAAAAGCGCGTGGTGGCCATCGAGCAGTACCTGGCGGCCAAACGGGTATTTGATCCGGTAATGGACGGACTGCGTTCGGCAGTGCGCTACGACCGTACTTACTTCGACAAGATCGTTGCCTCGCTACTGCCGCTGCTGGAGAAACTCACCTCCGGCAAGACCGCCCAACTACTCGCGCCCAACTACACCGACCTGGATGACCCGCGGCCGATCTTCGACTGGATGCAGATCATCCGAAAACGCGGCATCGTCTACGTCGGTCTGGATGCGCTGACCGATGCTGAGGTCGCTGCTGCCGTGGGCAACTCCATGTTCGCTGATTTAGTCTCGGTCGCCGGACACATCTACAAACACGGCATTGACCATGGCCTGCCCCAATCGGGCAACAACAGCAGCGCCAAGCTACCCATCAACCTGCACGCTGACGAGTTCAACGAGTTGATGGGCGATGAGTTCATCCCACTGATCAATAAGGGTGGCGGTGCCGGCATCCAGGTGACGGCCTACACCCAGACCCTCAGCGATATCGAAGCGCGCATAGGTAACCGCGCCAAGGCCGGCCAAGTCATTGGTAATTTCAACACCCTGCAAATGCTCCGCGTGCGCGAAACCGCCACCGCTGAACTGCTCACCCAGCAGTTGCCCAAGGTTAACGTGCTGACCAAAACCCTCGTGTCGGGCGCCACCGACACCTCCGATCCTGAGACCAATACGGACTTCACCTCGTCCTCACAGGACCGTGTCAGCAGCGCCAGCGTGCCGTTGATCGAACCCGCGCATATCGTCAGCTTGCCCAAGGGGCAGATGTTCTCCTTCCAGGCCGGTGGGCAGCTCTGGAAAGTCCGTGTGCCTTTGCCTAAGCCCTCAAACGACGATGCCATGCCCAAGGATCTGCAGGAGCTTACCCAGCGGATGCGAGCCACTTACAACGAACAGGTGGGCCAATGGTGGAGTGCGAGCGGTGGTGGCCCAACAACCAACTTCGATCTGGATTAGGTGGGGTAGCCAGCCCCGCTCCAAGTTTTGATTCATCGGAAAACAATCCAGAAGACATCGTTACGACATTGGCTTGCAACGCATGGAGTGAACGATGACGACTTCCGCACCTAACACGCCGCCACAACCGATCCAGCACCCAGGATTAATCGTCTCGGGGATTGGCTTGGTTCTACGCATCATCGGTTTGCTGATCACCTCGTTGCTGTTCTCGATCCTCATCGAGTTTGCCGGTCTACTGTTGTTCTGGAGCGACCAAGGTTGGCGACACAGCCAAGACATGTTGAATAGCGAACTGGGATGGCTCAGCGAGCACTTCAAAGCTTCACTCATCCTCCAACACCCCGGGCAAATGATTATCCGGGCGCTGGATTTGCTCAATCAGTGGTTGTTGGTGAAGACTGGCTTTGCTGGTTTTGCCCAGCAAGCGCGTGTGTCGAGCAATGACAACAGTTTCTGGGGCTGGATCAATTCTCTCTACGTGAGCATCGAGGATTTTGTGCTGGCAGCGGTGTATGTCAGCTTCACCTTCGTAGTGCGCCTGACCATTCTAGTTTTGTCGACACCCTTGTTTCTACTGGCCGCGCTAACCGGTTTTGTCGATGGTTTGATGCGCCGCGACCTACGGAAATTTGGAGCAGGACGAGAGAGCAGTTTTGTCTATCACCGCGCTAAACGAGCAGTGATACCCCTGGTGATTGTACCCTGGGTCCTCTACCTATCTCTGCCCTTTTCGCTCAACCCGATTACTATTCTTTTGCCTTGCGCAGTGCTACTTGGAGTGACGGTAGCAATCACAGCGGCGACGTTCAAAAAATATCTCTAAATGCTTAGTTAGGCTGTTTCCCTCAAAATGCGATACAAGGCAGCACGTGCCGCATTACTCAAAAGTCAGCCCCCAAAACCTTGGCCTAAGGAGCATCAAGAGGGGCTGCCACCTTGAGCAATACGTTGCTTGCTTAGGCTAGAGCTAAACGATCTTTTTGAGATACCCGCCGGTGAGTCGCCGATGGCCATATCAGTAGAATGTACTTCGATGAGCGACTTCACGAACTCTCGGAGAACTCGATGATCTAGATGGTTTGAGTTCACGGCTGCGGCAGCTTGAACTACTTGTCGGGAGGTAACGGTGTCGATGCGCTTCATTTGCCCCATGGCCACATATGGATTGGCAGTGTGCTCGGAAAGGTATCCGAGGTCTCGACCACTCAAAATAAGAGCCAATTGTGCATCTCCGCCAAGCCCCACATCAATTACTTTTTCGCCGCGACCTGTACGTAACACTTCCAAGTTACCTCGACTGCAGTATGGGTATTTGGCTATCAGCTGTTCGTCAAAGTCCCTACCCACCACCTCAAATGCAGGATGGCCCTTAGCGCAGTATAAATTCAACACTTCATCAAACAACTCGGTATAGTTGAGATTGTCTACCCGATGATTAGGCAATCCGATCCCCACTCCTAGGAAACCCTCACTGAGCTTGGTGATCATCTGATTGCCGAGCATGAGTTCAACCTTGAGTTTCACTAGCGGGAATTTGGAGGTAAAGTTTTGTATGGCCAACGGGATTTTGGAGCGTGGGTTATTTATTATGCCATCCTGAATTATAATATTTAACTCTCCAGCAACAGCCTCCCCAATATCAAAAACCTTATCTTTAAAGCGGTCTATGCTTTCAAATAAAACTTGTGCCGCTTGATAAACCTGGCGCCCCTCCTCATAGAGAACGAAGCCTTTTGGCCCACGTTGACATAAGGTTAATCCAAGTCTAACTTCAAGTGACTTGAGATACTCACTAAGGCTAGACTGGGAAATGTTGAGCTTAGCCTGCGCAGCAGTGAAACTGTTCTCTTCGACTATGGTGCAAAAATATCGAAGAAGTTTAAGATCAACTTCATGCAATTGAGCGAGCCTAGCCATCGTAAACCACCTACTGCAACCATTTTCGGATACAAGTGATAGGCAAAATCCACGCCACAGTGCATTAGCCATTCATTAGCCAGAAATAACGAAGCCCCTGCACCATAGGGGTGCAAGGGCTTGGAAGGTCGCCAGCTGATGGTGCTGCGAACCTATTTTTTGCGCTTATTGCGCAGGATGTCACCAATAACGGTTGCAGTCAGTCGCGCGGCAGTGTTAGCTGCAATACCGGATGGGTCGCGCTCTTCAACATACTCTACAACCGCGAAGCTGACGATGTTGGCCTTTTCCGCCACTCCTCGGAATAGTTTCATTGCCTGCCAATAGGTGAGTCCACCTGGCGTAGGAACCCAGACGGAAGGCATTACGGAAGGATCAAGACCATCTAGGTCGAAGTTAACATGAACGTTCGCACCTTCAGGGATAGCGTCCAGAATAGGCTGGATCCCATCGTCGTGAACCATCTCACCGGTGAAAATCTTAGCCCCCCATTTGCGAGCGTCCTCAATCTCTTGAGGTCCGGCTGAGCTAGGCCCGCGAGTTCCTACCTGAACGATGTTCTTAACGTAAGGAAACTCAGATGCCCGGCGCATACCGCTAGACAGTCCCCAGCGCTCGCCGCCGTTTTCTTCACGCCAATCCATGTGAGCATCGATCTGAAGCACGGTGACTTCTTCTAACTGACTCAGCCCCATTAGCATTGCGGTGGGAACTGAGTCCTCTCCTCCCAGGCCAATGGCGACCGCCCCTTGGGCTATAACCTTCTCTACAGTCGTTTTGATTACCTCGCGGTTCCTTTCAGCCTCGTAGAAGCTCACCGGTAGATCTCCGATATCAATAACGCGATCCTGCTGGTTATCGAGCATCGGGGTGCCAACATCCCAGTCAATGCGATCATGCATTTTTGCCCATTGTGCGGTCGCTCGGCGCAGTGCCAGAGGGCCAGCCAAGTTGGACAAACCGTACTGCTCAACGAACAGGTAAGGGGTCGCACAAGGAATACCCATTACAACTACATCGGCATCAATTGCGTCGAGGTCACTAACTGCTTTTACACCTAAAAAAGTCAACGGGGACGGTATGCACTTAATGTTGCTCATATATTCACCTGCTTTTATAGAATTAAACGACAAACAATCAGAATTCAGGAACCGCTGATATCAATGATTGAGTATATGGATGTTTAGGGCGACAGAAGATTTCCTCCGACGTTCCAATTTCGACTACTTGTCCTTTCCGCATGACGATCACGCGATCTGCGATAGCACGAACGACAGGAAGATCGTGACTAACAAAGATGACTGACGCTCCGTTAGCAGCGGTGAGCTCAGCCAACAATGTCATAACGCTTGCTTGCACCGAAACATCTAACGCTGACGTAATCTCATCACAGAGAACGAGTTTCGGCTTGGCAAGAAAACAGCGACCAATAGCAACTCTTTGTCGCTGACCGCCTGATAGGGCGGAAGGTGATACATCTAGAACGCGCTCTGGCAGTCCAATGAGCCTGAGCATGTTCGATATACATGAGTCATAGCTGGGCTCTCGTATCTCAGGTCTGAATAAAATCAAAGATCGTCGCAATAGCTTTCTAACCGTATGCTTTGGATTCAGCGACGAGTCCGCATTTTGAAAAATTAACTGTATGGAACTACAGAGCTGCTTTGTTCTGGTAGTTACCAATCCGAGGCGTTGATTATCAAAGGAAAGGTAGCCATCAGAAGCGGCCGAGATACCAGCAATAACTCTTAGCACAGATGATTTCCCGCTTCCACTTTCTCCAACAATGGCGACTCTCTCTCCACGCATAAGCTTGAAAGAAAGCTTATCTATTGAGAGAAATTTTGCGCCCGGATACCTCAGCTCCAGTTGATCGACAATGAGCAGTGGCTGATTGCTCGAGGTAATCGGGCGAGCCAAGCTCGAACCATCCGGAGGCGCCAATGGGATCTCGTTGACCCGTATGCATCTGACATTACAACTGTCTTTAGCTACCAGCGGAATGACACCTGCCTCACAGGCAGGCCGAGCATGCTCGCATCGGGGAGCGAATGCACAACTGTCAAGAATAGAATGGGGGGGAGGAGCCCCCGGGATACCAGGTATCAACCTTGAGTCGCTGAGTTTGGGTGTGATACCCACCAGCAATCTGGTGTACGGATGTTTCGGCGTTTCTAGAACTTTATGGACAACACCTGACTCAACTATTTGGCCCGCATACATAACAGAAATGTAGCTGGCAATCGACTTCAGGAGAGCCAAGTCATGGCTGATGTATAAAATGGAGATGCCGTCATCTTGGGCGATCTTTTTAAGCAGTGCAGAGATCACCTCCTGCGTAGTCACATCCAAGCCAGTCGTTGGCTCATCAAGGATCAACACTTGCGGCCTACACGCTAAAGCCAACGCGAGCGCAACGCGCTGGAGCTGCCCCCCACTAAACTGAAATGGATAGCGCTTAACTGCTTGCTCTGGCAGAGGTACACCCATATCCGAAAGAAGACTCAGGATCCGAGTATTGATTTCACTGCGATCAAGGTGAGTATGTGTCCGTAATACCTGCTCGATTTGACTACCGATGGTTAGGCTGGGGTTTAGAGCCTGGAAAGCACTCTGCGCAACAAACGCAACCTTGCCGCCCCAAAGTGAGAGTAGTTCACGATGGGTGTAAGTGAAAAGATCTTTTCCTGCGAACAATGCCTTGCCATCGATTATTTCCTGTGATCGACGAAACGCAATGGATGCGAGAGCAGTTGTAGACTTACCACAACCCGACTCGCCCATGAGGCCATGAATGGTGCCTCTGACGAGCTCAAGATCAACGCCATGAACAGTATAGGTTCCCTCCTTCATCCCAGGATAACGGACGCTCAATCCTTCTATTTTGAGAACAACTTCTTCGCTTTCATTCGGCGCTACGAGCTTCGCAATCGCTTGAGTATGCATACTGATCACCTTTTAGCCGGGCTGTCCCAGTGAGCTGAAATCGCGTCCGCGAGAAAACTGAAGCCCAACGAAAGAGCTCCAATCGCGAGCGCAGGAACCAATGCTGCCCAAGGATTATCCTGAAGTGAGGCCCGTGCTTCTTGGATCATAAGTCCCCAGTCTGGAGTAGGTGGCTGCACCCCCAACCCTAAGAAGCTCAACGTGGACAGCGCAATGATTGCCCAGGTGATCCGCATTGAGTAATCGGCAGCAACAGGCCCAAGGATGTTCGGAATCAATTCTGAAAATATTATGTATGCCAGCGACTCTCCCCGTGTTTTGGCCGCCCAGACGTAATCTCTAGATACCTCGTCTAGCACCACCCCACGAACCACACGGTTGGCACCGGGCATAGTGGAAATAACCAACGAAGTGATCAACACCCAAGTGTGGGCGCCAAAGGCAGCGACAAACAAAAGTGTTTTGAGCAGCGTCGGAAAGGTCATCAAAACTTCGAACACTCGAGTAACCAATGAATCTATTACCCCCCCCTTGTAGGAGGCATAGACGGTCAAGGTGCCAGCCAACACATATCCAATGGATACCGAAACCAGAGGCAGCACCACGATACTCTGTCCTCCACACAAAAGCCGACTAAGCACATCACGGCCAAGCCCATCAGTTCCTAACCAATGAACTGCGCTAATGGAAGCCCTTGCAGGAGCTAAGTTAACTGCAGTCGGGTCAAACGGAGCAAAATAGGGGCCAGCTATAATAAGAGCCATAATTGATGAGACTAGGATCAGACCGTAACGCCCCTGTCTGGAGCTCATAAGGGATGCTATCAGGCCGGCCATAGTGTTTCCTCAAAATTTGAATAGTCCTTGCTCATTTAGAAAACCTAACTCGCGGATTCAAGAAATAAGTACCCACATCGATGGCAATATTCGTGAAGGCAACGAGCACCCCAAAAACGAGCAGCAGTGACATTGTGGTGAATAGTTCGCCACTACCGATTGACTCCACTAGTAAAGCCCCAATCCCAGGAAAACTGAAAAGATACTCAATGGCTACCGCACCAGAAAATGCGTATACAAGACTTAAACCAGCGGCGCTCAAAATTGGCGTGGCGCAATTGATAAGCGCATGCTGCCATACAACTTTATACTCAGGTAAACCCCGCAATTTTGCTGACACAATATATTGTGATTTAAACGCCTCCGACATGGTCGCTCTTGTAACACGAGATATATGGGGCAGTATTATCAGAGCGATACTCAACGCCGGAAGGATGTAGGCCAGTGCCCTATCGGAGGCATTTCCAAACGCAAATGCGAACGAGGACTGCGCCGGAACCCACTCTAGCCACACCGAAAATACTGAGTAAATCATCAACCCCACTAAAAACTCTGGCACAGCCGCAAGCAGTAACAGCGCACTGGTACCTCGCAAGTCCGTTGGGCTGCCGAATCGTCTTGCCAGCAAGGTGCCTATAAATATTCCACTGATAATTCCAATGAACGCACCGATTGTCGCCAGTATGATACTGCGGGTGACTCTAGGTGCAACGATGTCGACAACGGGCTGCTCCGTGACGATAGTCGTACCAAAGTCACCCTTGACCACAGCCAAAGACCAACTTAAAAAACGCTCAAGTGTGGGCTTGTCTAGATGATGATCCTTTACGAACGCGTCAATTTGGGCAGCAGAAGCTTCCCGCCCCAGAGACGACACCGCAATTTCTTGAGGCCCTTTGAAATTCAAAAGGACAAAGGAAATCGCACTTAGTATCAACAGGGTAGCGAAGTTTGAAAGTAGCCTTCCAAACAAGCGAGCGACCAGTTTCATAAAATGACCTTTCAAGGCTACAAAACTCCCGCGGGGGCGACAGACATCTGCTCTGTTAAGACTGGCCATACGCAGACTCAGACTATGCCAACACGGCTTGCAACCGCGGCCAGTAGAACCTGCGCTCCAGCGGTTACATGCTCTTCGGAACACCATTCTTCTTCGCAATGAGACAGGCCGCCCTCACATGGCACAAAAATAATCGCAGTAGGACACACGTGATGCATTTGCAAAGCATCATGGCCAGTGAGCGTCGACAGACGCATCGACTTGTAGCCTAAGCTTTCTGCAGCGTTCTCAGTCAGATCTAGCAGTTCAGGAGAAAAATCGAGACGGTCCAGGCTTAACTCGGACTCATCGTCGACTAGTAGGCCTGTCTCTTGTTTAACCGTCGCGATGATCTCTTTGATCTGCTCAATGATTTGCGAACGACCTGCCTCGGTGTCGTGCACGATCAAGTATTTGAGGTTGCAGTAGTGCGGCAAATTGATCATGTTATTAGGAAGGCACTCGATCTCAGTAACGCTCACCATTCCATGAGGCTCATGACTAAGTCCGACTTGCTCGATTCGGGAAATTAGCTGAGCGGCTCCGTATAATGCATTCTTACGATGTGACATCGGCGCGGTCTGTGCATGTCCGTTGGAACCATGAACGGTCAAGTTCCCGATAGCCCACCAGGAACTATTAGTCACTGCTCCAATCGTTACATTAGCCTTCTCAAGTAAAGCTCCTTGCTCGATGTGCAGCTCGATATAACTGTCCAGAGCCCTATCGCCTACCGGCTCTTGGCCGGCATAACCGATCCGCTTGAGCTCCGTAGCGACGGAAATTCCGTTTTTATCAACATCAGCAAGAGCTTGCTCAACACTCTTCAGTTTGGCGAACACAGACGATCCCATGAGGCCTGGAAAGCGAACGCCTTCCTCATTCGTCCAAACGGCGACCTCTACAGAGCGTCGGAACGGAAGTTTCGATCGATTCATAGCCCGGACAACTTCCAGTCCGGCCAACACTCCCAGAATTCCGTCGAACTTTCCCCCCGGAGTCTGGGTATCGAGATGGCTTCCGATCATCACTGGTGGAAGCTCCGGCTCTCGCCCCTCTCTCCGTGCGAAAACATTGCCAATGCGGTCAACCTTGATAGTCATTCCGGCCTCTTTGGCCCAATAGACAAATAGGTTTCGAGCATCTCTATCAGCATCAGACAACGCAACTCTTGAGCTTCCGCCCTTGGGCGTAACACCAATAGCACCTAACGTCATGAGATCGGACCAAAGACGGCTAGGATCTAGATTATGCTTCAAAGATTCGATATTCATGATTTCAATCACCTCTACTTACATTCTTGAATAGTGTTTCCACCGTCAACGACGATTAGCTGACCCGTGATGTAACTTGAAGACGGCGACGCTAAATATTTAACTAGGGAGGCCACTTCATAAGGATGTCCTGCCCTTCCGACAGGTGTATTCCTGCCATGATCAACGATCATTTGTTCATTACCGTTGTTGATCCATCCTGGAGCAACAGCGTTCGCGGTAACACCAAATTTCGCTAGCTCTAGAGCAAGTACCTTGGTATAACCCGCCACGGCTGCTTTAGCTGCACAATAGCCCGCGCCACCCTCGAATACAGCTACAGTCCCAGAGACCGAAGAGATATTTACAATCCGCCCATATCCCGCTGCGACCATATGAGGCACGGCTGCCGTAGTTACGTTAAAGCATGTGTCAAGTGAACACGAAAACGTCTTATGCCAAGTTTCTAAAGTTACCTTGTCTACAGGAGACCAATCTGTATCAACCCCCGTCTGAGCCATCCCCGCGTTGTTAACAAGAATATCGATACGTCCGTATTTCGCAATTACATAGGCTATAAGTGCGGCACCGCCTGCGGCAGAGCTCAAGTCGCCTACCCAGGAATCCACTATGCCGCCACATGCAATCAATTCGGCTTTTCTGTCCTCGATCCGCTCGGAGGTAGAGCAGACGATCACAGTTAATCCTGACTCGATCAAGGCGTGGGCGATAGCGAAGCCGATCCCTTTAGGATTTCCGGCACCAGTGACAATTGCTACTTCATTTTCCCCGATCATTTGGCATTCTCACGGTGATGATTAGTCAAGCTTTCCGCTAAATACTTTAGAAAATAAGAAATGTGCGAACTCTTGATGGTGAGCGGCGGGCGGATTTTTAAAACATTGTTGTTAGGTCCAGTTGCACTGATCAATATGCCGCGCGATTTGAGATCCTCGACTAAAAGCGCCCCAACATCTTGGCCTTGATGTACGTCAAGTCCTTGTAACTCAACGCCAACGAATAGTCCTTCCCCCCTTACGTCTTTGATTAAGGCGAAGCGGTTTTTAAGCTGAAGCAAGCCGTTACGCAGCTCTTCACCTATAGCGGACGAGTTTTTGGCTAATTCGTCGCGCTCAATAACATCCAGTACGGCCAGCGCTGCTTCTGCCGCGACATTCCCACCTGCGAAAGTATTGAAGTAAAGAGACTTATTACGGAAAGCATCAAATATGACAGCAGTTCCGATGAGTGCAGCAATTGGATATCCATTGCCCATGGGCTTACCTAGAGTGACCAGATCAGGTTCAAAGCCATGGTGCTGAAAGCCCCACATGCTGGTACCGAATCGATGAAAGCCGGATTGCACTTCGTCCGCTACGACGAGCCCACCAGCCGCGCGCACTAGCTCCGTAGCGATTCTCAACTCTGAGCCGAGGTGGGTATAAATACCGTCACTTGAGAATGCGCTATCCAAAAAAATTCCAGCGGGCTTGATTCCGCGTTCAGTCATGGACACTAGCGCTGCACCGACAGACTCAATGAACTTACCCGGCACCTCACCGATACCGGAAGCTAAAAACGTATGCTCTCCCAACCCTTCTAAGCCGCAAAGCGAAGGCGACAAACCCACTAGCGCCGCCGTTCCGCCGTGATAGGCATTGGTAGTGACGATGAAGCCGTCATTTCCAGTCACTGCCTTTGCGACTCTGTACGCCAAATCGTTGGATTCGCTTCCAGTACAGGTGAAAATGATGCGGTCTAGGGGCGCGGGCACCTTGGTCAATAGCCGCTCGGAGAGTTCTATGATATTGCGCGTCAGGTAACGAGTGTGTGTATTAACTTGAGTGAGCTGATTAAAAATGCGGGTCGCAACCGTTGGATTGCTATGTCCAACCACTGGTACATTGTTATAGAAGTCGAGATAAGCTTTACCTGCCGAATCATACATCCAGACATCATCAGCTCGAACGATTTCCAAAGGCTCTGCATAAAATGATGTATACGTGGAGGCAAAAGACTTCTTCCTACGTTGAAGTAGTGTCTCTAAGGAGTTCTCGGCATTTACAAAAGACATCTCTATCCCCTAGTGGCGCTGTGATCAAGCAGGTCTGACTTCCGCAGAATAAGTTGTTGCCACTGCCACACTCTTGAATACGCTTGTTCTGACGATATCACAGGAAAATGAGTGCTATCCGGAAACTTCTTCCTGTGCGAAGTAAGAAACAATATACCGGCAGCAAACCGGGCGCCTATCTGATACGGCAGAGCGTTAGCCTCCGCAGCAGTAAGATTTTTTTTAGGGCGATAGCCATCAAGCACTTGTAGAACACCTTTCAGTGCATCGTCCTTGTAGTCTAGCTGCCCAGCACACGCAATCGCCAAGTCACCAGATCGCGATGACAACACCACATCACCAAAGTCAATCACCCCCTTTATACTTTTATCCACAGGCTCTATAAGTATATTTCCAGGATGTAAGTCACCGTGGATGATTTGCTTTGGCAGCTGGTTGATAAGTGGCATTACATTTTTTACGTATCCATCGACCATGCTAGCGATTAGTTTCCGTAAGTTCTGATCATCGATCACTTTCAAGTGGTCTGTCAGTGCGTGAGAATTCTTAATATCCCACTTGACGTACCGGGATGCACGGCTGTGATAAAAATTCTCGGTAGCATCATGTAGCTTTGCTACCATTCCACCTATCTTAGGTCTTACACACCCATGTTTTGGAACATCATTCAACAAAATACCGGGAAGAAAATTATAGAGGCGAAAGATGAATCCTTCATTTTCTATCCCTTTCCCCTCGACCACATCACCCCCACCTACCGAAGGTATAACCTTCGGGATAGAAAATCCTAGATCATGGTTCCCTAGCCATCTCAAAGTGTCTGCTTGAAAAACAGCATCCAAATAGTTTTCCTGAGTCCGGCGAGTCATTTTTAGCAAATAATCGTTTCCGTCACTGCAGCTAACGCGGTAGTTAACGTCCGCTTCTCCCGTTAACTTATAGATATTTGCTTCTACCCCGTACTCACGGAAGAGCATCGAGACAAGTGCATCGCTCGGTGGATATTCGGACATGACTGGGACTCTCTTTTTCTACTTATGACTTAGCACTTGACCAAGCGACTCATCCATTATGTGTACAACATGATCAATATCAGCATTTGAGAACGCTAGTGACAGATAGAATTTACCGTGTGTTAGCACGCCATTCTCGACCATTCGTGCCAAAAATCTTTTTTGTAGGTTGATATCCCCTTTAACACTTGTACGATAGTCAGTAACCTCATCTTTAGAGATTACGACTGTAGTAAGGGGGCCGGTGCCAGGCAATTGGACGTCCATTCCTCTGTCTCGAAAAATTTCTCGGACACCAGCCCGAAAACGATCCCCGATCTCGTACAGGCGTTCGTACACACCATCCCGTGAGAGCACGTTCAGCGTGGCGATGCCAGCGGAAGCCGGGAGAGCGTGTCCGCTCATGGTGCTGCTGATGTAGCAATAATCTGGATTGCTCGCTTTATTTGGATCACAGCGCGAGAGGAGTTCAGCACTCCCAGCCACTGCCGAAAGGGGCAATCCTCCCCCCACGACTTTCCCGTATGTGGCGAGATCCGGTACCACGCCATAGCGCTGCTGAGCTCCACCGTAGGCAAGGCGGAATCCTGTTACTACCTCATCAAAGATCAGAAGAATTCCGGCTTTTTTTGTGACATCTCGCAAAGCCTCTAGAAATCCAGGAGCTGGATCAATGCAGCGGTGCTGGGGCTCAATAATTACTGCTGCTATTTCGGAGCCATGGCGTTCAATGATTTCGCGGGCAAGTGCTATGTTATTGAAAGGAACCACAAATACTTCCGACTCTAGGACCGCAGGTATTCCTGCACTGTCTGGTACAGCCTGAGGATAATGTGCCTCAATGTCGGGCGATGGGCCCATTCCCATTAGGGCATAATCATTAACGCCTAAAAATCCACCTTCAAACTTCAGTATTTTGCTTCGGCCGGTGACTGCCCGCGCAATACGCATCGCAAAAAAGGTAGCATCGGATCCCGATACGCCATATTTGATTTGCTCAGCGCAAGGAATCGCGTCGACCAGTTTTTCTGCAAGTTCAATTCCCTTGTCATTGAGAACATAAAAATTAGAAGGGCATTCAGCTGCTTTACGGACTGCCTCGACGACTTCAGGATGAGCGTGCCCAAGCAACATAGGGCCAGAGCCGTTTATACAATCGAAATATTCTCGACCAGAAATATCGGTGATTTTGCAGCCTACGCCACTTTTGACGATGATGTTGCTCGCTGCACCGAATGCAACAGAATTGAAACTACCACCAGGGAGCACCCTGTTTGCAATATCCATCATGTTTTTTGATGTGCCCATCTTATTCATCCTCTGCTAGCTGGTGGCAATCGTCGGAATAATTCGGAAGCGGAAATCTTTGATCCCAACCTTGTTCATTACAAGCAACATCAATAGCCAAGAGATCAATCAAATGGGCGAGTCCGATGTACATGCCAACAAGGCCGGCGAATTCAACGAAGAATTTTTGACCCTGATTTTCAATGACATACTGGGCATCTGCATCATCTACCGCTTTAAACTTTAATTTTTTATCCACCATGGCGAGGAGAACCTGCTCCAAACTATTGATGCTTTCTACTGACTGTTCCGCACCTACTGCGATTGCCTCAACCTCGACTTCAGAGAGTATTTGTTTACTTAAAGACATTCCGACGTGAGCCGACCACTCGAACCGTGAACCGTGGATAGACGCCACCTTTAGGATTACAAGCTCCTGAATCCGATTCGACAGCGAAGAACGTGTGTTTAACCAAAAACCATATGTCGCAAAGGTAGCAGCAAATTCTGGTGAATTTGCCAATGCGCGATAAAGATTTCCCCGACGCCATATTATCTGTCTGTCAGCATCTGGGAGGTCATCTGGGGTTAAAAGCGGTACTCGTGCCATGTATTTACCATTATAAGATCAGGCGGTGATGTTATGCACTCCGGATGGCAACGCACTCCGGATGCCAACAGGTAACCATGCAAATTCAAAAGTTACCATTGGTTGCAGCCGATGCTTGCATCGGAGAATTGCGAAGCAGATAGATTCTTTCATCGGTATATTAGCTATGCGATAAAGATCCTACTGGTGTTGGCCCAGAAAAAATATAAAAATAGTAACGCCTTTAATTAGACCCTGCCCGTCATAATCAGATCAAGGATACGAAAATTGTCTAGAGATTATTTAACGTTAGGGGTTGGTCGTCGGCGTTTTCTCCGCGATGCGGCGCTGTTAAGCTCGGCTTTTGCATTGCCGAGTCTCAGCTTTGCTGAAAGCCTTCTGTCCAAGATAAAGGGCGGGACACTCCGCTATGGAGCCGCGGATGGTAGAAGTAGCGAGAAGCTAGATCCGGCGACGGCCACGAATGGCAGTTCAACCCTGATCACTCAGCTCATTTTTGAGACATTGGTCGTTCGCGACCCAAACCTCGCCGTCGCTCCCGGGTTGGCCGAGTCTTGGAATCTCTCCGAAGACGGGCTCAGTTGGACATTCAAGCTCCGTCCCAATGTGCTATTTCACGATGGGAGCGCTTTCACCGCAGACGATGTTAAATGGTCGCTTTCTCGTATTCTGGACGAGAAAATCGGCTCGCCTTCTCGCGGCAGACTGATTGCAAGCTTTGATGCTGACGGCATTCAAGTAAAAGACAACCTTACACTTACGATCCACACAAAACGGGTGGACACCCTCCTTCCGCTTGCGCTGACCAGGCCCTATTGCGCGGTCGTCAAAAACAACACATCCCCTCTAGCATCGGTCGCTAGCGCTGTCGGCACCGGGCCTTTCAAAGTCAAGTCGTTTACGCCGGGACAAGCTTGGGAGACATCCCGTTGGGAGAAGCATTGGCAGGTTGGATACGCTTCCCTTGATGCCATCCAATGCGTTGCGATTCTGGATCAGAATACACGTGTGCAGGCGGTTAAATCCGGAGCAGTGGATATTGTAGATGGCATCGAACCGGTCATCCTAAAGAAGCTGGCCAATGACTCATCTGTCACGTTGGCTCGTATGCCATCCAACCTTTGGTATGGGATTTTTCTAGATGAAACGGTTAAACCTTTTGACGACATCCGAGTTCGACAAGCCATCAAATATGCATTAGATCGCAACTTGCTCCTAGATGTCGTATATGGAGGGTTCGGATCAGTGAGCCCCGATGTTCCTGTCCCTAATTTCGACAAGCTATTCCCCTCGACCGCCACGCTTCCAAGCTATGACATAGCTAAAGCCAAGGCATTGCTGTCCGAGGCTGGTTACCCTAATGGATTGGAGTTTGAGATTTTCACCTCTGATACGACCACCGGCTTCGTGAACCTGGCTGTCGTATTTGGAGAATCCCTCAAGGCAGCTGGTATTAAGGTAAAAATCAATCAATGGCCCAAAGAAACGTATTGGGATCAAGTATGGGGTAAGCGCCCAGCCTATATCGATTTTATGCTTCGCCGTCATGCACATGACACATTGGACGCTGCCTACGTCAAAGGAGCCCCTTTCAACGGTTCAAAATTCGACGGCAATGGGGCGATGCGGTCGGCCATCAACGATGCACTGGCGGAAAGAGACGAGGAAAAACAGGCCATTGCTTACAAAAAACTCTTGGCCGAGGCTGCAAATCAGTCAGGTGTGATAATCCCTGCGTTCATAGATCGGACGCTGGTTATGCACAAAGGGGTAGAAGGTAATCCATTCGCCACTGAAGACCCCATCGCACTTGGGTCAGTTTGGAAAAAATAGCTACTCAGCCTATACTCATCGGGAATTTATCATGCGCTTTTCCTCAGAATCGCTTGCTGTGCTTCTTGCTTTTGGGTCGCTTTCGTACGCTGGAAATATACTTGCAGAAGAACACAATGGTTTTCTTCAGGACGGCTCCCTTACACTAAACTTGAAGAACTATTACTATAACCATGATGGAAAAAATGGTGGAGCCGACGGGCGAGATTGGTCGCAAGCGGCACAGTTCAATTACACGTCCGGCTTTAGCACGGGTATGGTTGGTCTGGGTGTTGACGCTTTCCTCTACTCCGGCTTGAAACTGGATAAGCGTTTCAGTGGCGCAGGCAATGTCCCAAACAACGATAACACCACCTGGACTCAAGGGGGCGGTACCCTCAAGGCGAAAGTCTCCAATACAACGCTGAAATACGGAACTCAGCAGACATCGGCTCCTGTGTTCGCCGTTGCAGGCTCTCGCATTACTCCCCAAACAGCTACTGGCTTTAGCCTGCTTAGTAAAGATATCAAAGATTTAACTCTGGATGCAGGCCACTTTACATCTGGTAACGGGCCGAGAGGAACAACTTCTCGAGGAGAGCTAGGCGCCGCCTATGCGGGTGTCAGCGCGTCGAAAATAGACTATCTTGGTGGCAAATACTCTCCTCTTCCAAATGTTTCACTGGCATTGTACGGAGCAAACCTAGAGAACATCTGGAATCAATATTATTTGAGCGCTCAGTATGTCCATGCAATTGATACAAAACAAGCTCTGACGTTTAACTTTAATGGCTACCGCACCATGGATTCTGGATCTGCCCAAGCCGGCGGCATCGATACCAAAGCGCTCTCGCTGGCGGTTAGTTATAGCTATATTGGTCATAAGTTAATGCTCGCGTATCAAACAGTAGATGGGGACACACCGTTTGACTATATCGGGGTAGGCAACGAGGGAAGTTTTGGCGACTCCATCTATTTGATGAACGCCGTGCAAGTGTCGGATTTCAATGGCCCCGGTGAGCAATCCCTGCAAGTGCGCTATGACTATGATTTCAGCACCTCAGGCTTACCCGGTCTGACGTTTTTGGCTCGCTACCTGAAAGGTTGGGGATCCGATGGACGGCATATGAGTTCGGACAGCGAATATCAATACCTGAATTACGGATCTGACGGGAAAGAACAAGAGATCGATGTCGAGTTAGGTTATGTGGTTCAGAGTGGACCGGCCAAGGATCTAGCCTTAAGGCTCCGCCAGGCGTTTTATAACGCCAACGGAGACCTAAACGGTGTGACACCCGATACCATCCAGACACGGATCCACGTGAGTTACCCACTCAACATTTTTTAAGCAACTCTGGCTAGGGCCTCGTAGCCTTAGCCAGAGCTATGGAAAAGCTCATTACCATGCTCAAGACTTTTCGTTTATATGTTGGCGCTTTGATTTTCTTTGCCGGCACATCGATACTGTTTCTCAATTTTTTAGGCACGCTGCTTGCAAAGTAGTCGGAACCTCCCTACCAAGCCTGGCACCACGAAGATCTGGCGCAATCCCCATGGAACGCGGATTGATAATTGAAGGGGTTTTGCTACAGAACATACGTATCATAGGCGTCCTGCAAATAAGTAACAAAGGTTTGCGCTCGGGAATTACATCCGCCCCTTCTTTTGCGCACGCAACTTCAACACATTGAGTGATTCAAGTGTCTGTATAACCAATTGAACCACAACAGTGTCGAAACCCTAGCGATTGAAGCTCATAGAGCGTGAAGTATCCCTAGAGCCTCAACAACTTCCCCCGCGCAAGGCCGAAGGGCCATATTAGCTGTAACGCAAGCACCCTGAGTCTTTCCCAGAAAAAGCGATTTATCAGACCTCAGGTTTCTTACAGAAAAATTCGGCGCCTGACTTGATTCTGCTCACAGATCCATATGGGCCAGCATCATGCCAACTACCGTATTTCGCTGCTTGTTACTGTCCTCGCTTGCTATCGTCAATGGCAGCAGTTATGCCGCATCTGTTCATGAGCGCGAACAGCTCAGCCTAGTCCAACAGCAGTTCGACACTCTCGAACGCCTTGCAACGCAAGCTGAGGCAGAAGCCCGCACGCCTGAACCCGCCGATCGCTATCGTTTCGACTACCCCCGATTGATTCGAGACATACAGCGCATCCGCCTTGGTGTGCAGGGCTATCTCTCTCCTTCCCGCGCTCAACCCCGTAACCCCACTGAATTGGTCGGCGATTACCGCCTCGACACTCCGTCCGCGGAGCCGTCGCCATGAGCATGACCGACTCCCAGACCGCGGCCTTCCAAAACGCCTCCGGTTTTTCGGCGCAGAGCAGTTCGAGGCTCTTGCTGTCCCTGGTTATCGTCCTAACTTTGCTGTGGTGCGCCTGGGTAATGTGGACGGCCTACCGGGGTTGGGCCACCGGTAATGTGCGCTTCGGAGCCTTCGGCGGCAGCGCCGCGCGCGTGCTGCTCACCTTAATGGTTTTGATGTTCTTCACCCTGTCTTAACAACGGAGATCACCGTCATGCTCAGGTGCCTTTACCCCCTGAAAAACAATCTGCGTGACCGTGCCAGCCAGCGCTTGATCGGTCTGCTGCTGGTGCTTGGTCCGAGCCTAGCTTTCGCCGAGCTCCCCACTATGGAAGCCCCCTCTCGCGGCGAAGGGTCCGGATTAATCGAGACGATCAAAAACTATGCCTACGACGGCGGCATCTTGCTCGGTCTGCTGATCGCCTTACTCGCTTTCCTGGGGGTGGCCTGGCACTCATTGACCGTGTACGCCGACGTGCAAAACCAGCGCAAGACCTGGAAGGACTTGGGTGCAGTGGTCGGCATCGGTGCCTTGCTGGTGGTAATCATCATCTGGTTCCTGACCAAGGCAGCCGCGATTCTGTGAGATCGACATGAACGACACTATCGAACGCCTTGCCGACGGCACCTTGGTCTTTTTGCCTGAGCGACTCAATCGTGATCCCGCCGTGTTGCGCGGTTTGACCAATGATGAGATGTGGGTAGCGCTCGGCACCGGCGCCGTCATTGGCCTGCTGTTTGGCGTTCCTCTGGCGATCGCTACCGCCTCCATTGCCGTGGCGCCGACCAGCATGATCGCAGGCATGGCCGTGGTGTTATTGGCCGGTGGCACGCTTTTGCGTCGAGCCAAACGGGCCCGTCCCGAGACCTGGCTGTACCGCAAGCTCGAATGGGTACTGGCTAGCCGTTGGCGCTTGGGTCGCGGCAATCTGATTCTCCACTCCGGCGCCTGGACGGTTCGCCGTTCGCGTCGACTGCGACCTGCCCTGTCCCGGTGGCAACCATGAGTCGTTTTCGGAACAAGGTCGATGCCCAACAGGCCCATATCTTCAGCCTGCGTCTGGCGGTAATGATCCTTGCCCTGGTCTGTACCGGGCTCTGGTACGGCTGGCGCTCAGCACCGACCGATCTGACCGTGCATGTACCGCCGGATCTGCGCTCGGGCAGCACTCGCAAGTGGTGGGATATCCCCTCAGAGAATGTGTATGCCTTTGCCCTGTATATCTTTGGTCAGCTCAACCGCTGGCCCTCGGATGGCGAGCAGGACTATCGCCGCGCCATCTATGGCTTGCAGTCCTACCTGACACCCTCCTGCAAGGCCTTCCTCGATGGCGACTACGAGTACCGCAAGGCCGCCGGCGAACTGCGTCAGAGGGTGCGTGGCGTCTACGAAATTCTGGGCCGAGGCTACAGCGAAGATCCGGAACTGCGGGTCAAGCAACTCGATCGCGACAGCTGGCTGGTCACGCTCGACCTCAACGCCGATGAGTATTACGCCGCCGAACCGGTGAAACGGGTGGTGGTGCGTTATCCGTTACGCGTGGTGCGTTTCGATCTGGACCCCGAACGCAATAAGTGGGGGCTGGCACTGGATTGTTATCAGGGCACGCCGCAAAAAATCTCCCTGCCAGGAAGTGACCCATGAAGCGGATTTCTACCCTGGGACTCACCGTCGCACTGACGCTGTGGGGAGTCGCGGCACAGGCCGTCGAGCTGATGCACTGGGAACGCCTACCCCTCGCGGTCCCACTGGTGATCAATCAGGAGCGGGTGGTCTTTGTCGATGAGGATGTTCGAGTCGGCGTGCCCTCAACCCTGACGGGCAAGCTGCGCGTGCAATCCACCGGTGGCACACTGTACCTGCGCGCGTCGGAAGCCATTGCCCCGACCCGCCTGCAACTGCAATCGGTCGCGACGGGCGAGATCATCCTGCTGGATATCGCGGCCACGCCTGGCGATCAACCGCTGGAGCCCGTGCGTATTCTCAAGAACGCCCAGGCGCAGGCTACCGAGGTTGAATCGAGCGCCGCCCCTGTTGCACAACGTACACCGATCCCGGTCGCTTTGACGCGCTACGCCGCGCAAAGCCTGTACGCGCCTCTGCGCACCGTGGAGTCCCTGCCCGGTGTACGCCGCGTCCCGCTCAAGCTGCGCACCGAATTGCCGACCCTGCTGCCGACCGAAAACGTGTCCAGCACACCCATCGCCGCCTGGCGATTCGGTGACTACTGGGTGACGGCGGTGAAGTTGCGCAATCGTGGTTCAGAGAGGGTGCAACTCGATCCACGCCGACTTCAGGCCAAGCTGTTCGCCGCGGCCTTCCAGCATGCTTTCCTCGGGCCTGTCGGCAGCCCTGAAGACACCACGGTTGCCTACCTCGTCACCCACGGTGCCGGCCTCGAACGCGCCGTGCTGCTTCCGCCCGTTGCACGAGATGCTGACGATGAAAGCTAACGCCTTGCTCAAATGGCTGGTGCCGGCTGCGCTGTTGGGCGTGGCGCTGATCATCCTGAAAACCTGGGTCGCGGGGAGTACCACGCCCTCTCCACAGCACTCGGTTGATCAGGGCAACCTTCAGTTATCCGCCGAGCAAGCCAAGTCGCTCGGTATTGCGGGTGATACCCCACGCGACACGGTTGCCACCTTGGTCGGCCAGGTGAAGGCCATGCGTAGCGACATGCTCGGCCTGAAAAAACACAACGATTCGCTGCAGACGGAGAACAACCGCCTTCGTGAACGGGAAAATAGTGTCGATTCGCGCATCCAGACCGCGCTTGGCAGCGTAACCCAACAAGTCGACGAAGGCCGCCGACAAGCCAACGAGGCCCGACTCAAAGCGGAACAAGACAGTCGCCAGGCCCGTGGTCTGCTGACGCAATTGCAGGAACAGCTGTCGGGGCTGACCGGCAAAGGCAAGGAAATGCCGGTTGGATTGGGGCTTGAGCCGGGCGACGGGGCGCAGTTCGACGGGCAGCACTCAGCCGATGATGCGCTGCAGTGGATTGAGCCCTCGGATGCTCCGTCCACCGACGCCCGAGGCAAAACCAAGACCGAGTCCGCCCTGAGTCCGCCTACTGCCTTCAACTCACTGGAGGGTTTGAAGGACAACGCCATCGACCGCAGCCAGAAGCAGTTACGCGAGGTCGCCAAGGGTGAACGTGATCTGACACGCTCCGCTGATCGTACCGAAGGCGCGAAGCCGGTCTACACCATTCCCGAAAACGCGACATTGATGGGCTCGGTCGCCATGACCGCGCTGATCGGTCGGGTCCCGGTGGACGGCACCGTGAATGATCCCTACCCCTTTAAGGTGCTGGTCGGTCCGGAGAACCTGACAGCCAACGGCATCGACCTACCGGACGTTGCAGGGGCCGTGATGAGCGGTACAGCCTCCGGCGACTGGACCCTGTCGTGCGTACGCGGACAGGTCGAGTCAATTACCTTTGTGTTTACCGACGGAACTATCCGCACGGTGCCTCAGCCGAAGGCAGTAGCCAGCCGCAACGCCTCCACCGCCCAGAGTTCGAACACCGACAAGATTCGTGGCGGGCTCGGTTACCTGTCCGATCCGTACGGTATTCCTTGCATTGCCGGTGAGCGCCGCTCAAACGCTCAACAGTACCTCGGCAGCCAGAGCTTGATCACCGCCGCCGGCGCCGGCGTCGCCGCCTTGCTCGGGGATGAGCAGAACAACAGCAGCGTGATCAGTTCAGGCGGCAGCACGCTCGGGGTTACCAACAGCACGGGCAACAGCGCGCTGAATTCAATTCTCAGTGGTGGGGTCAGCGACATCCGCGAGTGGGTCAACAAGCTGTATGGCGAGGCCTTTGCTGCCGTGTACGTGCCACCGGCCGCCCGAGTCGCCCTGCACCTCGACCATGAGATCACCATCGACTACGAGCCCAAGGGCCGGAGCGTTCGCCATGAAAAAGACCATGCTTCTCTGCCTGACCTGGATTAGCGTGCTCTGCTGGGTCCTGACGGGGTGTTCCACCGACAAAGACACGCTGCTGCCCCATGGCGAGCAAACCATGATGGATATCTGGAACGGCGCCGGTTCGCAAGGTACTCAGCAGCAACTGCTGGATGCTCGACAGCAGTTACGCCGCCCGCTGGCTCAGGCAGATGTCTCCGCGGCTCTCCAGGAACCGTACACGCGCACAGCGGCGAACGAGATCCGCAACTTGTTCCCGCGCCTGCCCAATCCCGACCTGGTGCTGTACGTGTATCCGCATTTGAGTGGTACCGAGCAGGCACCGGTTCCTGGTTACTCGACCGTCTTTCCGTTCTACCAACGTGTGCAGTACGCATTACCCGGTGAACGTCAGGAAGACTTGTAGTGCGTACCGGCGATGCGGGCAACCGCACTTCTGGTTGGAAAGCCTGGCGCCACCCAGCGCGCCCTCGCGCAACCTTGGCCGATGAAGCTGCACTCTATGCACACAACCCCAGCTTCACCGACCACTTGCCTTGGGTCGAGTACCTCGAGACCGAGCAGTGTTTTCTACTCGATGACAATCGCTCGGTGGGGGCAGTGTTCGAGTTGCTGCCCATCGGTACCGAAGGGCGCGAACCCGATTGGCTGATGGCCGCCCGCGATGCCCTCGAAGACGCCCTGCAGGATAGCTTTGACGAACTGGATCAAACGCCTTGGGTGGCGCAGTTTTTCTGCCAGGACGACAACGACTTCGCCCCCTACCTGACGCGGCTCACCGATTATATTCAAGACAGCGCGCGAGGCACGGTCTTCACCGAGACGTTTTTTGAACTCAGTCGTCGCCATTTGAAAGCCATCGCCAAACCGGGAGGTCTGTTCGAGGACAAGGCCGTCACGCGCCTACCCTGGCGCGGCAATAATCGACGGGTGCGCCTGGTGATCTATCGTTGGATTGAGTCTGGCGCCGAGGAGACGGGGCTTACCCCAGTGCAATCCCTGCAGCAGGCTTGCGAACGTATCGCGGCCTCGTTGCACGCATGCGGAGTGCAATCGGCGCGAGTCGATGACCACGGTCTGTATGCTTGGTTATTGCCCTGGTTCAATCCGGCACCCAGGCTCACCGATGAAGCACCCGAGGATTTCTACCAATGCGTGGCCTATCCGGAGTCAGGTGATGGTGAGTCGCTGGAGTTGCCCTTCGATCACGACTTCACCGAGCGGCTATTTTTCAACGAACCGCGTTCGGATGTACAACAGGGACTTTGGTACTTCGATGGGCAACCCCATCGGGTGATGGTGGTGGACAAACTGCGGCGGCCTCCCTTGATTGGTCAACTCACTGGTGAAACTCGCAAGGGCGACGCGGTGAACGCGCTGTTCGACCAGTTACCCGAAGGCACGGTGATGGGTCTGACGCTGGTGGTCAAACCCCAAGATGTGCTCGAGGAGCAGTTGAACCGTCTGGCGCGCAAAGCCATCGGCGAAAACCTGGCCTCGACCCAGGCCCGCCAAGATGTCGAAGAGGCTCGTGCAATCATCGGTCGCCAGCACAAACTGTACCGGGGAACCCTGGCCTTCTACGTGCGCGGTCACGATGAGCAACAACTGCACCAGCGCTCGATCAGCCTGGCCAACGCGCTGTTGGGTGCGGGGCTGCAACCAGTACGTGAGAGTGATGAAGTCGCCGCCTGCAACAGCTACCTGCGTTGGTTACCGATGACTTACAACCCGGCCCGCGACACGCGCAACTGGTACACACGCCTGATGTTCGCCCAGCACCTGGCAAACCTGGTTCCGGTGTGGGGCCGCAGCACCGGCACCGGCCACCCGGGCATCACCCTGTTCAATCGTGGTGGCTCGCCGTTGAGCTTTGATCCGTTGTCACGACTAGACCGGGCCATGAACGGCCATCTGCTGTTGTTCGGCCCGACCGGCGCCGGTAAGTCGGCCACCCTGGTCACCCTGCTGATGCAGGTCATGGCCGTGTACCGCCCTCGCCTGTTTATCGTCGAGGCCGGCAACTCATTCGGCTTGCAGGGCGACTACTTCGCAACACAGGGCCTGTCGGTCAACAAGGTCCAATTAAAACCTGGCGCCTCGGTCAGGCTCGCCCCGTTCGCCGATGCTTGGCGCCTGGTCGAGCAACCGGATCAGGTGGCGAGTCTGTCGATCGATGAGTGGGACGATGAGCTGATAACCAGTCGCGAAGACCAGCGCGATGTTCTCGGAGAACTGGAAATCACCGCCCGGCTGATGATCACCGGCGGCGAAACCAAGGAAGAGGCGCGCCTGAGTCGAGCCGATCGCAGTCTGATCCGCGAGTGCATTCTCGATGCAGCGCAGACCAGTGTCGCGTCGGGTCGCCAGGTATTGACCCGCGGCGTGCGCGACGCGTTGCTGCGCGTCGCTGCCGACCCGCACTTGCCGGAGAAGCGTCGTGAGCGTGCCCAGGAAATGGGAGAGTCCATCGACCTGTTTTGCCAGGGTTTCGAGGGTGAACTGTTCGATCGTGAAGGCACGCCTTGGCCCGAGAGCGATGTGACCATTGTCGATCTGGCCACCTACGCTCGCGAAGGCTACGAGGCACAGATGTCCATCAGCTACATCAGCCTGATGAACACAGTGAATAACCTTGCCGAACGCGACCAGTACCTGGGCCGACCGATCATCATGGTCACCGACGAGGGCCATATCATCACCAAGAACCCGTTGCTGGCGCCGTTCGTGGTCAAGGGAACGAAGATGTGGCGCAAGCTCGGCGCGTGGTTCTGGCTGGCGACGCAAAACCTTGCCGACTTTCCCACTGCCGCGCAGACCATGCTCAACATGATCGAATGGTGGATTTGCTTGAACATGCCGCCGGCGGAAATTGAAGAAATCGCACGGTTCAAGAAACTCACGCCAGCACAGAAAGCCTTGTTGCTCTCCGCCAGCAAGGAGCCGGGCAAATACACCGAGGGGGTCGTGCTGTCGAAAAAACTCGAAACGCTGTTTCGGGCCGTGCCGCCGAGTCTTTATCTCGCCCTGGCCATGACGGAGCCCGAGGAAAAAGCCGAACGCTGGACACTGATGCAGAGCACCGGCTGCTCGGAATTGGAGGCGGCTTACCGGGTAGCTGAACGGATCGATAGGATGCGAGGAATTAAGTGAAACGGAGCTGATCCTAGGTTTCGATCAACCCGGCAGCAAATCCTTGAACACCTTCTCCACGTAGGCTTGCATGAACCAGTCAGGGATCTCATCAGCCCTGAATTCAAGGTCAGTCCCGTCTGTTACTTCAGCGAGCAGCACCAGATCAGCGCCGGAGTTATCAAAGATGTAAGCCCGGTTCGAGGCTGCGATGGCTGCTGGCAATAGGTTCAGGCAACGACCGTAGCGCTGCACAATTTTTTCCGTGGGGACTGGGTGCCCACCTGCCGCAACACGGTTCTTGACCCTGTTGATATTGATGTCAGGATCTTCAGTGGCGACAAAGTAGAGGTAGGTTCGATATCCCGACGCTTTTGCCTTAAGCATAAAAGCGACTTTGTCCTCGCTAGACATCACCGTTTCGAAGGTGAAAGACAACTGGGCTTCAAGGAGCTTGTGCCGCATGAAATCAGAGAGCACGGAAGCAAAATAGGAGTTCATCGCGACGGACTGGAAATTCAGGCCGTTATTGCTGAAGCCTATTTTGGCTGCCTCTTCAACGAGCTGGGTCGACCGAATCAGTCGGTGCACCTTGATAAAGCCGAGAACCTCGTCACCCTCGACTTCCAGTTGAAAATCGCTGAACTCCAGGCGTCCGCCCTCTTTGGCAGCCTTTTCGATTTCATCCGGGTTGATGTAGATCCCGATCAGGTGGGAAGGGACGGCACTTTTCATTGTGCTTTTACCGGAACCATTAGGGCCGGCAAACACCCTCAGCCGAGGGACGGTCATGAGCAGCGGTGCACCTTGATAATCCCGCCCAAGGTCACTTTATGCTTGGGCTTGGCCACTCGAATAACCTTGTGCTTACCGTCGGCAGTCGTCTCAACGAGCTTGCCGTCCATGACTTCCATCACGCTGCGTCCGGCCGCCAGCGCGTTGATATAGGCCGTATTGATCGCACCTTCAGCCATGGCTGGGATTTTACCCTCCAGTCGGCTCACCAGATCGTCACTCAACACTTGGTCGGCTTTCATATCGCGCTCCACGTTCTCAGAGCGTGCAGAATCTGCACTTATCAGAATCCTAGCTACGTAAATCTGTTGATCACAGACCAACGACACTTCTGTCAGATCTCCATTCTAGAGGAATGGAGCCTGGAACCATACCTTCCAACAGATTTTCGTGCCGTAAGCCCATATCACCAGGACTGGAGCCGTATGGTTACGATGACACGCCCCGAAGCCGTTGCTGAATTCTCAATAAAAAACCGGCTTCGAAGGCATCCTGGCAGTCTCCTGCAGGACAGGTCTTACGTGCCTGCGCCAGCTCCCACCACAGAGGTATATCACCCGGTGTTTCGAGCCAAGTTTGGGCGCATTGCACGCCACGTTCGATCATAGGCGCAAATTCGCTGCCCCACGGCGTCAGAAGGCTCGGGCAACCATCCGCCGCCGGAATTGAAACGTAATTTTCGTCCATAGACACCTTAGCTTTCGATTTAATTATTAATGCTGGGTCTGTCCCAAGCAGCATAGAAACAAAACTGGCACTTCGCTTAAGCATCAAAAAAGAGCCCAATCAGGCCAATGTAGACTATATCCCGTGGATTGAGAGTCCCTCAAGGCGCAGTTTGCGCGCATGACTCAAGACTACGAACAGCTTCGTCTGCAACTGGCGGAAAATATCCGCTCGATGCGACGCGTGAAGAACCTTACCCAGGAGCAATTGGCGCTCATGGCCGAGGTGGATCGTACCTACGTGAGTCAAATCGAACGAGGGGTAGGCAACCCGTCGTTATTGGTCCTCTGCAAACTCGCCAACATTTTCGAGATCAAAACGGATCAGCTGCTCATTGAGTCTGACGTGCTTGCTCGTACACTGAGCGCTGAATGACCCGCTGCTGAATCTAGAAGGTCGCTGTAAACCGACTATCCTGCGTTCGGCTTTCTCACTGACACCCCTCTCTCGATCATTGAACCTGTCCAGGCCATACACCCAGAGCCTGGATCATGTCTGCTGCCTGCCCGCACATTTCGCCCCAGAAGTTGCATCCTTTGGTGCTGAGCATTCTGCTGGCATCCGGGCCAAGCGTAGCGTTGGATACCGGCAGCATTGCCGCCTCCGTGCTCACTCCGGACTGTCTCGAATACAAGGTCGTCGGCATCTGCTTCTGGTTGCACTGCACCCCCTTCGGCTGCACTGTGAAAACCTCAACCAAGGTTCGTCACTTCATTCCTGAGCTGGTGGTCTCGAGCTATGCCACAACTGGTGCCAATCCTTGGACCGAGATGGCCACGCTCTCCTCTCCCACCAGCGGTGCGGAAGGTGGCGGAAACCTGATCACGCCAAACACGCAACGCGACAACCTGCCTCGTTTCAAAAACGTTGACGGTATCGGCCATCCCGGTGGTTGGGCCGCCACACAACTTGCCTCGCAATCCGGCTATGCCTGCGCCAGCGGTGCCACTGCGTTCATGCCCTACTACCTGAGCACTTTGGACTCACTGGCCTGGCGCCATGGCATCCCGGAAAGCCTTTACCCAGAATCGCTCGTGCCGGGGATCCGTGAAATCGGTCGTCAGCTTGCGGGAAACATGTGGGGCAACGTCTATCCCAGGCAAGGATTTCTGGTACAACCTGACGACTTCAAAGCCGCTGCGGTGATGGCGCAGCGAGCGGGCGATTTTATTACTCGCGCCTGGCAACCACACGTATATGTCCCGCTCACACCCGCACCGCGCGATGGTTATTGGCCCCCTGGTCCAATCGTTGAAAACGACGCGTCGACTCACAAATGGCAATTGCTCTCCCCCTTGGTTCAGCCAACATGCGCCATCTTCCCTAGCGATTCGGTACAGAGCGCGGATGGCGGCTACGCCTGGTCGCTGTGGCGTCCCTATAGCTGCTGCAAGCGCGAGGGCCAGACGCTTCTGTTCAGCATCGACTTCGAAGGCAGTGCGTCATGAGTGGTTTTTTCGCGCAACTACGGTTTAGCGTGATGAGTCTGTTGCTCTGTGGACTGCTGGCCATTGCGCCCCATGTCCCCGCCGCCGAGGATAATTACCGGCTGGGCACGCAGGGCGAAGTGCTCGACGACAGGGTGATGTACACCATCGGTGGCGGTTCGGCAGTGGGCTCACCGAGCACGCTTTACCGACCCAGCGGTCTCGGGGTCGGCGGGTCCTGGCGAGCCAACATGATGTGCGGAAACATGAGCCTCACCAATACCCTGCAGAACCAGTTGAACGGCGTCACCGAAGGTTTCCAGCAGATCATGGGCAGCGTTGTACAAAACGCGACCCAAGCGGTGATGTCGCTGCCAGCGTTGATCATCCAACGCGCCAATCCCGGCCTTTATGAGTTGCTCAGTAACGGGGTGTTGCAGGGGCGTATCGACTTCGACCGTTCCAAGCTGACCTGCCAGGCCATGGCCGAAAAGATGGCAGACAAGGTCGGTCAAGCCGGCTGGGGCGCGCTGGCCAAGAACCAGGAGATGCAGGGCAATCTGGAGCAAACCGGCGGTGATGCGGTGGCTGCGGTGAAAAACACCGAGGCTCGTAATGGCGATAATGGGGTGTCCTGGATTGGTGGTTCGAAAGCAGGAGGTAATGGGCAGACACCCATTCGTGTGACCGCCGACGTGGTGCACGCGGGCTATAATCTGCTGCATAACCGGTCGGTGGACGACAGCACCTCAATCAGTAGCAGCGACTGCCTGGGTGGGGCTATTTGCCAAACATGGACTTCACCCCAAGGGGAATCCGAATGGGCCGTTCGCGTGTTAGGCGAGAGCGAAGTCTCGACCTGCGACACCTGCGAATCCCTGCGTGCGACCGCTGGCAGCGGATTGACGCCTCTGATCCAGGAAGCCTACAGCGAACGCCTTAAAGCCCTGCAAGGGTTGCTGTCTGGCTCTCTGCCGCTTACCCCAGACAATCTGGCTAAAGCCTCCAGCTCAATGCTGCCGGTGACACGAGGTGTGGTTGAAGCTCTGCGCGACGATCCTGATCAGGATGTGTTGGCGCAGCGCCTGGCCAGTGAGACGGCCTTGTCCAGTGTACTCGACAAGGCACTGCTGCTACTGCGCACGCTGCTGGCGGGCAGTCACGAACCGAACATCGCCTCCGCCGAGCCGGCCCAAACCGCCTTGACGAAAAACATTGAAGCCCTGGAGCGCGAAATACGCCTGCTGCAGACCGAACTGCAGGTCCGGCAGATGCTGACGACCAATACCGCCAGCCTGGTGCTCGATCGGCATGCCGGCGGTGCCGATGCTTCGCGTACTGTCGAGCAAGGCGACCCGGAGCCCGGTCGACTTAATGATGCTGACGCCAGGCGCAAGTAAGCCATGAAACGCTCACCGCTATTCACTCTGCTTTCAGGTCTGGGGGTTGCCGCGCTGATGATCCTGACCGCCGCACTGGCCGCCTGGATCGGCCGCACTGCGCTGGGTAGTTTCGAGACCTGGCAGCAGGCACTCGAATCCGTACGGCCTAATCTCCGATGGTGGCGTGCCCTGCTCTACGGCGCTATCTCTGCTCTCTGGTGGGATCTGCTTCGGCGC
Organism: Pseudomonas sp. Pdm06; assembly: GCF_014851795.1. Classification (NCBI taxonomy): domain Bacteria; kingdom Pseudomonadati; phylum Pseudomonadota; class Gammaproteobacteria; order Pseudomonadales; family Pseudomonadaceae; genus Pseudomonas; species Pseudomonas sp. Pdm06. The sequence continues at coordinate 78,631 of NZ_JACVAH010000018.1, forward strand.
TACCGCCATCGACCAGAGGATCGACTGCGCGTGAAACGCATCGGGACACTAGGGCTCGTGTTCTTTGCCTGCGTCGAACTCACCCGACTGTGAGGTCACCACCATGCTCATGAGCACCAACAGCTACCTGGAGTTTTACCTCTCCCTGCTGGCCTGGATCATCAACAACCGCCTCTGGAGTGTCCTGTCCGACACTGGGCTATTCGCCGCGCCCTTTGGTGCAATCATCTTGCAAGAATGGTTGTCGGCCCGTCAGCAAGGCGCGGATGAAGGTAACAAGGGATTGCTCTCGGTACCGCGGATCGAGAACCGGTTGTGGCTGGCCTACATCGTCGTGTTATTCGGTTGCGCGCCGGTCTTTCCGTTGAGCCTCACGTCAATGGCGTTCGATGATGCGACGAGTCAGCGCTGCGGCGTGAGCGTGGCTAAGCCAGCGGAAACCGCCTGGGGGACGACCTTCAATACCATTGGCGAACGCTCCGCCAACGTACCGATCTGGTGGTTTTTGGTGCATGCCTTGAGCAAAGGCATCACCGCGGCGGCCACCGCCTCCATCCCTTGCGCACCGGATATTCGACAAATACGCATGGAGATTGACACATCGCGCATCGACAGCCAGGTACTGCTGCAGGAAGCCGCCGACTTCACTCGCGACTGCTATGGCTATTCCCGTTCTCGGCTGTTCACTAACCGCCCACAGTTGGATAAGGCACAAAGTCATGACGCCTCTTGGATAGGCTCAAGCTATTTTCTCGACACGCCCGGCTACTACGATACGGATCGTTCACGCACACCGCGCGTCGACTGGCCCTATGATGAAAACCGCGATGTCTCCTTGCCTCGGTTAGAGAATGGCGCGGGCTACCCCACCTGCAAGCAGTGGTGGAGCGACAGCGGTGTCGGCTTGCGCGGGCGCTTGATCGAGCAGGTCGATCCTTCGCTGCTGACTCAGTTGAAAGGCTGGTTGACTGGCCGCTCAAGCAACGAGATCGAAGACGCTACCTTGCGCGAACTGGTCAGCCCGCGCCAACAATCAATGTCCATGTCGCCAGGACAGGTCTACCAGGACTATGGCTCCAGTGCCCGCGGTGGGTCGATCAATCAGGGGCTCAATAACCTGGCGACCAACACTGGGCTGGCCCTCGGTTCCTTCAGCAACTTCCCGGCGATGAATGCGCTACGCGCCGCCCTGCCGATGGTGCAGGCTTTCTTGATCATGGGTGTCATCATCAGCTTGCCGCTGATCCTGCTGGTCAGTACCTACCAACTGAAGACTGTCATGACGGTGACGTTCGCACTGTTCACGCTGCACATGCTCACCTTCTGGTGGGAGTTGGCCCGCTGGGTCGACTCCAGCATGCTCGATACCTTGTACAACCAGGTGTCGGCGTCCAATCAGGTGCTGTTGTCGCTGCCGACATCCGGATTTATGGATGGAACGGTCACGGCGCAGGTGATTGAGTATGTGATGGGGGCAATGTTCATCGTACTGCCTATGCTGTTCCTTGGAGCTATGAGCTGGACAGGATATGCAGTAGGAAACGGGATTCAAGGCATGTTGGCGAACGGCAGCAAAGCAGCAAGTGATTCAGCAAGCAAAGGTACGGATCAAATAGTGGGGGCGGCTAGCCGCTCAATTAGATGATTTGCTGTCGCCGATGTAATGCCCGTTGTCGTCGAAGTCACCGATGTAGAGGTCGGCACCAAGGTAGTCTGGCCCGGGTGCCGCCTCTTTAATATCCGCATCAATGGCAGCTTTGGACACCAGAAGACCAATTACAGCAACCATCGTCACCACAGAAGCGACCAGCCAGAAACCGATAAAGAGCAATCCAAGGACGAATGCCAGCTTCGTAACCAGAAAGCTCCCGCGAACCAATAGCCCACCGGCGGGCATACCCGCCGCCGCACGTTTAGCCACACGAGATTCAAACCCTTTCAACTTGCGATAACCACGTTTTGCCGACGTACCGCATGCGTATGCCCAGCGATGCGCGCGGGAAATTTGAACTGGCTGTTGAGCCTGCATGATTGCGCCCTCTTCCGAGCGTATTTCTGTGGTAATCGAGATTACAGACTACTACTGAAAACCGCCCATGCTTAACCGTTTATCAGCTTGCTCGGTCGAAAAACTCTTCACTGGAAGACAGAAGACGCAGCTCGTGCACCAGCGCCTCTATGGCCGTTGACCCATCCATATTATCCAGCTACATAGAGGATACGGATCGCTGTTATCGGCAGCACCTTCCCAGGTAGCCAGAGCCTTCAAAGCTACGTCACTCCGGTGATGGCTCCCCCCAAGTGCGATTAGCGTTCGGTGGCTCGCACGGTCATCGTTTTAGTTTTATACGGTGATGAACGCCTACTGCCCTTCTGAGCGCTTTTCGAGCTCTGCTCGCCCCAAAACCTTTTGTTTTTTCTTCAACCCACCGCGGGAAATTCTTTCCCGCACGGGACAGGTTTCTTCGCGCCTTCAACGGAGGTACACCATGTCCGATTTACTCACATCAGAAACGCTGAACACGCTGCGCTTGTCCGTTGTGTTTACCCCAGACGCGTGGCAACACGCAGTATTGCTCGATGATTCAAATCATCCTGAAAAGCTGCAGCTCGATAGGCTGAGCAACGTGGTACGCGCAGCCTTCAAAGCTCACCTGGCCGATCCAAACGCACCCTACGTGGTGTTCGAGATAGCCAAGTTCGGCTCAGTTAGTGATGCAGAACATGAACCATTGCTGCGACTGAGCCTCAGCCTGCTTCAGGCATCAGACCAACCTAACGCCTTACTGATAGCGCTTGCGGAAGAGCAGCAACGCTGAACGCAAACGGCCATACCCGGCCACTGATTCAACTCAGGCTATACGCAGTCCTGTACCAATCCAATCAACACCCACCGGGGAACCCTCCCCGACGGGCAAGGCGTTCCTCCGATTTTTCGAGGGAAATGCCATGCGCAATATCTACCAAGACGTGACAGACAAGATCGTTACCGCGTTAGACCAAGGCGTAGCGCCCTGGATCAAACCCTGGTCCTCAAGTGGCTCATCTGACGTCGGTCATCACCAACCCTACCCCATAAACGCCATCACCCAGCGTCCCTATTCGGGCATCAATTTACCATTGCTCTGGGCCGAGGCCAGGTTGCGGGGGTTCACTCAAGATCGCTGGTTGACCTTCAATCAAGCCAAAAAAGCCGGCGGGCACATCCGCAAGGGTGAACACAGCACCCTAGCAGTGCTCTACAAACCGATGGAGCGCGAGGAACAGACCGAATCAGGCCAACCCGTACTCGATGAAAACGGTCAGCCCAAGGTTGCTCATTTCGGGATTCTCAGGACGCATTTTCTGTTCAACATCGAGCAAACGGAGGGGCTCGAAACGCTCAACGAAACGGTGCTCGAGACGGAATCGAGCGATCCCTTCTTCCCCAACAGGGCTGCCGAAAGCCTGTTGCTAAGTTCGGACGCGAATATCATTCATCGATTTGCCGACGAAGCCTTTTACCACCCGATCAGGGATCTCATTCAATTGCCGACAAAATCGCAATTCCACGATCAAGGTGGATACTACGCCACGGCGCTTCACGAGCTGACGCACTGGACCGGACACCACTCTCGATTGCAGCGCGAAGGCGTGACCTCTCCGTGTCCATTTGGCTCGCCAGGCTATGCATTTGAAGAGTTGATCGCCGAAATGGGTGCTGCTTTTTTATGTGCTTATGCCGGCATTCAGGGAGAGCTGAGGCACGAGGGCTACATCGATTCCTGGCTCGGCCTGCTCAAGGCTGACAATCGCGCGATTTTCCGCGCCAGTGGCCAGGCCCGATGCGCTTCGGAGTATGTGCTCAACCTGGAGCAGCAACGGAAGCAGACGGGAATGGATGACTCGCGATGCATGAACGACGGAGCTTGATCGTCACCTCACCGCTGCACATGCTTCACAGGGTCCAACGCGAGTTGGACCTTTTTTTGTGCTCAGAAAAATCCCCATACCGCTGGGCGCTGCCCCGAAGAACATGAGCAATTCCATAACCGCAGAACGCCGTTACGTATCCAGATTCTCAGCCAGGTAATCCACCAAATCGAGCGGACTCCGACTGTCGATCACCTTGTAGATCAGATCGCGTTTGCTGCGCGGAAGCTTCTTGACCACGCTCTTCGCCGAGGCCCTAACGGCTTCGTCTGCTCCATGGATACGTGCCGCGAGCAGCAGTATGAGCGTGGCGTCAGTGAGGTTCATGGTAAGACCCAATAAAATTCGCACCGCAGTGTACCGACACTTTCCTTTTTCGTACCAGCATGCGTATCCAACAAAACGGCGCCAGGACATATCGATATTCCGATTGCCGCACAAAGGGAAACGCGTCAAAAGGACCGGTAAGGGTTGGAAGGGAATGGGGAGTCAAGGGTAAGAGCCCTATCCGAAAAGGCTAAAAGGCCACTGACCCAGCCACTTCCCGGAGGTCACGATGTTCAGTCTTTATCGCCACAAAAGGCGGAAGCCCTCTCCGCCACCGACCGTCAACGTCGCCGAAGGTTACCTGCCCATCGAGTCGGCTCACAGCTTGCTAGCAGCGGAGCACCGCCGTCAGTTGCTCGATCGCATCTGGCAGTACACCGCCCTCTCCCACGCGCAGTTCATCCAGCTCTATCTAAATCCGATCCATCGCTACGCTGAACAGGTCCAGCAACTCCCGGCCAGCGAGACACACCACCATGCGTATCTCGGTGGCATGCTCGACCATGGCCTGGAGCTGGTCGCTTGCAGTTTGAAACTGCGCCAATCCTATCTGCTTCCCACTGGCTACGCGCCCGAAGACCAGGCCGCCCAGACCGACGCCTGGTCAGCCGGCATCGCCTACGGCGCCCTGCTGCATGATATCGGCAAGATCGCTGTGGACCTGCTGGTCGAACGCCAGGATGGTCGTGTTTGGCATCCTTGGCAGGGCTCCCTGGATCAGCCCTACCGTTTTCGTTACATCAAGGGTCGTGACTACCACCTGCACAGCGCCGCTGCAGGTTTGCTCTACACCCAAATTCTCGACCGCCCAATCCTCGATTGGCTCAGTGGATTTCCGCCACTGTGGGCAAGTCTGCTGTATGTCCTCGCGGGCCAGTACGAACGTGCCGGCGTGCTCGGTGAGTTGGTGATGCAGGCCGACCGTGTTTCCACCGCACAGAACATCGGTGGTAACCCGAGCAAGGCGCTGCAAGCACCAACTCACTCGCTACAACACCATTTGATAAGCGGACTGCGTTATCTGGTTCAACACGAGCTGAAACTCAACCAGCCGGGTGCCGCCGGATGGCTGACCCGGGATGCCCTGTGGCTGGTCAGCAAGACGGTCACGGATAAGCTGCGAGCTTATCTCCTGTCGCAATCGATTGAAGGCATTCCCTCATCCAACCTCGCGGTGTTCGACGAGCTGCAGTCACATGGATTGGTTGAGTCCACGCCGGAAGGCAAAGCCATCTGGACCGCACTTGTGGCACAAGGAAATTGGCAGCAGAGTTTCACCTTTCTTCGCCTTCAGCCGGTGTTGATTTGGGGGAATGAAGACCGGCCTGAGGCTTTCAGCGGAACGGTGAACATTGCAGCACATGACCACCCAACTGACGCTCCGGTATCACTATCAGCGCCCAAGGCAGGCGGAACAGGATCGCACCAAAGCCAATCGCAGCCAGATCCCATGGCGATGGAGGATGCTGACTACCTCGGAACGCTGCTGGATATGTTCGAAATGGGAGAACCCGAGCCGAGTGAAACGTCGTCAGAAAATGTTCTCGAAGTCTCAAGCCCACCGTCGGATGACCCAGGCCAGGTCTTCCTGAATTGGGTCAAGGAAGGCATCCAGAATCAGAAGCTGATCATCAATGACAGCAAGGCCAAAATCCACACGGTGTGTGGCAGCGTAATTCTGGTCACACCTGGCCTCTTCCAACGCTACGCGCAGGAGTTTCCTGGTATCTCACAGGGGGCCGATCAAGAAATTGAAGAATGGCGCTGGGTGCAGAAGCAGTTCGAAAAACTGAAGGTCCACAGGAAACGAGAAGATGGCTTGAACATCTGGATCTGTCAGGTCGAAGGTCCTCGGAAGAAAGCAAATCTTAAAGGTTATTTGCTCGAAACTCCGGAGTTGCTATTCAACATTGTGCCAGCCGATAATCCTTTTCTTAAAATCGTAAATGCTTAAGTTTCCATAGTAATCTATTGGATCCTACGACATTCTGCACCGCGAGTATTAGGACTGCCGAACTTATGGCCGGCCACAATACTGTGACGCAACTGCAGTTTGAGAGCCAGCACACTACAGCCTACACCGACGCGGTGAAATTATGACAGCGTGCCCCGGTTTGACAGAGGGTCGGCCAGGGCGGGCTCGGTCTCTCTTCGCCCCCTTTCTATCTCATCCCTGAACCCGCAGATGATCACTAGTAAGGATGTTTGTCCACGCAGTTCTGAAGTCTCTCAACGCCTGGTTCGATGCTGGCTTCCCATGGAAAATCTTGGTGAGCTAGGCTCGTGCCAAGCTCACAGCCAAAAGCGCGCATTCGCACCGAAGGAACTGTCAAACACAAATGACTTTGTATTTGATGACGGTATGGCTACAGAAGAGCTCACCTTAAGCGATCCATTGAGTCTCCTGTTTTGCTCTCACCAAACCGAGCTGGGTGGAAAAAACAAGTCTCAGATGGATAGGCGTTCTTCTGGCAGAGATTCATACCGAATCACACCTCGTGCCCATAGATCGCCTTTGTGAGCGGCCCTCCGGATGGATGAAGGCGAGATCACGAGCCACTTCCCAATTTTCGGCTTAACCAAAGGCCTCCCCATTCGGGCGTGACAGGCCGCAAGGAACGGCTCCATCTTTTCGATGATATGCGGTGCAAGCTGGGCTACCTCCGACGATGCATAGCTGGCTTCGGGTGCATAGGTCAGTCCTTTCGGAAAAGCGTACGCTGTATCCCAAAATACTGCCGGCATTTCGCACGCTAAGAAACCTGCACCCGCAGGTAGGTAGTACGTACCCAAGTCGATAATCGAGCCATCGAGTTCCACCCAATAATGAGAATGCTCGCCGGACTCAGATGCATACCCGTGAACGAAGCCCCTTCGCTGATCCTGCGAAACCACAAAGGCTGAAAATCTACCCCCCAGCACCTCTGGGCTATGTCCCAGCGACTGCAAGAGACTGTGCACACCAAAAGATGCGTACAAGCATCGTTTGTAGTAGTCATCGGGAAACTGGGCCTTCAAGCATCTATCAACTACACAGAGAACGCGCTCAACAACCGTAGCATCGACCAAAGCAAGCTCCTTCTCAGATTTGGTGCTTGAAGATAAATATAGTGGCCATTACATGACATAACATGACTAAAATCCACCCCGGCACCTGATGGATCGCCTTGCGCTGGAACGCCTAATTACCACGCCCAGCGCAACATGCGACGTCAGGGCCGTCTATATACCTCTCTCAGCGGTAGCAGGCGACTGATGAGACTCTCTGCAGGTAAGCTATATGGATGAGCAGGTTGCGCTGAAGTTGATCGCCGAGAAGGCCTATGACGTCGGGTACTCCGCCAAACTTCACTTCTCCACCTACGACATTGTGGAGAAAGCTCCAGGCTGGATCGGCCTGATCTCCCTGGTGATTGGCGTGCTAGCGCTCTACATCGATTTCTTGGCGGCAAAACACATCTCGGCGCTCATTACGGTGATCGGCATCTGCAGCCTCTACATCACCTATTATGGCGATACCAAAGAGCAGTATTTCCAGGCTGGGAACAAGCTGACGCAGTTGCTGGATCAGCTGAAGAGCATGTCTGCCCGGTGCAAATCCAACCACCAGTTCACCTCCGCCGATCAAGCCGAACTAGATCAAATCACCACCGATTTCCGCTCAGCCTGTCAGAGGAAGCACATCCTGTTCTCGGGCTGGCTTGCTCACAAGAAATTCTTCTGGGATCAACAGGTCGACTGGATCGCTGAGCACCGTGAGTTTTCGTTTTTCAGGGACAAGATCCCGTTTTCAGTTTACGCGCTAATCGTGGTGATTCTGATCGCTTTTGCCGGCGGGTCATGGCTTGCAGCGCATCCAGATCTTCTGCTCTCCCTAAAGGACGTCTGCACCCATGAGTAAAGAGCTTTTCGAGCAGTTTCGTAGAAACCTGGCGGTTAAGAATGCCGACGAGATCTCCAAAAGCTACCGGCAGATCACCGAGAAGCTGAACGGGAAATACTACGATAGCACCTCAGACATCCTCCACTGCCGCCAGGTAGGTTCGTACGGTCGCCATACCGCCGTCCACGGCGTAAGCGATCTGGACATGGCATTCGTGCTGCCGTGGTCGGAGTATGATCGCTTTCAGCGTTACGAAAACAACAAACAGTCGGCATTGCTCGGTGAGATACGCCTCGCCCTGAAGGAGCGCTTTCCGAACCATGAGGTCAGGGCTCAGCAGCAGGTAGTGTCGATCAACTTCACGGACTACGTGGTCGAGGTGCTACCTGCATTCGAGCATGAGGATGGCAGCTACACCTATCCGGATGCGAATGACGGAGGCAGCTGGGAAACCTGCAACCCGGTCGCTGAAATCGATGAGATCAACACGCTAAACCAGGCCAAAAACCATAACCTCAAGCGTCTGTGCAAAATGGTGCGGGCCTGGAAGAACGACCATGGCGTGCCGCTAAAAGGGATGATGATCGACACCCTCTGCTACCAATTCCTCAAGAGCACCGCGGACTACGACGCCAAGTCCTATTCCGCTTACGGCGAAATGACTCGGGATTTCTTCGCATACCTGGTGGATATTGACGAGGTCAAGGAGCAATGGCGTGCTCCTGGAAGCGGCTCGATCATCACGAAGTCAGGTAACTTCCACCCCAAAGCCAAGAAGGCCCTGAGGCGTTTACAGGAGGCTTTGGACGATGCTGAGGTAGCCCATGAGCGATGGAGTACCGTCTTTGGCGAACATTTCCCAGAGTATGTCGAGCAGGAAAAGAAGCAGGCAATAGCGGAAAATCGGGTCAAAAATGGCGAACAGTTCATTGGCCGCAAATTCAGTCTCGACATCCAGTACACCCTTCGTATCGATTGTTCGGTCAAAAATGAGGGTGACCGGCTTCGCAACCTCATGTCACGCGTTATTACCTACCGGATCCCGAAACAGCGTGAGCTGACATTCTGGGTAGCCGAGATCGATGTGCCGCCACCTTATAAAATCTACTGGAAGGTGAAGAATCTCGGCCCGGAGGCCATCGAGCGGAACATGATTCGCGGGGAAATCCGTATCGACAGCGGCCACCATCAAATCACCGAGCACTCCACCTTCCAAGGCGATCATTACGTGGAATGCTATGCGGTGAAAGACAACGTGTGCGTTGCCCGCAGCCGAATCATCGTGCCGATATGAGTACTGTCGAAGTGTTTCAGGAGATAGTCCGCACTTACGCAACTTTTTGCGACGAAGCTACAAAGCATCGGTAAAAAACAATGCCATACGCTATAGGCGAGGGAGGCAGCTTTGAAGCAATATGCAGCGAATAGCGTCGACGAGTTAAACCAGCTCATTGGGAGCTTCGGTGAGGATATTTTGTTTCGTGGCCAGACCTCCCATTACGGTGAGGTGGGAGCCCCCTCCATAGGAACGTCCTTCGACAGGAAGGGGTGCATACCGAGCGAAATGCTCAAGTGGTGTCGCTACTCCCAAGGCGTGTTGGATGCCTACATCGCCCAGCACCGATCAGACTTTGCCTACCAGCAGGCCCTCCTTCAGCACTACGGGTGGCATTCGTTTTACGTCGATTGCACTTCAAGTGCAGCCGTAGCTGCATGGTTCGCCAGCCACAAATACAGTGAAGCAACCACGCTGGAGCTGTGCGAGGACTGTGACGAGGTGGCGGTGATGGTCAGAAAGCGCATGGCCCGCTATGCACCTGTGATCGGCACTGGCCATCTGTATGTGCTCAGTAAGCAGGCCGCTAATCATGTAGGCCTGGTCAACTTGGCTACGTTGACGGTTGAGGGCTACAGGCCGCGCACCGTGGCTCAGTCAGCTTGGCTTCTCGGCCCTCTGCACAATCCGATTCCACAGAATTGCTATCTCGCACAAATCACTGTCCCGAGCGACGTTCTGCAGGCGTATGCCGCTGCCCGTGGCTTAACCGACACGAACACGCTCTTTCCCTCTCCCGCAGACGATCCGATCTTAAGATCACTGCTGGGCTTACCGTGGGAGGAGATCAAGTTTGAAGCAAGCCTCAAAAATCTGCCTGCGTTCAAGCGAGCACTGGAGCTTCCGGAATACCATCCAAGCTCAGTGAAAATCGCAAGTGCGCAAACGGCGTTCTATCGTGGTGCAAGGATTCTGGATACCCAGGGTTCGATTGATGGTAACCCTCACAGTGGAATCTTCGTCGAAATCCCGGACATGGTGCTCTATGGCTCAGCCGACCCGAGCACCCCCCTTCGCTTCCCTGAGATCGAGAAGCTAATCAACGAGAATGGCACGATAGCATTCGAAGCAGACACGTTGATCAAGCATCCAACCCTCGATCACCTGACGCTCTACCAGAAGGGCGTCGGCGTCATACCTCGCGGGCCCGACCTATTTGAGGTTTGTGAACTCACCGTCAACCGTAACCGTCCGGTCAAGTCATCTACCCAGCCCTGCAAAGCCAAGACATGGTGTGCACTTAAATTTAAGTGGACACCAGTTCTAGCCTTTTAAGCGGGTATTTCATGCAGCCGACACGCCGTACCTATTCCAAGTCCTTCAAAGCCCAAGTCATTCAAGAGTGTGCCCAGCCCGGTGCTTCGATTGCCAGCGTCGCACTCAGCCATAATCTCAACGCAAACCTCGTCCACAAATGGATTCGTCTGCAATCTCAGAAAAGCACAGCGCTGCAACCTGCATTTATTCCATTACCCGTGTCGCTGGCTGGGGCAAAATCCCACCCATCATCATCGAATATCTGCGTTGAAATACAGCACACGCGCGGCACCGTAAAAGTGAGCTGGCCCACTGAAAATGCTGCTGCCTGCGCGACCTTTCTTCGAGACCTTCTGCGATGATTCGCATCGACTCCATCTGGCTCGCCACCGAACCGATGGACATGCGCGCAGGCACCGAAACGGCGCTAGCCAAGGTGATCGCGGTGTTCGGTGCGGCGCAGCCGCACTGCGCTTATCTGTTCGCCAACCGCCGCGCCAATCGCATGAAAGTGCTGGTGCATGACGGCTTCGGAATATGGCTGGCGGCGCGCCGGTTAAACCAAGGCAAGTTTGACTGGCCTGGCATTCGCCATGGTTCTGAGATGGAGTTGGATACCGAGCAACTTCAAGCCTTGGTGCTGGGGCTGCCATGGCAGCGCGCAGGTGCTGGAGGCTCGATCACACTGCTTTAACGGCGGCCATTAGCCTATCGATCTATCGTCGCGAATTGACTGCTCTGGCAAAATCGCCCCCATGACTTCGCTACCCAATCTCGATCACCTGACCCCTGAACAACTGCGCGCCTTGGCGGCGCAGTTGATTCAGCGTGTCGAGACGCTCGACCAACAAGTTGAGACGATGGGCAAGAAGATCAACCGTGATCAAACGCTGATCGAGAAACTGACCCACGAAATCGCCCAGCTCAAGCGTTTGAAATTTGCCAAACGCAGCGAGCAAATGAATCCCGAGCAGGCCAGCCTGCTCGATGACCTGATCGATACCGATATCGCAGCGATTGAAGCAGAGCTTCAAAGCTTGCAGGCAGTGATAACTCCGTCTGAGAAAAAGCAGAAGCCCAAGCGCACCGCATTACCGGTTGAGTTTCCACGCACGCTGATCCATCACGAACCGGACAACACTTACTGCCCATGTGGCTGTGCCCTCAAGCGCATCGGCGAGGATGTCAGCGAGAAGCTGGACTACACGCCCGGCGTATTTACCGTTGAACGCCATATACGTGGCAAATGGGTCTGCGATGACTGCGAAACGCTGACCCAGGCGCCCGTACCGGCGCAGGTTATTGACAAAGGCATACCGACTGCGGGCCTGCTGGCCCACGTCATGATCGCCAAGTTTGCCGACCACCTGCCGCTTTACCGTCAGGAATCGATCTTCGGTCGAGCGGGCCTGGCGATTCCACGCTCAACCCTGGCTCAATGGGTTGGTGTAACTGGGGTTCAGTTGCAGCCGCTGGTCGATGCGCTGCGCGACGTGGTGCTCGGGCAGCAGGTTATTCATGCCGATGAAACACCCGTGCAAATGCTCATGCCGGGAACGAAGAAGACTCACCGCTCCTATGTGTGGGCCTACGCCACCAGCCAATTCTGCGAAACAGCGGCAGTCGTTTACGACTTCAGCCCCAGCCGCGCCGGTGAGCATGCTCGCAACTTCCTGCAAGACTGGAAGGGCAAACTGGTCTGCGATGATTTTGGTGGTTACAAGGCCAGCTTCGAACTTGGCGTGACCGAGATCGGCTGCATGGCCCATGCACGGCGCCAGTTCTTCGAACTGCACGCTACGAATAAAAGCACGCTCGCCGAGCAAGCCCTGCGCTATATCCAGTTGTTGTACGAAATCGAAAGAGAAGTCAGAGACCTAGAGCCGGATTTACGGCGCCGAATACGGCAAGAAAAAGCCGTCCCAGTGATGAATATGCTGCATGCCTGGATGATCGCCCAGCGTGGCCTCGTGCCCGAAGGATCGGCCATCAGCAGAACACTCGATTACAGCCTGAAACGCTGGGCAGCGCTGTCGCGCTACCTGGATGACGGGGCAGTACCCATAGACAACAATTGGGCAGAGAACCAGATCCGGCCATGGGCTCTTGGACGCAAGAACTGGCTCTTTGCTGGATCACTACGCAGTGGACAACGGGCGGCGGCAATCATGAGCTTGATCCAGTCTGCGCGCATGAACGGGCATGATCCGTATACTTACCTGAAGGACGTTTTGACTCGTCTGCCCACGCAGCGGGCAAGTGACGCTACCAACTTGTTACCACATCGTTGGGCGCCCGTTTAATCACAAACTACTCAAGGAGAAAGCTGTGGACTTACGGATAGAGATACATGAGACGCCTCAAGAGGCGGATTACCAAGCGATTTTGGCACCGTTGCGCGAATACAACCAAGCACAAACGGGGCTCATCGGAACTGAAAAACTTGCGATCTTAATCAAGGATGACGCGGGGGCTACGCAAGGTGGGCTATACGCAAAAATTTCTGGGCAGTGGTTATTTGTTGAGTTGCTGGTAGTACCTGAAGTCGCCCGAGGGCAAGGGTTGGGCGCAAAGTTGATGAACAAGGCGGAAGCTCTGGCGCGTGAGAAAGGCTGTCAAGGTATCTGGCTGGACACATTCTCTTTTCAAGCTCCGGACTTTTACCTCCGGCTCGGCTTCAGCATATTTGGAGAACTTAAAGATTACCCGGTCGTTGGATACAACCGGTTTTTTATGCAGAAAAGATTTGATCTCAACAAGCATAACGCTAGTAATACTCAGCCTTGAGGCAATAACAGCAAAAACCCAAGCAAGGTGTATTACCCGGACGCTTACGATGTTCTTACACGCCTGCCTACACAGCGGGCGAGCGAGATTACTGAGCTTCTGCCGCATAAGTGGACGTCCCCCTAATCGCTGAGCGTATTACCGAACACCTTCCTCTTTTGCCAAATAGAGTAATGCAATGGAACGTGAAAAAATCGATGCAGCATTAAAGGAGCATGTCATCCCTATCCTTCGCAGCATGGGGTTTAAGGGATCGCCTCCCCATTTTCGCCGCAATACAGGACAGCAAATTGATCTGATCACGTTTCAATTTGATAGGCATGGAGGGGGATTTGCCATTGAGGTAGCTGTTAGCCCCGCAGAGGGAGTGACTATGTCTTGGGGTGAACAGATCCCGCCAACAAAAGTGGTCGCGGCACACCTGCATCCGAATAAGCGTATCCGTTTAGGGGCGGTTATGGGAGGCGATCACTGGTTCAGATATGACAATAAAGGAAACAGTACTACTCGGTTCGCAGATACGGCCCGCGAGGTTCAGCCTTACCTGAGCGGCGAAGCATCTGATCACTGGGCCAAAGGCCCCCTCCCGGACACCAAAAGCTCATAAATGCTCCACCGCAACCGTCAACAGGGGCGTCTTGCTCGCGCCATCGGCCTAAGATGATTCCGTCAAGACGTGTCTACCGGACGGTTACCGTCAACCACCCAGGGCTCCGACTGAGCGGCGCCGGCTTCATCACGGGCTGGACATATCGGAGGCAGGCAAGCGGAGTGTGGACACGGGAAGCTCAGACCACAGATTGCTCATGCGGCAATCCCATCGTCCATGCACAGCACATCAGCGCACTGCACATCGCCGAAGAGTTCCTGAAAGATCCCAAAGGCTTCGATTGACGAAGCTCGCGCACTCAGCCGTGCCGATCACTTAGGAGCACGGACGGCTAGCCTCGACGAATGTCGAGATGAATCTCGACTCATCGCTGTAACCGACTCACTACGCTATCCTGATCGAACTCGCAGCCGCTTCCAAGATCCTCAATCAGATGGGTTTGAGGTTCATCTTGGCTTCAAAAATCAGCAGATCGCTTTCCTCGTTGTTGATCATCATGTTGACTAGGCGAGGGCTCACTTCGATCTCGCCGCCAAGCGTCGCACGCACAGTTTCGGGGTACCGTTCGAGCATCAGATCCGCTAGGCCATGGCTGTAGCCATCGCGGATGAGCTTGATCTTCGTGTCATCCGCAGTACCGTATTTGATGAGTTTGTAGAAGCCTGGATCCAGGGCACCTACCCCATTCAGCACCTCGACGAACTTGAAAATCTTGTTGTCGAAGAAATCGTCCTCGTCCTTGAGACGGACGATTGCCAGGTTAATACGCTCGCCGTCATCCTTTTGGGAGATTCTTACCCAGTTCTCGTACTTGCTGTCGCGATATTTGGTATCACCCCATTTACCCACGAATACGTGATCGCTATGGCTAGTCTCGACCAGCTTTTTCCAGTACGCGAGCGTCTGTCGGATCGTCTGCTTGACGCTGAGTTTCTTCAGCTTCCAATCCAGGATCATGGCGTAGAAATTCCGGGCAGGCTCTTGCTTGAGACGCACCAGGTCGCTGTACTCTCGGCTGTCGTCGAAGTGATCGACGAACGATTTGGAGATCGCAAGCATCAGCCTGTCAACGGTATTGATGACGCCGTTCGCCTCGATGCCTCGTCTGATCTTCCGTTCAATAGCCTCCTCCTCTGAGAACACGTCAATTTCACTGACACTGTTCGCGATGAGGAGCTTGCCCACCTGAGTGGTAACGTACCGACACTCTCGATCTTTAACCACGCCAGGATGCAGATTCTCAAGACGAGCCACGGCGTCGTCGTAGAGAACCGACACCTTCCCATCGATGATCTTGGTGGCTTCAAGCAGAACGTTGCTGACAGTGTCCTTGACCACCTTTGAGACGTTGACGGATTTATCGTAGAAAGTCTCAAGCGCTGCATTGTCGCGTGTGTAGCCATTTACGCCCAACAGGTAGATGCTGGACTCCAGCTTTCTCAACGCAGCCTTAGCTCCAGGCGCAAAGACCTCACTGAACCGGTTGACGC
The DNA here is from genome assembly GCF_014851795.1 of Pseudomonas sp. Pdm06. Lineage (NCBI taxonomy): Bacteria > Pseudomonadati > Pseudomonadota > Gammaproteobacteria > Pseudomonadales > Pseudomonadaceae > Pseudomonas > Pseudomonas sp. Pdm06. Next base: position 94,233 of record NZ_JACVAH010000018.1, read on the forward strand.
GTCCGACCAGGTTCTTGAATTGAGATGGCGTCAGCTTTTGCTTCCCTTTGAAAAAATCAAAAACGAAGAGTCGTTCGATCGGCAGGTTCACCCCTTCCAGAAGCGTGGAGTTGCAGACCAGAAACCTCATCTGCTTGGAGCTACTGAAGAGGTTCTCCAAGTAAAGACGGATGGTGTCAGGGATCGAACCATGGTGGTACATAACCCCTTTGCGCAGGCAGCCGATCAGTTTGTAGCGTCGGTCAAAAAGCTCTCCTAGCTCGGCACAGGCCGTCTGGATCAGCGGACAATCTACGGGCGGCAGCACGGCTGCCAGTTCAACCGCAAATGACTCAATGCTTTTCTTCCTGTTGCCGTAAACGATGTTTTTGGACAGTGCTTCGCCTTTGATGAGCTCGAAGCAGTTGGCATACCTCCGATCGAACTCCATCCAGTCATTCAGGAAATGGTCATAGAGCTTGAGCTTCGTCTGGCCCCTCCCTGCCCTAAAATCCCTGATGTAGAAGCGCTCAGACTTGATGTACTCGTCGATCTTGAATCCGCTCGGGATCATGTCCAGGAAGCGCACACGGACGTTGAGTTCATCGCATAGGAAGGGAGTCAGGAACTTGAATGATGTTTCCGGATTACGAGCCCCCAGGATGCACAGCATGGCAGCCAGTAACTCACTTCTGCGGTCGCTCTGCAGCAGGTTGTGGGCCTCGTCGACGAAGACCATATCGAAGCTCAGCCCGGCGTTCTCGTTCAAGAGCCTGTTGAGCCGCTCCTGGGTCAGGACAAATGCCCTGTTCTTTCGCTCAACCGAATACATCTCGGGGTGGGTCACCACCTTGCCCAACCCCTCAATGTCCGCGTAGATCAACCGTTTTTTCGTCTGGGCCAGCAGAGCCTTAGAAGGCACGAGGATCAGGATCCGCTGCCCTGGATTTTCCCTCACCGATTGGATGATGAGCTCAGATTTACCGTAACTGGTCGGAGCAACCACGACTGACGACTTACGGTACTCCGACTGAACGAATGTCCGCAGGGCATCTTGTTGCTCAGTCAGCACGATGCCTTGATCACGGAAGGTATCGATGTAGCTGCCCACGATGTTTCGGATGAACGACTCGCTGCGGTGATCATCCTCCGGAAAGTAGCTGCTGATTACTGCTGAGACAGGGTGCAGACCACTGTTGAGTGCTACATCGTACAGCGCCTGGTACTGACCCGAAGCGTTACCGTAAAACAGGATAATGCGGTAGCCGAGACGCCGAATTTCGAGGCTCTTGTGGTTAAGGAGCAGCACGGCGATCGCCAAAAGTTTCACAATCTCTGTGTTACCCAGTTCGTCTCCCTTGAGGAGTTGGAAATACAGATCCTTGAACTTGGTGTTGCCCAGTTTCCTGATAGTCAGCTCTTCCATGCTACTGCTCCGCCTCCTGCCTCAAAAACTCTTCCAGCTTTTCCATGGTGCCTTTGTGGAGGGACAGCACCCACACCGTTTTGAACACAGCTTCAGCTACCAGCTTGGTGGTGAAATTTGACACAGTATTTTCGGCGATAGCCTGGGACACTTCGCTGAACAGGGCAGAGACCAGAAACACATTGTTGTCCGAAGCACTCGCCCCGTCTTCTTCAGCCAAATCACCTTCCATCTCCAAGATCTCAATAACCGAGTCCCGGTAATTAGCTTTGTTGTGGATCGCATTTTTCGCAGCATTGATCGCGTTGAGCCAGTGATTGAGCTCCGGCTCAGCCAAACGCCTCTTGAGGTCATCCCGAGCCAAACGCAATTGCGCACTTGTGGCCGAGCAAGAAGTCTTGTCTGCCCCTCTGCCGCCCGACTTGACCTCGGTGATCCAGACGTTGTTGGTTGAGGTCTCGTATAGGAGGAGATCGAAGCCCTTCCGGATACTCTTCTCTTCCATATTGAAGAACGGGGAGACCACATCGAAGTTGGGGAAGAGCTTCAGAATGATGACGTGAGACAGGAGCTCACCCAGCATACCAATCCGGGTTTCCCAAGTTTTCTTGGAATAGCGCTCGTTCCAGAAGTGCTTAATCGTCGCAGGGTATTTGTAGATCGCCCTGTCCTTGCTGGCCTGATCAGCACCATGGCAGATACGGGTGAGGTTTTCCCTCAGCGCGAGCTTAAGCTCATCAGAAAAATTCTCGACACAACACAGCGCATACTGGTCTACCTGCTTGAAGCTCACGCCATCCATAACACTTCCTACAAACACTAAACCGCAGAATCCTCTTGCGGTTGCTGCGCGCGATCAATGATCCCGCCCTGAATAAGGGTAGGCACCAGCTGAGCAGCCGTGCGCGCGAGTGAGATCTAGTCAGGGATGACCGATAGCGGCACTGTGCCAGCGTTACCGCAAGTTAGCGTGATTGACGGGACCGGTAAACAAGATCGGAGACTATTTTTGGTGCAAATCGTCGGAGTTTGCGTAACAGCTGTATAAATATCCAATTGTTCGTAGGTCAATCAGCGTCGGACTGAAAGATACGCAGCACTGTAGACAGCCCCATCCAACGCCGCTGGTCATTCCCGACTGAGAGGTAGGCAGCGTGAGCCACTCCCCCGCACTTATGAACTACTGAAAGCCATCTGAATCCATCTGGCTCTGTCGGAAATCGCCACTCGCGAACCTGATGCACTGGGGCAAAATTGGGGGCACATTTGAATTTTTTCCGCCTGAAAATACCTTCCTAGAGCCAAGTCAAAATGTTTTTCGGATATAACGACCTTGACTGTATTTACAGGCTTGGGATTCATCAAGCTTTCCGACGGGCTCAGCATCAACCTCAATCACGTAAGGACGGCATCCATAGCTCTAGCAATTAGGTTAATGCGTGTGATCGCGGCCCGAGCTTCCATCACCAGGAAGTTGATAGCCCCCATCGAAAAGAACCTCCGCCGTGGGAAGCATGTGCTATCCGATGACTCTACCGGAGTCTGAGCGACTGTCCGGATCACCTCACCAGCAATAGAAAGCTCCGCGCTCCCTACAGCCGTAACCCTAAGCTTGCCTTGCGGAATGTCCAGATAGGCAACCCACTGATGAATGTCTTCGCATCTTCAGACTCTCGAACGCCATCTGAGACGGCATACCGAGATCCACGATATCCGTGGGAGTAAATGTGGGAGTAATTTTCAGATATGAAAAAGCCGAACTGATTAGAGTTCGGCTAAGTCATTGAATTAAATGGTCGGGACGGAGTGATTCGAACACTCGACCTCTAGCACCCCATGCGAGGGGTAGATTAATTCCATGTTTATCCGCCGGCCGTATCTGCCGAACGCATAAAAAACCCGGCACGAAGCCGGGTGATTACCCGCCCCTCAAAAACACAGCCCCCAAATGAGAGGGATGGAGAGCTGATAAGAGAACGCGGGAACGGAATATTGCCAAATGGTGTCTTCCTGCGCAATAGAATCCTCTAGCCGACCAACTCCGAAACATCAGGCGACGTGTGTAGTCCACGCATTCAGGAGTAGCGCTAGATGACCCCAAGGAAGCAGCCACATTCGTTATCACCGCACGAGACAGCACCTCAGCTTGAGCCTAGGGCACTGCAAACGATCCGCGCGGTTACATCGAAATTCTCCTTAGTAAGCACATCGATTGGCGCGCGACCTTTTAATCGCTCATGAGGTTTACAAAGAGCGCCATAAAGCCTCCACCCATCAACATCCGGAAACCGCGCTAACGCAGCAAGTACCAACTTGTGCCGCAGTGGATCAAGCTGCCAATCAGGAATGCGCTGACCGCGATTCCCAAGGCTCAGAGACAGCAGGTGCCGAGCCTTGATATCGCGGTTGATCTGATCTCGGGATTTGCCTGCCAGCTTGGCGAAGACAAGCAGCGGCAGACTACTCGAAGCTTCATAAGTGGCGAGCATCTCGGCGCGCTGACGTTGTATGTCTGATACCTGGGGTTCGCGCAGCTGTCCAGTCTGCGTTGGAGCAGGTAGGACAGGTGGATGCTGAGCCGCATTAAGGACCGGTTCGTTGCTGATGGACATTGTGGAGACTGGGACGGTCGTCGCGGGGGAGCCGCTGTTGTACAGAACGGCGTTTGCGTTCGCGTTTTCCAACGAAGGTAACGAAGCTGCCCCCTCTAAACGAATAGTCAGCGGAGAACTTGCCGCTTTTAGCTGGCCCTGCCCCCATAGATCCAGACGGTTCGCCCAATCCTGCATCATGGTCCGGCGCTGCTCGACGTACTCCGCGTGGTTGTAAGCCGCACTCACCTTATCCGGATCAGCATGAGAAAGCTGAGCATCCACCCACACCTTCGGGTAGCCGATCTCGTTCAGCGCCGTCGAGATCGTCGCCCTCATCCCATGACCCGTGAGTTGATCGGCGTACCCCATCCGGCGTAACGCGCCGTTCAGCGTGTTTTCGCTGATGCGCTTGCTCAGGTCGCTTCGATGCGCAAACAAGTAGCGCTGTGCGGGGACAACCTGGTCCAGCAAGTGACGCACGATCTCCAGCGCCTGAACCGACAGCGGGACAATGTACGGCGGCACATTTTGAATCTGCTTACCTGGCTTCCGCATCGCTAGCTGGAGTTGTTTCACCACTTCCGCCGGTATGACCCACAAGCGCTTCTCCAGATCGAACTGGTCTGGTGTCGCCAACCGCAACTCGCCCGTGCGGACACCGGTCAGCAGCAACAACCGAAGGCCAAGCCGCGTTTGGCTGGCGCCACCGTAATTTCGAAGAGCAACCATCAATCCTGGGAGCTCGTCCATTCGGAGAAATGGATTGTGCGTAACAGGAGGTTTGGGAAGTGCGACCACATCAAGGTCTGAAGCCGGGTTGTGTTCCAGTCCCTCGATTTTCACCAGCGCATAGCGGAACAATTGGTTGAACCAGGTCCGGCATTTTTCGGCGGTCGTTAAGGCCTTGCGCTGTTCGATCCTGCTCAGTAAATCTAGCAGATCGTGACGATTGATATCGTAGATAGACCGCCCGCCCAGGCTGGGCAGGACGTCTTTATTGAAGATTCTCAATATCTGCGAGAGCGTGCTTTGACGCCCTTCCTTCAGGCTCAGCCTGCGGAACTCCACCCACTGATTGAACACCGCCTCGAAGGTGTGCTCCTTCGCAGCATGAACAGCAAGCCGCTGTTGTTTGCGATGCTCATAGGGATTGATGCCTTGGGCAACCAAGGTACGGGCTTCATCACGACGGGTACGGGCTTCTTTAAGCCCAATTTGGGGATAACTACCGAGGGACATGCGCTTCTGCTTGCCCGCCCAGTAGTAGCGGAAGAGCCAGACTTTGCCGCCTCTGGCCGTCACATTGAGTGTGAGACCATCACTGTCGCCGAGGGTGTAGTCATTACCGGTGATTCGGGCGTGCCGAACTGTCATTTCTGAGAGTGCCATCGCGAGCTCCTGAACAGAGTCAGGGCCAGATGCTCGTCTCGTTGCGCAAACTGCTCCAGCAACAAACCGATTCAGTGCTCGTCAGAATTCTGGACTCAATTCTGGACTTAAACGCACCGGATAGTGCTGGATTTCAGTGGTTCCCGCTGGAACGAAAAAAGGGCCTAAAGGCCCTGATTTCAATCACTTACAGAATTCAGTGGAACTCTGTAGCGCAATATTTGGAGCGGGAAACGAGACTCGAACTCGCGACCCCGACCTTGGCAAGGTCGTGCTCTACCAACTGAGCTATTCCCGCGTCTTGGTGTGGCGCATTCTATAGATTCAGATTACGCCGTCAACCCTTTGATTCAAAAAAGTTTTATTTCGGCTCTACATCCGTCCGCAGATGCGGCCAGGCGGCGCGCAGGTATTGGACCATCGACCACAACGTCAGCCCAGCGGAAACCAGCAGTAGTGCGTAACCCAGCAGCACCCAGAAGCTGAAGTCCGACGGGTTGGCCAGCAGGATCACCAGCGCGAGCATCTGCGCGGCGGTTTTCCATTTGCCGAGGTTCGACACAGCAACCTGGGCGCGCGCCCCCAGCTCGGCCATCCATTCCCGGAGCGCCGAGACGACGATTTCGCGGCCAATGATCACCGCCGCCGGCAAGGTCAGCCAGAGGTTGCCATGTTCCTGCACCAGCAGCACCAGGGCCACCGCGACCATCAGCTTGTCGGCCACCGGATCGAGGAACGCGCCGAAGGGCGTGCTCTGCTCCAGGCGTCGGGCCAGGTAACCATCCAGCCAGTCCGTCGCGGCGGCGAAGGCGAAGACCGAGGCGGAGGCCACGTAGCTCCAGTGGTACGGCAAATAGAACAGCAATATGAAGATCGGGATGAGCAGGACGCGTAGAACGGTAATCAGGTTTGGGATATTCATCGGCACAACTGGCTACGAGGTTGACGGGCATTCTACTCGCTATGCAGGTTTGCATAAATCGACTCTGCGAGCTTTTTACTGATACCGGGTGCTTTGGCTATCTCCTCGATGCTGGCACGAGACAGTTCCTGCAATCCACCAAAATGTTTCAACAAGTCGCGACGGCGGGTCGGGCCGACGCCTGCCACACCCTCAAGTGTAGACGTACGGCGGGTCTTGCCACGGCGGGCACGGTGTCCGGTGATGGCGAAACGGTGGGCTTCGTCGCGAATCTGTTGGATCAGGTGCAGCGCTGGCGAATCGCCCTTGAGGGTGAATTCATGGGCGGCATCGTTCAGGTACAAGGTCTCGAAACCGGCCTTGCGCGTCGCGCCCTTGGCCACGCCGAGCAGGATCAGGTCGGGGACCATCAGCTCATTGAGCACATCGCGGGCCATGGACAACTGGCCTTTGCCGCCGTCCACCAGGAGGATATCCGGCAACTTGCCCTCCCCGTCCTTCAGCTTGCCGAAGCGCCGCATCAATGCCTGATGCATCGCGGCATAGTCATCGCCCGGTGTGACGCCTTCGATGTTGTAACGGCGGTAGTCGGACTTGATCGGGCCTTCCGGACCGAACACCACGCAGGACGCCACGGTCGCCTCGCCGCTGGAGTGACTGATGTCGTAGCATTCCAGCCGCTGCGGCGGCTCATCCAGGTTGAGGACATCGGCCAGGGCATCGAACCGCGCCGCCACGTGCTGACGATTGGCCAGGCGCGCGCCCAGGGCCTGTTCGGCGTTGGTCACGGCCAGTTGCTGCCAACGGGCACGGGTGCCGCGAACGCGGTGGCTGATGGTCAGTTCACGACCGCGGAGCTTGTCGATGGCTTCGATCAGGGCCGGGAAATCTTCATGGACCACGTTGACGATCAACTCGGCCGGCAAGTCCCGTTCCGGACTGCTGATGTAGTACTGGCCCAGGAAAGCCGCCATGACCTCGGCTACGTCCTCCTCGATACCCACTTGGGGAAAGAAGTTCTTGCTGCCCAGCACACGACCACCGCGCACGCTGATCAAATGCACGCAGGCGCCGCCCGGGTTGATGAACGCGGCGATCACATCGACATCGCCGCTGCCGCCTTCCATGCTTTGCTGGTCCTGCACGCGCCGCAGCAGGCCGATCTGGTCGCGCAGCTCGGCGGCGCGTTCGAATTCAAGGTTGACCGCCGCGTCCTCCATGGCTGCTGACAGCTCGTCGGTCAGCGCATTGCTGCGACCCTCCAGGAACATCACCGAGTGACGCACATCCTCGGCGTAGACCTGGGGCTCGACAAACCCCACGCAAGGCGCCTTGCAGCGCTTGATCTGGTACTGCAGGCAGGGCCGGGTGCGGTTCTTGTAGTAGCTGTCTTCACACTGGCGAACGAAGAAGGTCTTCTGCAGCAGGCTGAGGCTTTCACGAATCGCCCCGGCGCTGGGATAAGGGCCGAAATACCTGCCCTTGGCCTTCTTGGCACCCCGATGAATGCTCAGGCGCGGAAACGCCCCGTCGGACAGAAACACGTAGGGGTAGGATTTGTCGTCGCGCAGCAGGATGTTGTACGGCGGGCGCCATTCCTTGATCAGCGTCTGTTCGAGCAGCAGGGCCTCGGTTTCATTGGCGGTGATCGTCGTTTCGATTTGCGCGATGCGCCCCACCAGGGCAGAGGTCTTCGGGGCGAGGCCGGTCTTGCGAAAGTAGCTGGCCAGGCGTTTCTTGAGGTTCTTGGCCTTGCCGACATAAAGCAGGCGCGCCTCGCTGTCGAACATGCGGTACACGCCGGGACGACCGCTGCAGGTGGAGAGGAACGCGCTGGGATCAAACAATTCAGTCATTTTCAGGCGCTGGCATCGACCATGCCGTGGCGCACCGCCAACAGTGTCAATTCGACGTCACTGCTGATCGAAAGCTTCTCGAAGATACGGTAACGGTAGGTGTTGACGGTCTTGGGGGACAGGCACAGCTTGTCGGAGATGATCTGTACCTTCTGGCAACCGACAATCATCAGGGCAATCTGGATTTCCCGTTCCGACAGCGCATCGAAAGGCGAATCGTTGGTCGGCTGGAACGACTTGATCGCCAACTGCTGGGCGATTTGCGGGCTGATGTAGCGTTGCCCGGCAAAAACCAGACGAATGGCCTGGACCATTTCGTTCAAGCCAGCGCCCTTGGTGAGGTAGCCCGCCGCGCCCGCTTGCAACAGCCGGGTGGGGAATGGGTCCTCTTCGCAGACGGTTACCGCGACCACCTTGATGTCCGGGTGACTGCGCAGCAGCTTGCGCGTGGCTTCAAGGCCGCCGATGCCAGGCATCTTGACGTCCATCAATACCACGTCGGGTTTCAATTCACGTGCCTTGATCAGGGACTCTTCCCCGGATTCAGCCTGACCAACTACCTGCAGGCCGTCGATGTCAGCCAGCATTCGTGTAATGCCCGTACGGACGAGATCATGGTCATCGACCACTAACACCCTAATCAAGCAGACACCTCACGATTTGGTCTTATTTGGGTTGCACAACACCTTAGCAAAAAGCATCCGGCAGACCTAGCGCAAAGGGACAGATAAAAGTTACAACGCATCTTTAATCGGCACGACATCCGAGGCGTCAAGCACCGATGTCTCGCTGCATCCTCAGGAAACACTCGTCCTCGCCCACGACACGCAGGCCCATGCGTTCGTATAACGCCCTGGCGGGATTGTCCTTGAACACCGTCAGGCGCAGCGCCGGGCGCCGTTCCAGCACCACCAGGTCCCAAACCTGTCCGATCGTCCAGGTACCGGCGCCCTGCCCGCGGAACGCCTCGTTTATCTGCAGCTCACGGATATACAACGCCCGGGCATCACGACTGAGGCTGACAAAACCCAACACCTGGCCTTCACGACTGATTATCCAGTTCTGGCGAATGATCCAGGCCAGGTCGAACGCTTCGTCCTGCCAGAGCAAATCATGCCTGAGGTAATAAGGAAGCATGTTGTCGCAGGTCAGTTGCCGGGCGAAGTCGATGTCCCCGTTCGTTGCAGCACGCCACTCGAAGCTCATGAAGACCTCATTGAAGCGCTGTCACCGGCACGACTTGCCCGGCCCAACCGTTGACGTCGCGGCGGGCAATCACCAACAGCTCGCCCGTACCCGGCGCCGCCGCGAGCAGCGAACCGTCCGGGCCCCAGATGGCACTGCGGCCAGCCGACTCCCAGCCTCCGGTGACGCCGCCATGGTTAGCCATCAGCACGGTCATGGCATGCTGCCGGGCATAGCCTTGCAGCAACGTCGTATCGGGCACGTAGCCACCCTCGGTGATCAACACCCCTGCTGCATAGAGCGTAGCGCCCTGCCCGGCTGCCGCAGCCGCATGACTGGCATGGGAAAAATCGGCACACACCGCCAGCGCGATGCGATCCTGCCCCATTGTCAGCGTCGAGCCACCGTGACCTGGGGCAAAGGCGACTTCTTCCCCAGGGTGCAGATGCTGCTTGCTGTAGACCCCGAGGGAGCCGTCGGCACCGAGGACCAACGCGCCGATCAACACCGGAGCGTCGGCCGACAGCCGAATGGGCATGCCCACCACGGCGGTCAGGCCGAGCGCTTGCGCCAGGTCACGCAGCGGTTGCAGTACGGCATCCTCCGGCAGGATCGCCAGCTCCGCAGCCAGGCTGCGTTCGTAGCCGGTGAGCGACAGTTCAGGGAATACCAGCAACTGCACGTTTTGCTCAGCGGCAGCCTGCATGAAACGCTGATGAGACACGAGGTTGGCGCGAAGGTCCCCCGCGACGGAAATCGACTGGGCGGCGGCGAAGACTGGAGCGGTCATGGGTCATCCCTGGGAGGCGGTGCAAACCTGAAGTTTGTCATAAAGCCCATCGGACTCAAGCCAAGGCGAACAATTGCATGCCCTCGATAGAATTTTCTGATTGAACCGCCGCCCTGCCCTCTAGTAAGCTCAGGGCCATTCATCGGAGACAGACCATGTTCAACGCCCTCTCACCGCTAGACACCGCCAGCGCCCCGCGCTCGGTTGCGGCTGCCCGGGCGAACAGCGTTCAAACTCCGGTCAGCTTTTATTTTGGGTATTGGTTTAGCCACTGGCGCGCCTGATACCCAACCGGCGCCCACTTTAAAACGGGTCGCCTTCCAGAGTTTTCCAAACCCCCGGTCGGCCTCCCGACCGGGGGTTTTGTTTTTCCGGCCCCATACATTTGCAGCACCAGACAACTTGAGGATTGAGCCATGAACTACGCCACTTATTACCGTTACGACAGTTTTTCCGCCTGGCGATTTACCAGCCACCGCTCGGGACAGCCTGCCGCCTCCGATCGGTCACCTACCGGTGGCAAGCCTCAATTGCGGGCCCATACGGCCAATTGTCGAACACCCCACTAGGACCGGCGCGGGAACGAACCCGCTGCCCGTCCAGGAAGCCAGATCATGAATTCGTCCGTCTCTGCTTTGCCGCTGTCCACGCTCAACCCTGCCAACGAAGCCCTGACCCTGCGTCTGCCAAGCTCGTTGCAACTCAAGCATCAATTGCCGCTCAGCACCGCGTTGAGCCACCAAGTGAGCGTCCATCGCCAGGCCATCCGCGCGATCATCAACGGTGAAGACGCCCGCCTGCTGGTCATCGTCGGCCCCTGCTCGATCCATGACCCCAAATCCGCCCTCGAATATGCCGCCAACCTGGCTCGCGTAGCCCACGAAGTGAGCGACAGCATGCTCTTGGTCATGCGCGCCTACGTGGAAAAGCCCCGCACGACTGTGGGTTGGAAAGGCCTGGCCTACGATCCCGGCCTGGATGGCAGCGACGACATGGCCGCCGGCCTGACCTTGTCCCGGGAGTTGATGCGCGAAATGCTGCAACTGGGCCTGCCCGTCGCCACCGAACTGTTGCAACCCATGGCCGCCAGTTACTTCGATGACCTGCTCAGTTGGGTCGCCATTGGCGCTCGCACCACCGAATCGCAGATCCACCGGGAGATGGCCAGCGGGCTGGGCATGCCGGTGGGGTTCAAGAACGGCACGGACGGCGGGGTCGGCATTGCCTGCGACGCCATGCGCTCCGCCGCCCACCCCCATCGGCATTTCGGCGTCGACAGCCAGGGCCATCCGGCGATCATCCAGACCCCAGGCAACCCCGACACCCACCTGGTGCTGCGCGGCGGCCATCGCGGACCGAACTATGACCGCCAGAGCGTCACGCAGATACACAGCGACCTGACCCGCCTCAAGATACCAGCCCGGATCATGGTGGACTGCAGCCACGCCAACAGCGGCAAGGACCCGCTGCGTCAGCCGCAGGTGTTCAATGACGTGCTGGAACAACGGCTGCAAGGGAACCGCTCCCTGATCGGCATGATGCTCGAAAGCCACCTGTTCGAAGGCTGCCAGCCGCTGGGCCCGTCGATGCGCTACGGCGTCTCGGTCACCGATGGCTGCCTGGGCTGGGAGTCCACCGAGCAGCTGTTGCGCGAGGCTCATCGCCGGTTGCAATTGCCCGCCTGAGGTCCCGAACCCACCTGTTCCTGGAACCAGGGGCAGCATGGGGCCTTTTGTGGGAGCGAGCTTGCTCGCGATGGCGTCAGTTCAGCCAGCCTTGGGTTGCCTGACACACCGTCATCGCGAGCAAGCTCACTCCCACCAGGGTTGCCCGGGACTGCGCTCAACCTGACGTACTGGAACGCACCCGGACCGTCACCCACTCGGAGCGCTGGCTGACGTCATCCAGGCGCTCGACCTGATAGAACACGCTCACCGAGCTGTCGCGCTGGTCCTGCCAGTAACTTGCGGGAATCACGAACATGAGCGGCTTACCTGCCGTGGCCTCGGTGATTTCGCGCTCAAGCACGTAAGCGGAGTTGCCATTGCACTGCAACCAGACCAGCTCGCCCGCCTCAAGCCCGGGATTATCGATGACAATCGTCACCCCCTCTTGCAGGTCGTCGACCTCCAGCCAGCCGTCGTTCATCTCCCGAATCTGAAGGGCCTTCAGCGCAGGGCGCTGCAACGGGCCGATGTGCAACGACAAGGGCTCAGCCCGACGCACCGAGTGTCCACGCCTGACGACATAGGTCAGGGCCAGGTCGTGTCCAGAATGGGGCGCGATCAGCGAATGATCGATCCAGAGCGATACCTCACGACCCACTGCATGGGCTTCTATGTCCAGCACATCGCGCCACAGCGCTTTGAAATCCTTGCTGGCAGTCAGGATCAGCCGATCGCCGGCCGCCATCCTGGCGTAGGGCCGAATGCTCACCCACGTTCCTTCAGGCACCCGACTCGGATCGAGGCTGCCCCTCACCGCATCGTTGGCAATGGCGGGCAGCAGTTGCGGCGATGCATCGCCGATCTCCAGTTGCAGGTGTTCCGAAAGCAGCGTGGCCGGCAACCGCTTGCCCGTTACCTCGTAGGAGATCTCCAGCGAGCCGCCGTCCAACTCGGCGATATGCGGTTCGCGCACGACGAACACGACGTCTCGCCCCACTTGCCGCTCAGTGACAAACCCGGCCACTTCATGCCGGTAGGGTTCGCCATCGTTGTTGAGGCCGTGCCAACGCAGCACCACTTCATCCCCGCAGGTCATCATGGGATAAGGCTTGACGGTCACCACGGCGTTGCGCCAGGCCGGGTTGATCACCCCGTCCCTGGCCGCTGCCAGGACCGGTGGCGGCAGCCTTGTTGCTGGGGTTGAACGGGATCGTTGAAGCGATGGATAGGTGATCATGTACAGGCTCCAGTCCTTGGATGAAGGCACCGTTTGAATAACGGCGCCCGACGGAGCCATTAAAACCCGCTCGCGCCAACCCCGCAGCCAGACAAGACGACAGCGCGAGTGGTCCTTGGCGCTCGAACCTGTAGCTGCAAACCACAGCGGTTATAGGAGACCTCCTACATCCTCAAGTACCGCCCGGGTACCTCCCACTCTTCCCACTTTTTTTATTCCGGTTTCCCTGGATCAGGGCGGTTTCTTCCTACACCGTACAGAATGAGCCTGCATTAGAGTGAAGTCGCAAATTCAAGGTGAACCTCTTCGAAAAAGGTACCAACATGCAACGGAATGCAACCACTCAATTTCCCATCCTCTTGGTTCATGGGTTGTTCGGGTTTGACAAGATCGGCGGCTTCGAACTTTTCCATGGCATCAAACAGGCCCTGCGTGCAGGCGGTGCCCGGGTGTTCATCCCGCACTTGTCGGCCACCCACTCCAACGAAGCCAGGGGCGAACAATTGCTGGTTCAGATCGATCGGGTTCTGGCTGGCACCGGCGCCACCCGGGTCAATCTGATCGGCCACAGCCAGGGTGCGCTGGCCGCCCGGTATGCCGCCGCGCTGGCACCCGACAGGGTGGCCTCGGTCACCTCGGTCAGCGGCCCCAACCATGGTTCCGAACTGGCAGACTTCCTGCGCAAGGCCCTCACGCCCGGACGGCTGCCAGGGCACGTGGCAAGGGGCGTCGCCACGCTGTTCGCCGATTTCATCTCGCTGCTGGACGGCCAGGCGCAGCTATCGCCGGCCGCTGTCGCCGCGCTGCCGGCGCTGACCACCGAGGGCGTGGGCGCCTTTAATGACAAATACCCCCAGGGCCTGCCGAAGTGCTGGGGCGGGAACGGTCCGGACCGGGTCAACGGCGTGCGCTACTACTCATGGAGCGGCACGTTGCCAGAGACGACGGATAAAGCACGAGAGCCTTCGCAGGTTTTCTGCCGCGCCTTTTCCGAATACTTCATCACCGAAGCCGGGCAGAACGACGGCCTGGTCGGGCGCTTCAGTTCGCACCTGGGCAAGGTCATCCGCTCCGACTACCCCATGGACCACATGGAGGCGATCAGCCCGGGAGGCGGCAAGGCATGCAAGGGAACAGACGCCACAGAGCTTTACCTGCGCCACGCCGAGCGCCTGCGCAAAGCCGGCCTTTGATCGCCAGGCCCAAGGTTTTGACGCAATTTTGACAACACCCCGTCAGTGAATCCGGTAGGCTCAACACCTTTAAACACATCGAAAGGAATTTGCCCCATGGCCAAAGCCACTGCCCGCCACATCCTGGTTTCCACCGAAGACAAGTGCAACGAACTCAAGGCCCAGATCGAAGCCGGTGCCGACTTCGCCGAAGTGGCCAAGGCCAACTCCTCCTGCCCGTCCAGCCGTCAGGGCGGCGACCTGGGTTCGTTCGGCCCGGGCCAGATGGTCAAGGAATTCGACACCGTGGTGTTCAGCGCACCGATCAATACCGTCCAAGGCCCGGTCAAGACCCAGTTCGGCTACCACCTGCTGGAAGTCACCAGCCGCCAGGATTGATGGCCCCTTGTGGGAGCAAGGCTTGCCCGCGATGAAACGATAACGCGGTTTAGCTGTTGGACCGCGGCGCGGCCATCGCGGGCAAGCCTTACTCCCACAGGTTTTGTTCCCACCTGGCAGGGACAATCCCCTCGCTACAGGGGACTGGCCATTCAGGCACCGCTCGCGTACAAATCGTGTCATCGATCACCCGGCTCTAAGGCTGACAATGCGACTGGCGTTCCCTTCACTGCTATTGATTGCCGTGGTCCTGCTGACAGGCGCCGCCGGCGTCGATGCAGCACCGCAACATGCCCTGACCGTCTATGGCGAACCCGCCAAATATGCCGAAGGCTTCGGCCACTTCGCCTACGCCAACCCCCAGGCCCCAAAAGGCGGGACCATGCGCCGCTCGGCCGTGGAGATTGGCCACTTCGACCACATCCTGCCCTACATCGACAAGGGCATCGGCGTCAGCCAGATCGACGGGATGCTCTACTCGCCACTGGCCCAGCGCTCGCTGGATGAACCCTATACCGTCTATGGCCTGGTGGCGCAGAAGATGGAACGTGCCGACGATGGCCTGTCCCTGCGCTTCTACCTCAACCCCAAGGCCCGCTTCGCCGATGGCAAGCCCATCACCGCCCAGGACGTGCGCTACAGCTTCGAGCTGTTGATGACCCAAGGCAGCCTGCGCTATCGCACCCAGTTCGCGGCGGTCAAGGACGTCGTGGTCGAGGACGAGCGCACCGTACGCTTCAACTTCAAGAACAACGAAAGCCGTACCCTGCCCCTGGACATCGCCACCCTGCCGGTCTTTCCCGAACATTGGTGGAAGACGCGCGACTTCGCCAACGGCGGCGGCTACGAGGCGCCACTGGGCAGTGGCCCCTACCGGGTGAGCAAAGTCGATTCCGGGCGCAGCATCACGTTCGAGCGCAATGCCGATTGGTGGGGCAAGGATTTGCCGGTCAGCCGCGGGCTCTACAATTTCGACCATTTCAGCATCGAGTATTTTGGCGACACTGACGTCGCCCGCCAGGTGCTGCGCGGTGGCGCCTATGACTACAATCGTGAATTTTCCGCCACCGGCTATTCCATCGGCTACGACGGCCCGGCCCTGCAGGACGGCCGCCTGCAAAAGGCCCACCTGGCCAAAGAGGCACCCCAGAGCGCCCAGGGCTTTGTCTTCAACCTGCAAAAACCGCAGTTCCAGGACCGTCGCGTGCGCCAGGCCCTGGCCATGCTCTGGGATTTCGAATGGAGCAACCGCCAGATGATGCGCAACGTCTATGTGCGTCAGCAGAGTTACTTCTCCAACACTGACCTCGCCGCTCGAAAACTGCCCGATGCCGGCGAGCTGGCGATTCTGGAGCCGTTGCGCGGGCAGATTCCCGACGAAGTCTTCACCCAGGTCTTCCAGGCCCCGAAAACCGATGGCAGCGGCGTGATCCGCGACAAACAATTGCAAGCCCTGGCCCTGTTGGAACAGGCTGGCTGGAAACCCGACGGCGACCGCCTGGTGAATGCCGAGGGCGAACCGCTGAGCTTTACCTTCCTGAACAGCCAGAACGGTATCGACCGCCTGCTGCTGCCCTACAAACGTACCCTGGCGCAAATCGGCATCGACATGAGCATTCGCCGCATCGACGCCTCCCAGTACGTCAATCGCCTGATGAGTCGCGACTACGACATGATCATCACCGGCTACCCCGTCAGCACCTCGCCGGGCATGGAACTCTACAATTACTTCGGTTCGGCGGCCGCCAATGACCCGGGGGCCAACAACTACATGGCCTTGAAGAACCCGGCGGTGGACGCGCTGATCGACGGTTTGGTCAAGGCCAGCACCCAAGCCGACATGCTGCGCCATGCCCACGCCCTGGACCGGGTGCTGCAATGGAATTACTACTGGATCCCCAACTATTACCCGCCGGGCAGCTCGACCGTGTGGTGGAATCGCTTCGGCATGCCCAAGGTTCAGGCCAGCAATGACGAAGCCATCGAAAGCTGGTGGGAAGTGAGCACCACACCGTTGACCAACGAACAAATGCGCGCCGAACGCATCAGGCGCGGCACACCTGGAGGGCCGCATTGATGTGGGCTTATATCGTGCGGCGCCTGCTGCTGATCATTCCCACACTGGTGATTATCCTGCTGGTGAACTTCGTCATCGTGCAGGCCGCACCCGGCGGGCCGGTGGAACAGGCCATCGCCCACCTGCAAGGCATCGGCGGCAGCAGCGTCGGCGGTTCGGGCAGTGAGATGAGCGGCAATTCCCGCGCCAGTCGCGGCCTGGACCCGCAACTGATCAAGGACATCGAGAAACAGTACGGCTTCGATAAACCGGCCCACGAGCGCCTGTGGCTGATGCTCAGCAGCTATGCGCGCCTCGACTTCGGCAAGAGCTTCTTCCGCGGCGCCACGGTCACCGACCTGATCCTGGAAAAGATGCCGGTGACCATTTCCCTCGGGCTCTGGGCGACCTTGATCACCTACCTGGTGTCGATTCCCCTGGGCATTCGCAAGGCCGTGCGCCACGGCTCGGCATTCGACGTGTGGAGCAGCACCGCGATCATCATTGGCTACGCCATGCCGGCGTTCCTCTTCGCGATGTTCCTGATCGTGGTGTTCGCTGGCGGCACCTCGCTGAACTGGTTTCCGGTGCGCGGGCTGGTGTCGGACAACTTCGAGTCGCTGTCGACGCTGGGCAAGATCGCCGATTATTTCTGGCACCTGGTGCTGCCGGTCACCTCGCTGGTGATCGGCGGCTTCGCCACCCTGACGATCCTGACCAAGAACTCGTTCCTCAATGAAATCACCCGCCAGTACGTGGTCACGGCGCGGGCCAAGGGCATGAGCGAACAGCGGGTGCTCTACGGTCACGTGTTCCGCAATGCGATGCTGCTGGTGGTCTCCGGCATTCCCCAGGCGTTCATCAGCGTGTTCTTTGCCGGCTCCTTGCTGATCGAGGTGATCTTTTCCCTCGACGGGCTGGGGCGCATGAGCTACGAGGCCGCGGTGTCCCGGGATTATCCGGTGGTGTTCGGCTCGCTGTTCATCTTCACGCTGTTCGGCCTGCTGATCAAACTCATCGGCGACCTCTGCTACACCCTGGTGGACCCGCGCATCGACTTCGCCGCGAGGAACGCCTGATGTTCAAGCTTTCCCCCTTGGGCCGCCGACGCTTCGAGCGTTTCAGGAAAAACCGCCGGGGCTGGTGGTCGTTGTGGCTGTTCATCGGCCTGTTCATCCTGAGCCTGGGCGGCGAGCTGATCGCCAATGACAAGCCACTGGTGGTGAGCTACCAGGGCTCGCTGTATTTCCCGGTATTCAAGCGCCACACCGAGCAGGAATTTGGCGGGCAACTGCCGTTCCAGGCCGACTACCGCAGCAGCTACGTGCAGAACCTGATCCACAAGGACGGCGGCTGGCTGTGGTTTCCACCGATCCCGTTCAGCGACGACACCCCCAACTACGACCTCAACCAACCCGCCCCGAGCCCACCCTCATCGGTGAACTGGCTAGGCACCGATGACCAGTCCCGGGACGTGCTGGCCCGGGTGATCTTCGGCGCGCGGGTGTCGATCCTGTTCGCCCTGGCCCTGACCGCCATCAGTGCGCTGATCGGCATCGCCGCCGGTGCGTTGCAGGGCTATTACGGCGGCTGGGTGGATCTGCTCGGGCAACGCCTGCTGGAAGTCTGGTCCGGGCTGCCAGTGCTCTATCTGTTGATCATCCTGTCCGGCTTCGTCGAACCGAATTTCTGGTGGCTGCTGGGGATCATGGCGCTGTTTTCCTGGCTGGCCCTGGTGGACGTGGTCCGCGCCGAGTTCCTGCGCGGGCGCAACCTGGAGTACGTCAAGGCGGCCAGGGCCCTGGGCTTATCCGATCGCAAGGTGATCGTGCGGCATATCCTGCCCAACGCGATGAACGCCACCCTGAGCTACCTGCCCTTCATCCTCACCGGGGCAATCTCCACCCTCACCGCCCTGGATTTTCTTGGCTTCGGCATGCCGGCCGGTAGCGCCTCCCTGGGCGAGTTGATCGCCCAGGGCAAACAGAACCTGCAAGCGCCGTGGTTGGGGCTGACGGCGTTTTTCACCCTGGCCCTGATTCTTTCCCTGTTGGTGTTTATCGGCGAAGCGTTGCGAGACGCGTTCGACCCACGCTCTTGAAAACAACCATGAAGCGGAACCTTGAGATGAGCGACAACCTGATCGAAATCCGCGACCTGAGCGTGGCCTTCAACGACCAGACGGTGGTGCGCAACCTGTGCCTGGACATCCGCCCCGGCGAATGCCTGGCCTTGGTGGGCGAGTCGGGCTCCGGCAAGTCGGTGACGGCCCATTCGATCCTGCAATTGCTACCCGAGACCGGCACCCGCACCACCGGCAGCATTCGCTATCGCGGCCAGGAACTGCTGGGCGCCGAGGCCAAGACCCTGCGGGAGTTGCGCGGCAACCGCATCGCCATGATCTTCCAGGAACCGATGACCTCGCTGAACCCGCTGCACAGCGTCGAGAAGCAGATCGGTGAAACCCTGATGCTGCACCGGGGCCTGGGCGGCAAGGCGGCGCGCCAGCGCATTCTGGAGCTGCTGGCCCTGGTGGGCATTCAGAAACCCGCCGAGCGGCTCAAGGCCTACCCCCATCAACTGTCCGGCGGCCAACGGCAACGGGTGATGATCGCCATGGCCCTGGCCTGCGAGCCGGAGCTGTTGATCGCCGACGAACCGACCACGGCGCTGGACGTGACGGTGCAACGCAAGATCCTGCTGTTGCTCAAGTCCTTGCAGCAACGGCTCGGCATGTCCTTGCTGCTGATCAGTCACGACCTCAACCTGGTGCGCAGCATCGCCCAACGTGTGTGTGTGATGAAGGCCGGGGAAATCGTCGAGCAGGCGCCTTGCGAAACCCTGTTCAGCGCACCGAAACATCCCTACAGCTGCGTGCTGCTGCACGCCGAACCGGAAGGCGAAGCCCTGCCCCGGGACGAGCGCGAAGACGTGTTGCAGGTGCGGGACCTGCGCGTGAGCTTTGCCCTGGGCGGCGGGCTGTTCCGGCGCAAGGAATACTTGCGCGCCGTGGACGGTATCAGCCTGAGCATCCAGCGCGGCAAGACCCTGGGCATCGTCGGCGAATCCGGTTCCGGCAAATCCACCCTCGGCCAGGCGATCCTGCGGCTGATCGAATCCGAAGGCAGCATCCATTTCCAGGGCCAGGCCCTCGAGCAGTTATCCCACAAGGCATTGCGGCCGTGGCGCAGGAAGATGCAGGTGGTGTTCCAGGACCCATTCGGCAGCCTCAGCCCGCGAATGTCGGTGCAGCAGATCATCAGCGAAGGACTGGAGGTGCACAGCCCGTCCAGCCCTGAAGAATGCGAAGCCCAGGTGATCCAGGCGCTCAAGGAAGTCGGCCTCGACCCGCAGAGCCGCCACCGCTACCCCCATGAGTTTTCCGGCGGCCAGCGCCAACGCATCGCCATCGCCCGGGCCCTGGTGCTCAAGCCGGCCCTGATCCTGTTGGACGAACCGACCTCGGCCCTGGACCGCACCGTGCAGAAACAAGTGGTCGCCCTGCTGCGCCAGCTCCAGGAAAAACACGGCCTGACCTACCTGTTCATCAGCCATGACCTGGCGGTGGTCCGCGCCCTGGCCCACGACATGATCGTGATCAAGGATGGCAAGGTGGTCGAGCAAGGCGCCAGTCACGACGTGTTCGATTCACCCCAGCATCCCTATACCAAGGAGCTGTTGGCGGCGGCACTTCCCAGGTAAAGGCCGCCGCGACTCTAGCGCTCAACTGTCGCGGCGCTGATCCAGCGCTTGGGCAAATTCGCCAATGGCCTCCACGACCTGCTGCGCCCCTCGGTGGATGTCGAGGATAACGGTGCCCGCCTGGTTCGCCAGCTTCACGCCCTGCTCCGCCTTGAGGGTGCTGGACTGCATGCTGGTCACCGCTTGCCTGGCGAGGTCGCGGTTCTTGCCGACGACTTCGGTGATGGCCACCGTGGCCTGGCTCGTGCGCCGTGCCAGGTTGCGCACTTCATCGGCGACCACGGCGAACCCCCGCCCCTGTTCCCCGGCGCGCGCCGCTTCGATGGCCGCATTGAGCGCGAGCAGGTTGGTCTGTTCGGCGATCCCCCGGATGGCATCGACGATGCTGCCGATTTCCTCGGACTGGGCACTCAGCGCACTGATTCCCGTGGCCACTCGCTGGAGTTCATCGGCGATGCTTTGCACCACGGTGACCGTTTCCTGGACAACCGCCGTGCCAAGCTGGGTGTGCTCATCGGTCTGCCGGGACGTCTCGAAGGCCAGCCGCGCCGCGTTGGATTCGCTCTGGCGCTGCTCGACCTCGCGAGTGTGATCGGTGGCGAACTTGACCACCCCATACAATCTTCCCTGGGCGTCGTAGAGCGGATTGTAGGTTGCCTGCAACCAGACCGTGACGCCTTGCTTGTCGATACGCTGGAACAGGCCGGTCACATACTCCCCCCGATTCAATCCAGCCCAGAACCCGCGATACGCGTCGCTCTGGACCTCACTGGGCTTGCAGAACAGGCGGTGGTGCTGGCCGCGAACCTCCTCCAGGCGATAGCCCATCACCTTGAGGAAATTCGCATTGGCATTCACCACTTGACCATTGAGGTCGAACTCGATGACCGCCATGGAGCGGTCGATCGCGTGCCTGAAGCTGGACTCGGTCTGGCTCCGGAGGACACGCTCACTGATGTCCCGGGCCACTTCAATGATGCGTTGCAGCTTTCCCTGCTGGTCCAGCACCGGGATGTAACGAGCCTCCACCCACAACCAATGTCCATCCCGGGCCAGGTGCAAGAGCTGTGCATCGACACTCTGGCCTTGCCCCACCTGCTGCCACACAGCGGCATATTCCCGACTGCGCGCGTAGGCAGGTTCGCAGAACATCTGGTGATGCTTGCCCTGAATGTCCTCGAGGGAATAGCCCAGCATCTTCAAGAACAACGCATTGGCGCCGAGCACCTGCCCCGTCGGATCGAGTTCGATAATCGCCATTGCCTGATGGAAAGCGGCTCGCTCGGTCTCGAGAATCGCCCGCCGGGCCTGGATCGGGTGCAAGGTTTCCTGATGCTTGCGGGTGCGGATGAACATGGATACCACTCCGGAAACGTAAGTGCTTGGCCGTAGCCAACTGAAGGCACGGTGCCTTGTTTGCTAGAGAGGAACCATTAAGCCACTATCTTTCCATAAGTTGTACAATTTTATTTATCTGTACAAGAAATAACGAAACCGGAACATTTCACCCAACGGCTTAATGCCAACCGATTTTCCAGCGCTTGTCATCGCGCAACTCTGACCAGTCGAACAGCTCCACCCGCCCGCTGTGCACGGCCTGAAGCTCAACCTTTACAGGCGTTCCCGCCTCGTCACAGATCAATTCGGTGACCAGAAAATGCTTTTCCCGATTGACTGGCGCGCAGGCCGTCCATTTGGAGAGCTTCAACTTACGGGGATTGAATGTGTTCACGTGCTCTCCAAAAAAGGCAGGAAACCGGAGCAGGATCATGTACAAAAATATCTAACCGTACAAGTTAACCTCGAAAATAGCGGTGGTGCTTCGATACTGGGACTTCCCCCGGCATAATGCGGCTCTTGGCACCCGTCCATGGCTGCCGGCAAATCCCTCCTCTCTGGAAATGCCCGATGAACCCCACCGAAAGCCTCAAGGATTACAAGCGCGTGCGCACGCTGGCGATCCGTTCGTTGTTCGAGATCATCGAGCAGTCCAGCGAAGGCACGGTGATTGTCGACCGTGACGCGAATATCGTCTGGATGAACGAACGCTACGCCCGCCGTTTCGGCCTGAACTCGGCGCAGGAGGCCATTGGCCGGGCGTGCGAGAGCGTGATTCCCAGCAGCCTGTTACGCGAAGTGGTACGCACCGGACGCCCGATCCTGCTGGACATGCAGGACACGCCCAAGGAGCCGCTGGTGGTGATGCGCCTGCCGATCCACGACAACGCGGGCGCGGTGATCGGCGCCATCGGCTTTGCCTTGTTCGATGAATTGCACAGCCTGTCGCCGATGCTCAAGCGCTACCTGAGCATGCAGGAAGAACTGGCCTCCACCCGCTCATTGCTACGGGCGCGGCAAACCAAGTACAACTTTGCCCATTTCATTGGCACCAGCAGCGCCGGCCTTGAGGTCAAGCGCCGTGCCCGACGCAGCGCCAGCGCCGATTCGCCGGTGCTGCTGCTCGGCGAAACCGGCACCGGCAAGGAACTGCTGGCCCAGGCCATCCACAGCGCTTCGCCGCGGGCGCACAAGGCGTTCGTCAGCATCAACAGCGCGGCGATTCCTGAATCGCTGCTGGAGGCCGAGTTCTTCGGCACCGCCCCGGGGGCCTTTACCGGGGCCGACCGCAAGGGCCGTGCCGGCAAACTGCAGATTGCCCAGGGCGGCACGCTGTTCCTCGACGAGATCGGCGACATGCCGCTGCCGCTGCAAAGCAAACTGCTGCGCGTGCTCCAGGAAAAAGAGTACGAACCGGTGGGCTCCAACGAGGTGCTGCAAAGCGACGTGCGAATCATCGCCGCCACCTCCATGGACCTGGAAGCGGCGATCAAGCGCGGAGAGTTCCGCGCCGACCTGTATTACCGCCTCAACGTATTGCCGATCCAGGTCCCGCCGTTGCGCGAACGCCTCGATGACCTGCCAGCCCTGAGCGAAGCGATCCTGGAAGAGTTGCGCAGCCAGCACGAACTGAACCCCGCCGCCCTCGACCTGCTGCGGCAACACGCCTGGCCGGGCAACATCCGCGAGCTGCGCAATGTGCTGGAACGGGCCGCGCTGCTCAGCGATGACCTGGTGCTCACGGCGGCGGACATCCGCGCCGCCATCGGGACCTTCATGCCGGTGACGCGCCCGGCGGACGTGAGCTTCGAACCCCTGCCCCAGGAAACCTTCAGCCAGGCCCGGGCGCGCTTCGACCGACAACTGATCGAAACCACCCTCGCGCAATGCGGCGGCAAAGTGGTGGAAGCGGCCGAGCGGTTGGGGCTGGGGAGATCGACGTTGTACAAGAAGATGGTGGCGTTGGGGATTGCCGAGTCTCAATAGAGAGACTTCATTCTCAAAATATAGACTGCCGATTTGGAGCGCTTTGCGCTCCATCGCGAGCAAGCTCGCTCCCACAGTTGACCGCGTAACTCAAGAACCTGTGGGAGCGAGCTTGCTCGCGATGAGGCCAGCCCTCCCCCTAAAAATCTCAAAACAGAGACAAAACCCTCACTCCCGCCCTACAAAATAAAACAATTTCCTTATATTTCAGCCAGTTACACACCTGGCACAAAACTCGCTAAAGCCTCTCCCACAGCGTCACCACAACAATAACAATCCAGGAGACACACCATGAGTGTGATCATTGCCTTGGCAGCTCTCGCGCTGCTGATGGTTGCCGCCTACCGTGGCTACAGCGTTATCCTCTTTGCCCCCATCGCCGCCCTCGGTGCCGTCCTGCTCACCGACCCTTCCGCCGTCGCCCCCGCATTCACCGGGGTGTTCATGGAGAAAATGGTCGGCTTCATCAAACTGTATTTCCCGGTGTTCCTGCTCGGCGCGGTGTTCGGCAAGCTGATCGAGCTTTCGGGGTTCTCCCGCTCCATCGTCGCCGCGGCGATTCGCTTGCTGGGGACGCGCCAGGCCATGCTGGTGATCGTGCTGGTCTGCGCCTTGCTGACCTATGGTGGCGTGTCGCTGTTTGTCGTGGTGTTCGCGGTGTACCCGTTCGCCGCCGAGATGTTCCGCCAGAGCAATATCCCCAAGCGTCTGATCCCGGCCACCATCGCCCTCGGCGCATTCTCCTTCACTATGGACGCCCTGCCCGGCACGCCGCAGATCCAGAACATCATCCCCAGCACGTTCTTCAACACCACCGCCTGGGCCGCACCGTGGCTGGGGGTGATCGGCACGATCTTCGTGTTCAGCCTCGGCATGCTGTTTTTGCAACGCCAGCGCAACAAGGCCCAGCGTGTGGGCGAAGGCTACGGCACCGAGCTGCGCAACGAGCCGGAAACCGCCGAAGACATCAAGCTGCCGAACCCCTGGATCGCCGTGTCGCCACTGCTGGCGGTGGGCATCATGAACCTGCTGTTCACCCAGTGGATCCCACAGTGGTACGGCAAGACCCACAGCCTGGCGCTGCCAGGCATGACCACACCGGTGACCAGCGACATCGCCAAGCTTACTGCGATCTGGGCAGTGCAGGCGGCGTTGCTGGTGGGCATCATCATGGTCTTGCTGTTCGGCTTCCGGGCCATTCGCAGCAAACTGGCCGAAGGCAGCAAGAGCGCCGTGGGCGGTGCGTTGCTGGCGGCGATGAACACCGCTTCGGAATACGGCTTCGGCGCGGTCATCGCCTCCTTGCCGGGCTTCCTGGTGCTGGCCGACTGGCTCAAGAACATTCCCAACCCGCTGGTCAACGAAGCGGTGACAGTCACGCTGCTGGCGGGCATCACCGGCTCCGCCTCGGGCGGCATGAGCATCGCCTTGGCGGCGATGTCTGAAAGTTTTATCAGCGCCGCCCACGCCGCCAACATCCCCTTGGAAGTGCTGCACCGGGTGGCCGCCATGGCCAGCGGTGGCATGGATACCCTGCCCCACAACGGCGCGGTGATTACCCTGCTGGCGGTGACCGGGCTGACCCACCGCGAAGCCTACAAAGACATTTTCTGCATTACGCTGATCAAGACCCTCGCGGTGTTCTTCGTGATCGCTGTGTTCTACGCCACTGGCATTGTGTGAGGTTCCCATGACAACTCCTCTTTCGGGCAAGACCGCCCTGGTCACCGGTTCTACCAGCGGCATCGGCCTGGGCATCGCCCTGAGCCTGGCCAAGGCCGGCGCCAACCTGATCCTCAACGGCTTCGGCGATGCCTCGGCGGTGATCGCCGAGGTCAAACAGTTCGGCGGCAAGGTCGGTCATCATCCGGCCGATGTCAGCGACCCGGCGCAGATCGCCGACATGCTCGCCTACGCCGAGCGCGAGTTCGGCGGCGTGGACATCCTGGTGAACAACGCCGGGATCCAGCACGTGGCCGCCGTGGAGGATTTTCCGGTGGAGCGCTGGGACTCGATCATTGCCATCAACCTGTCCTCGGTGTTCCACGCCACGCGCCTGAGCCTGCCAGGCATGCGGGCCAAGGGCTGGGGCCGGATCGTCAACATCGCCTCGGTGCATGGCCAGGTTGGCTCGGTGGGCAAGGCGGCGTATGTCGCGGCCAAGCATGGGGTGATCGGCCTGACCAAGGTGGTCGGCCTGGAAACCGCCACCAGCAACGTGACCTGCAACGCCATCTGCCCGGGCTGGGTGCTGACACCACTGGTGCAAAAACAGATCGACGACCGCATCGCCGCCGGCGTTGACCCACAACAGGCGCAGCATGATCTGTTGGCCGAGAAACAACCGTCCCTGGAATTCGTCACCCCGCCGCAACTGGGGGAACTGGTGCTGTTCCTGTGCAGCGAAGCTGGCAGCCAGGTGCGGGGCGCGGCGTGGAATATCGATGGTGGGTGGTTGGCCCAGTAAGGTCCTGCGACTCCTTGTGGCGAGGGGATTTATCCCCTCTCTGTGGGAGCAAGGCTTGCCCGCGATGGCCGCACCGCGGTTTAACAGCTAAACCGCGTTTTCGTTCATCGCGGGCAAGCCTTGCTCCCACAGAACGGGGATAAATCCCCTCGCCACAGGATTGGGTCGCTCTATAGTGTGTACATAAGAAAACAAGAGGCACTCCATGTCCGACCTCCTCTGGCAACCCAGCCCCGAACGCATCGCCCAGTCGCGCATGAACGCCTTTCGCCGGTTCGTCAACGCGCGACATCACCTGCAACTGAACGACTACCCCGCCCTGCACGCCTGGAGCATCGACCAGCGCGAGGCCTTCTGGCAGGCCATCGTCGACTTCTTCGAGATCCGCTTTCACCACGCTCCCGACGCGGTACTGGTGGAGGGTGCGCAAATGCCCAGCGCCCAGTGGTTTCCTGGCGCCACGCTGAACTTCGCCGAACACCTGCTGCGCCGCCGCGATGACACCGTCGCGGTGGTGGCGCTGGGCGAAAACGGCGACCAGGAACAACTGACCTGGGCCGAACTCGCCGCCCATGTCGCCGGCCTGCAGAAAAGCCTGCAAGCCGCTGGCGTCACCCGGGGCGACCGGGTCGCCGCCTGCATGCCCAACACCTGGCAGACCTTGGTGGGCATGCTCGCCAGCACCAGCCTGGGCGCCATCTGGTCGTGCTCGTCACCGGACTTCGGCACCCAGGGCGTCATCGACCGGTTCGGCCAGATCGAGCCCAAGGTGCTGATCACCTGCGCCGGTTATCGCTACGCCGGCAAGGTCATCGACCAGCGGGCCAAGGTCAATGAAATCCTCGAACGGCTGCCGTCATTGCAACAACTGATCGTCCTGCCTTATGCCCAGCCTGACGCCCGCCTCGAGGACTTCAAGACCCCGGCCGCGGTCGCGTTGTGGAACGACTTTTATCAACGCGGTGGCGAACCGGCATTCGTCAGCGTTCCGTTCGACCACCCGCTGTACATCCTGTACTCCAGCGGCACCACCGGCGTGCCGAAGTGCATCGTCCACGGCACCGGTGGCGTGTTGCTGCAACACGTCAAGGAACATGGCCTGCACGTCGACCTCGGCCCCGAGGATCGGCTGTTCTACTACACGACCTGCGGCTGGATGATGTGGAACTGGCTGGTATCGGCTCTCGCCGTGGGTAGCGCGGTGGTGCTCTACGATGGCTCGCCGTTCCACCCCGGCCCCGAGCGCTTGCTGGACCTGATCGATCAGCAGCGCATCAGCGTCTTCGGCACCAGCCCCAAGTTCCTCGCCGCCCTGGAAAGCGAAGGCCTCAAGCCCCGGCAGACGCACCGCTTGGACAGCCTGAAAACCCTCCTGTCCACCGGTTCGGCGCTGGCCCCCCATAGCTACGACTACGTGTACCGGGACATCAAGCCCGACGCCTGCCTCGCCTCGATGTCCGGCGGCACCGACATCGTCTCCTGCTTCGTCAACGGCAACCCACTGTCCCCGGTGCGCCGGGGCGAAATGCAGGGCAAGAGCCTGGGCATGGCCGTGCAGGTCTGGAACGAGGCCGGCAACCCGGTCATCGGGGAAAAAGGCGAGCTGGTGTGCACTCGGCATTTCCCGGCGATGCCCATTGGTTTATGGAACGACCCTCGGCAGGAAAAACTCCGCGCGTCCTACTTCGCCCAGTTCCCCGGGGTGTGGGCCCAAGGCGACTACGCCGAGGAACTGCCCCACGGCGGCCTGTTGATCCATGGGCGCTCCGACGCCGTGCTCAACCCTGGCGGCGTGCGCATCGGCACGGCAGAAATCTATCGGCAGGTGGAAAAGGTCGAGCAGGTGCTGGACAGCGTTGCCATCGGCCAGCAATGGCAGGGCGATGTCCGGGTGGTGCTGTTCGTGCGCCTGCGCGATGGCGTGACGCTGGATCAAGCCCTGGAACAACGGATTCGCCAGGTCATCCGGACCCACACCACACCACGGCATGTACCGGCGAAGATCCTCGCGGTCAGTGATATCCCGCGGACCATCAGCGGCAAGGTGGTGGAGTTGGCGGTGCGCAACGTGGTGCATGGCGAGGTGGTGAAGAACACCGATGCCCTGGCCAACCCCGAGGCGTTGGAGCAGTTTCGGGATCGGCCGGAGCTTGCGAGCTGACGGTGAGGGCCTCATCGCGAGCAAGCTCGCTCCCACAGTGGATCTCCGGTGACTGGCAGAACCCATGTGGGAACGAGTTCGCTCGCGATGAACGATAACCCGATCAATCCATAAGCCCCCACTCACCCGCCGCCGGATCGGCCGGTGGCGCCACCGCCCCCGACTCGGTATGCAGCTTCAAACGCAACCGCAGGTTATTCGCCGAATCGGCATTTTTCAGCGCCTCCTCCTCGTCGATGGCGCCTTCGACCACCAGGTTGAACAAGGCCTGGTCAAAGGTTTGCATGCCCAGCTCCTCTGACTTTTCCATGATGCCCTTGAGCTCGCCAAGCTCGTTGCGCCGGATCAGGTCGGCCACCGTGGGCGAACCCAGCATGACCTCCACCGCCGCCCGCCGCTGGCCGGTGCGGGTACGCACCAGGCGTTGGGAAACGAACGCCTTGAGGTTGTTGCCCAGGTCGTTCAACAACTGCGGCCGGCGCTCTTCCGGAAAGAAATTGATCACCCGGTCCAAGGCCTGGTTGGCGTTATGGGCATGCAAGGTGGAAATCACCAAGTGCCCGGTGTCGGCAAACGACAGGGCATGCTCCATGGTTTCCCGATCGCGGATTTCGCCGATCAGCACCACGTCCGGCGCCTGGCGCAAAGTGTTTTTCAGGGCCGCATGAAAACTGCGGGTGTCGACACCGACTTCCCGTTGGTTGATGATGGATTTCTTGTGCCGATGGATATACTCCACCGGGTCCTCGATGGTGATGATGTGGCCGCTGCTGTTGCGATTGCGGTAATCGATCAGCGCCGCCAGGGAAGTCGACTTGCCCGAACCTGTCGCGCCGACGAACAGCATCAACCCCTGTTTCTGCATGATGCTGTCCAACAGCACCCGGGGCAGTTTCAGGTCCTCGAAGCGCGGGATGTCCAGCTTGACGTTGCGGATCACCATGGACACGTCATTGCGCTGCTTGAAGACATTGACCCGGAACCGCCCGACGCCGGCCAGGGAGATCGCCAGGTTCATTTCCAGTTCCCGATCGAACTCAAGGCGCTGTTCGGCGTCCATCAAAGACTCGGCGAGCCGGGCAATGTCGCCGACCTTGAATGCCTCGTTACCCAAGGGCTTGAGCACGCCCTCGAAACGCGCGCACGGCGGCGCCCCCGTAGACATGTAAAGATCGGAACCATTCTGGCTCGCCAGGATTCGCAACAACGGATCGATTTCCATGGACTGAAACTTCCGCGAGACATCAATGAAACAAGTTGAGCCGAACATGAAACCCTTCAGACCCGCCCGCACTTACTTTCCTCAAAGGATAGTAGACGCCGTGGTACAGACACGACAGCCAGGGATTGCGTGATGAACGCGACACCCGCCGGCAATGATGCCCAGCGCCTGGTCAGCCAGGTGGACTGGGCCCAGACCCCATTGGGCACTGAGCGAAACTGGCCCCAGAGCCTGCGCACCGCCGTGGACATCGTGCTCCATTCGCCGATGCCGATGGCCTTGCTGTGGGGCGCGCAGCTGACCCATCTCTACAACGACGCCTTCGGCCGACTGACCGGTGACAAGCACCCCCGGGCGTTCGGCCAGCCGACCCATGCAGCATGGCCCGAACTCAAAGGGGCAACCGAAGGGATTTACCACCGAGTGTTGCAAGGCCAGACGCACACCTGCCGCGACCAGCACTGGCGCGTGCCCTTCGCCGGTCGCCTCTGCGATGTCTGGCTGGACCTGACCTACAGCCCGGTGCATGACGAAAGCGGCAGCGTCGCCGGCATCCTGGTCACCGCCATCGAGACCAGCGAACGCCGTCGCCTGGCCATGGAATTCGAACGACGCTCCGAGGCCAGCCTCAAGGCCCAGCACGAAAGCGAAGAGCGCCTGCAACTGGCCCTGGCCGCCGCCGACGCGCTGGGCACCTGGGATTGGGACATCAGCGAAGACCGCTTCATCGCCGACGCGCATTTCGCCCTGCTGCATGGCGTCGACCCGAACCTGTCGCGCCAGCTGCCCATCAGCGCCTACCTCGAAGGCGTGCATCCCGAGGACCGGGCGATGGTTGCCCGCAGCATCAAGCACTGCATCACCCATGGCACCGAATACGCCGAAGAGTACCGGCTGTTGCAGCCCAACGATGAATTACGCTGGGTGTACGTGCGCGGCCGTTGCTACAAGGACCGCCACGGCCGGCCCAAGCGTTTTCTGGGTGCGGCCCTGGACCTGACCGAACGCAAGCGCACCGAGCAAGCCCTGCGCCAGAGCCAGACCGAGCTGCAGTTGATCATCAACGCCATGCCGATCCTCATCAGCTACGCGGACCGCGAAGAGCGCTTCCGGCTGAACAACAGCGCCTACCTGGATTGGTACGGCCTGACCCCGCAGGAGCTCTACGGCAAGACCATCCGCGAAGTGCTCGGCGAAGAGGCCTATGCCGCCCGCGCCCAACAGATCGCCGATGCCCTGGCCGGCAAGCCGTGCAGCTTCACCGTGCAGATGGA
This sequence comes from Pseudomonas sp. Pdm06, assembly GCF_014851795.1. Lineage (NCBI taxonomy): Bacteria > Pseudomonadati > Pseudomonadota > Gammaproteobacteria > Pseudomonadales > Pseudomonadaceae > Pseudomonas > Pseudomonas sp. Pdm06. The sequence continues at coordinate 125,055 of NZ_JACVAH010000018.1, forward strand.
CCATCGCGACGGTCGCCCGCGCCACTCACTGATCAACTACTTGCCTCGCTACGGGGCGGATGGGGCGGTGAACGGCTTCTACATCTTCGTGATCGACGAGACCGAGAGCCGGAAAACCGAGGAAGCCCTGCGCAACCTCAACGAAACACTGGAGGAACGGGTCATCGCCCGGACCCGGCAACTGGCCGAAGCCAACCACCGCCTGCAAAGCGAGATGTTCGAACGCGAGCGCGCCGAAGAAGCCCTGCGCCATGCGCAGAAAATGGAGGCCGTGGGCCAACTCACCGGCGGCATTGCCCATGACTTCAACAACATGCTCACCGGCATCCTCGGCAGCCTCGACCTGATGCAACGCTACATCGCCGCCGGCCGCACCGCCGAGATCGGGCGCTTCACCGAAGCGGCGGTGTCCTCGGCCAACCGCGCCGCGGCCCTGACTCATCGGCTGCTGGCGTTTTCCCGCCGCCAGTCCCTGGACCGCAAGCCGCTGGACGCCAACGAGCTGGTGCGTTCGCTCGAAGACCTGCTGAGCCGGACCACCGGCGATCACATCGTGCTGCGGCTGCAACTGACCCCCGAGCTGTGGCCGGTCAGCACCGATGCCAGCCAGTTGGAAAACGCCCTGCTCAACCTGGTGATCAACGCCCGGGATGCCATGCCCGACGGCGGCGAATTGATCGTCGAAACCGCCAACGTCTATCTCGACGGCACTGACATCAACACCCTCGAACCGGTCAAGGCCGGCGACTACGTAATGATCGCGGTCAGCGACAACGGCAGCGGCATGACCCCCGCCGTGCTGGCCAAGGCCTTCGACCCGTTCTTCACCACCAAGCCCATCGGCCAGGGCACCGGCCTGGGCTTGTCGATGATCTACGGATTTGCCCAACAGTCGGGTGGACACCTCAACCTGGACAGCGTGCCGGGCCAGGGCACACGGGTGCAGTTGTACCTGCCGCGCTTGCACGTTGCGCCGGCCCAACAACCCGCCACGGCGGAGACGGTCGACGTACCGCCGGCCATCGCCGGGGAAACCGTGTTGCTGGTGGAAGATGAACCAGCGGTGCGCATGCTGGTGCTCGACCTGTTGAAGACCTTGGGCTACACCGCCTTGGAGGCCCAGGACGCCATGACGGCCCTGCCCCTGCTGGAGTCGGAGCAGCGCATCGACCTGTTGGTGACCGACGTCGGGCTGCCGGGCATGAATGGCCGGCAACTGGCGGAAATCGCCCGCCAGCACCGCCCGGGGCTGAAAGTGCTGTTCATGACCGGTTACGCGCAGAAAGCCGCCGAACGCCAGGGGTTCCTCGACCAGGGCATGGACATGGTCGCCAAGCCCTTCACCCTCGATCTGCTGGCCAACAAGATTCGGACGATGATCAACCATGACAGCTGACTTGAGGCATAATCGCCGCCCCGTCGCACCGTTCAGGTCACCGCTGCAATGAAAGCCCAAGCCCGCCATATCCTGGTGAAAACCGCCGAAGAAGCCGAACAGCTCAAGCAACGCATCGCCAAGGGCGAAGCCTTCGATGTGCTGGCCAAGAAATACTCCACCTGCCCCTCGGGCAAACGCGGCGGCGACCTGGGCGAAGTGCGGCCGGGGCAGATGGTCGGTGCGATCGATGCGGTGATCTTCAAGAAACCCTTGCGGGTGGTGCATGGGCCGATCAAGAGCAAGTTCGGCTATCACCTGGTGCAGGTGTTCTACCGGGATTGAAACCGAGCCTGTGGGAGCGAGCTTGCTCGCGATGGCGGCGACACAGTCAACATTTCTGCAAGCTGACCCACCGCTATCGCGAGCAAGCTCGCTCCCACAGGTTTTGTGCCCACTTATTATTTTGGCATCAACGCCCCCGGCACCTGGATCACCCGGCTCGCCAACAGATGTCCCGACTCGGCCGCCTCCGCCGGAGTACCCCCCAGCAAGCGGCTCGCCAGGTACGCGGCACTGAATGAATCTCCCGCCGCCGTGGTGTCCACCACACGCTCGACCCGTTGAGCGGGAATCTCATAAGACTCGCCATCGCAACGAATCAGGCAGGCCTCGGCACCGCGCTTGAGCACCACTTCCGGCGTGCCGAACTGCCCATAGGCGGCGAATACCGCGTCAGTGTCCGCATATCCGAACAGTGCCTGCTCGTCTTCCACCGTCAGCAGGGCCAATTCCACGTAGGGCAGGACGCTGCGATACGCCGCCCGCGCCGCCTCGATCGAGGCCCAGAGTCTTGGCCGGTAATTATTGTCGAACACCACCTGGGCCCCGCGTCGACGGGCTTCGACCAGGGTTTCGATGAGTCTGGCGCGCCCCTGCTCACCGAGCACCGCCAGGGTGACGCCGCTGAAATACAGCACATCGTAATCCGGCAATGCCGCCAGGATCGGCGCGGCGGCCGGGGTGGTAAAACACTCGCGCACCGCCGCCTCGTTGCGCCAGTAGAGGAATCGCCGCTCGCCCGCAGCATCGGTCTGGATGCAATACAGACCCGGCAGGCGTCCAGGCAAGCGCTGGACCCGTTGCAGACCGATGTTTTCTTCGGCCCAGCGCTCACACATGGCATCGCTGAAACTGTCGTCGCCCAGGGCGGTGACGTAATCCACCGCGCCCCTGTCGCCCAAGGTGCGGGACAGGTACACCGCGGTGTTCAGGGTATCGCCGCCGAAGCTTTGCAGCAGGCTGCCGTCGGCGCGTTGTTGCAGTTCGATCATGCATTCGCCGATCAGGGCGATGCGGGGTTTCTGGGTGGGATTGCTCATAGGTGATCCTGATATTTTGGTGGTGTCTGGAAGGTCGCTAATCGCGGGCAAGCCTTGCTCCCACAGGGGATCTTGGGCAAACACCAACTTTGTGTTCACAGTCGATCCGTGTGGGAGCAAGGCTTGCCCGCGATGGCCACAACCTGGTCCAACGACTAGAAGCAAGTCTCCATGCTCTCGACCACCCGCAACTGCTCATCCACCAGGCACCCCACCCGCCACTTGTCGAACGTCAGGCACGGGTGTGAAGTACCAAACGAAATGATGTCGCCCACACGCAGCTCAATCCCTGCCGCCACATTCATGAACGCATGTTGGTCCATCACCGCCGTCACCTTGCAACCGCTGGCATCGTCACCCGCCACCGAATCCGATCCGGGCGTGTAGCGCTTGAGCGGCACCGGCAATCCGGCGTCGTAGGCCACGTCGCGCTTGCCCAGGGCGATCACCGCGAAGCCCGGCTCCGGCAGCGATTGCACATGAGCCCAGACTTCCAGGGCCGGACGCAGGCCTTCGTGCAGGTCGCTGCGGCGCTCCAGCACGCAGCACTGGGCTTCCTTGTAGATGCCATGGTCATGGGCCACGTAACTGCCGGGACGCAGCACGCTGAGGAAACGCCCGTGGGCATTCTGGGCTTCGAAGGATTCGGCGATCAGGTCGTACCAGGCCGAACCCGAGGCGGTGATGATCGGTTTGTCGATGGCAAAGGCATCGTTGTCCTGCAACTGCACCGCCAACCGTACCAACGATGCCGCGAATGCGCGGATGCCACTGATGGCGTGGTCGCCATGGATCACCCCTTCGTAGCCTTCGATACCGGTCAACGCCAGCGCCGGTTGACTGCGAATCGCCTCGGCCAGGGCCAACACCTCGGTCTCGGTCCGGCAGCCACACCGACCACCGACCACGCCGTACTCGATCATCACATTGAGCCGCACGCCGCGCGAGGCGAAGTAAGCGCCCAGGTCTGCGACGTTGTCCGGATGATCGACCATGCAATGGAATTCGAACGCCGGGTCGGCCAGCAGATCGGCGATCAGCGCCATATTTGGCGTGCCCACCAGTTGGTTGGCCATCAGCACTCGACGAACGCCGTGGGCGTAAGCGGCACGGGTCTGCACGGCGGTGGCGAGGGTCAGGCCCCAGGCACCGGCATCGAGCTGGCGTCGGAACAGCGCCGGGGTCATGCTGGTCTTGCCATGGGGCGCCAGTTCGGCGCCACTGTCGGTGACGAACGCTTGCATCCAGCGAATGTTGTGCTCCAGCGCCGCGCGGTGCAGCACCAACGCCGGCAGGCTGACGTCCTTGAGCAGATGAGCGCCGACGGTGGCCGCACCCTTCTCTACGCCAGCATTGGGAATGACAGAAGACATGTTCGTACTCCTCGCACGCGGCCGCTCGCAGCCGCGGTTATCTATTCATTGATGCGCCGGGCCAGGTTGTTGGCGCTTTCGATCAGCACCCGGCGGTAGTCGGCGTAATTGTTCTTGGCGTCGGCCCGTGGGGCGACGATGCACAGGGTGGCGATGGCCACGCCGCCGGGGTCTTTGACCGGTGCGGCGAAGCAGTGGGTGAAGGTGTCGGCGACGCTGTCGAAGGAGAAGAACCCATCGAGGCCGGCCTGGCGGATTTCCTTGAGGAATTGCTCCAGGGGCAAGCGCTCGCCGTCCGGCAAAATGAAGTCGTCGGGATCGATCAGATCGACGATCTGTTGGTCGCTCAAATGCGCCAGCAGCAGGCGCCCGGACGCCGTCCACGGGATCGGCGCGTTTTCACCGATGTCCGATGAAATGCGGAAATGCCGCTCGCCTTCCTTCATCAGCGCGACGGTGTATTTGCGCCCGTTGAGCAGGCACATCTGCGCCGTTTCGCGGGTCTGGCGCACGATCTCCTGCAAGGCCTGGTCAGCCTCGCGGCTCAGGTCGAAATGCCGCAGGTGCGCCTGCCCGAGGAAATACAACTGGCGCCCCAGGTAGACGTGACCGTCCTTGCCCACCGGCTCGAGGATGCGGCGCTCCAGCAGCGACGCCACCAGTTCATAGACCGTGGACTTGGGGCTGCCGATGCCGCTGGCAATATCGTTCGGGCGCAACGGCTGGCCGATTTCCTTGAGGAAATCGAGGATATCGAACGCCCGATCCAGTCCCCGGGCCCGGCGTTTGATGGTGTCTTCGGTCATGTCTCTGGTTCCTGAATTCAATCATAGGTGCATGTTTTTCATTGTGACGAAAACGCTTTTGTGGCGAGGGAGCTTGCTCCCGCTCGGCTGCGCAGCAGTCGCTTGTCACTTATCGGGCCTGCTTCGCAGGCCAGCGGGAGCAAGCTCCCTCGCCACGATAGGCGCGCTCGTCAAGATGAATCAAACAGGCCTTGAAGGACAGTCCTGCACCGAATCAGGCCTTTTTCTTGTAGGCCACACAATCGATCTCGACCTTGCAATCGACCATCATGCTCGCCTGCACGCAGGCCCTGGCCGGGGCGTGTTCAGGGCTGAAGTACTCGCCGAACACCTTGTTGAAACTCCAGAAATCCCGCGGATCTTCCAGCCACACGCCGCAGCGCACCACATCTTCCAGGCCGTACCCGGCCTCTTCGAGAATGGCGACCAGGTTCTTCATGGTCTGGTGGGTCTGCTCGACGATCCCGCCGACAACGATCTCGCCGTTCACCGCCGGCACTTGGCCGGACACGTGCAGCCAGCCATCGGCTTCCACGGCGCGGGCGAATGGCCGTGGCTGGCCGCCGCCTGCGGTGCTGCCAGTGCCGTAGCGCGTAATGCTCATGGGTGTTTCTCCTTGCTTGGATAGATTAAAGATTCAACTGAATTAAAAGCGGGTGTTCTTGAGAAACTCCGCCAGCCGCGGCGACTGCGGCCGCTCGAACAATTCTTTCGGTGGCCCTTGCTCTTCGATGCGGCCCTGGTTCATGAACACGATCTTGTCCGACACCTCGAAGGCAAAGCGCATTTCGTGGGTCACCAGCAGCATGGTCATGCCGTCTTCGGCCAGGCCCTTGATCACGTTCAGCACCTCGCCGACCAGCTCCGGGTCCAGGGCCGAAGTCACTTCGTCGAACAGCATCAGGCTGGGGTTCATGGCAATCGCCCGGGCAATCGCCACGCGCTGCTGCTGGCCACCGGACAACTGGCCGGGAAAGTGATCGCGCCGCTCCAGCAGGCCGACTCGCTCTAGCCATTTCTCGGCCAGGGCCACCGCTTCGTCCTTGGGCAGTTTTTTCACCTTGAGCAGACCCAGGGTGACGTTCTGCAACGCGGTCAGGTGGGGAAACAGGTTGAATTGCTGGAAGGCCATTCCGGTCATGGCCCGGTGCCGGGCGATGACCTTCTCGGGGTGGCGCACACGCTTGCCGTCGATGTCGTCATAGCCGATGGACTCGCCGTCGAGCACAATCTGCCCGCCCTGGAATTCTTCGAGCATGTTGACGCAGCGCAGCAGCGTGGTCTTGCCCGAACCACTGGAACCGATCAGCGTGACCACGTTGCCGCGCTGCATGCTCAGGTCCACGCCCTTGAGCACTTCCAGCGGGCCGTATTGTTTGCGCAGGCCGCGAATGTCCAACAGCGGTTGAGTGTTGGAAGGAGTCGAAATATCAGTCATGGCAAGGCCACCCGCTTTTCAATGTGTCGCCCGAGCAATTCGATGGCGTAATTGATGATGAAAAAGAGAAACCCGGCGAACAGGTAAAACTCCAGGGTCATGAAGGTCCGGGCGATGATCTGCTGGGTGCTGAGCAGCAGTTCGGCGACGCCGATCACCGACAACAGGGTCGAGGCCTTGACGATCTCGGTAGAGGAATTGACCCAGGTCGGCAGGATCTGCCGCAACGCCTGGGGCAACAGCACATAGCCCAGCGACTGGTAGAACGTCAGGCCGATGGCCTGGCTCGCCTCCATCTGCCCACGGGGCAGCGCCTGCAAGGCACCGCGCACGATCTCGGCCACATGGGAACCGCAGAACAGCGTCAGGCCCAGGACACCGGCCTGGAATGCGCCGATCTGCCAGCCCAGGGCCGGGGCCATGTAGAAGCAGGCCAGCACCAGCACGAACACCGGCGTGCCGCGGATCAGGTCGACGTAGAAGCGAAACGGCGCGCGCATCCAGGCCCGGCCATAGGTCAGCACAAGGCCGGCGACCAGGCCGATCAGCGTGCCCAACACAATCGCCAACAGCGAACACTGCACACTGGTCAGGAAACCGGCCCACAGGGTGTCCCGGGCGACCCATAACTCATGCAACCAACTGGGTGATTCGTACATGGGAGACTCCTAACGGCGGATCGCCAGGCGCTGCTCGAAATACCGCAGCACCATGGCAATGAGGTAACAGGCCGCGACATACAGGGCCGTGGTCACCAGCCAGGTTTCGATCACCCGGTAGCTCTCCACGTTGATCTTGCGGGCGTAATAGGTCAGCTCCGGCACGGCGATCGCCGCCGCCAGGGAGGTGTCCTTGAACAGCGAAATGAAGTTGTTCGACAAGGCCGGCAACACGTTGCGCAGCATCACCGGCACGGTGACGTAGGCCTTCACCTGCCACTCGCCCAGGCCGATGGCCAGCCCCGCCTCCCGCTGCCCCTTGTGAATGCTCAACAGCCCGCCGCGGAACACTTCGGTCAGGTAGGCCCCGGCGTACAACGAGAGGGTGATGACGAACGACGGCAGCTTGTCCAGGCGCACGCCCAGGCTCGGCAAGGCGAAGTAGATCAACAGGATCAACACCAGGATCGGTGTATTGCGGATCACCGTGACATACACCGACGCCAGCACCCGCAGGACCCGATGCTTGCTGAGCAGCGCGAACGCCATCGCCAGGCCGATCACGCAACCGATGGCGATCGACACCAGCGCCAGGGAAAGCCCCAGGCCCAGTCCCGCCAGCAAGGTGTCGAAATCGCGCCAGACGGCGGCAAAGTTCAACTGATAATTCATGGTCGGCAGTACCTTCGACGAAGCGCCCGCAAGGGGCGCCCCGGGCTCACAGGGTCATTTGAATTCAATGGGGAAACCAATCGCTGGCGACGGCAACTCGACGCCGAACCACTGCTTGAACGACGCCGCATAGGTAGGGAATTCCACGCCGGTCATGGCTTCATGCAAGGTGGTGTTGACGAAGTTCAGCCAGTCCTGGTCGCCGCGCTTGACCGCACAGGCGTAGGTTTGCGGGCTCCAGGCATAGGCCGGGCTGCGGTAGCGCCCGGGGTTCTGCACCATCAGATACTTGACCGAGGACTGGTCGGTGGCGGCAGCATCGGCGCGGCCGGAGTTCACCGCCTGGTACATCAAATCGACGCTGTCGTACTGGTCGACCTTGGCCTTGGGCAGCGCCTGGTGCACCAATTCTTCGGCGTAGACGTTCTGCAGCACCGCCACGGTGACGTCATCGCCCGCGGCCTTGAGGTCTTCGATTTCCTTGTACTTGCTGTTGGCCGGCAGCAGCAGGCCGACGCCTTCGCGGTAGTACGGCAGGGTGAACGCCACTTGCTGGGCGCGGCTGGCAGTGACGGTGATGAACTGGCAGCTCATGTCGACCTTGTCGGTCAGCAGGTTGGGGATCCGCGCATCGGACGACTGCACCACGAACTCGACCTTCTCCGGGTCATTGAACAGGCCCTTGGCAACCATGCGCGCAATATCGATATCAAAGCCCTGCAACTTGCCATCCGCTCCCTGGAAGTGCCACGGCGCATTGGTACTGCCCGTGCCCACGATCAATTTCCCCCGCTGCAGCACGCTGTCCAGCTTGCTGTCGGCCGCCTGGGCGACACCCATGGCAGCCGTCGTGGCCGCGAAGAGAAAAACACACGCTTTGAACAAGGAAGGTCGGCGTTGCATGGCAAGCACTCCAGAATGAGTTTATTCCGCTATACCGGAACATGGTATGTAACAACGGAATAGACAGCAGAAAGTGTGCCACAGGCTTGCAGCGCCTGGGTGAGAAAAATGGAAAGTCAGGGAAATCAGGGAGATGGGAAAAACAGACCCGCGGACGCCGGCGCTCGCATGTGAATGCTATTGCTACTGTTAGCTACGACGCACGGGTAATAAGGCCCCAAACCGGGTATTCGCGCACCGAAACGGAGCCACACTGGAGTTGTAGATGGATACCTGTGGGAGCGAGCTTGCTCGCGATAGCTGTGGATCAGTCAATGTTGATGCTGAATGACCTGACGCTATCGCGAGCAAGCTCGCTCCCACAATTGTTCGGCAGTGTGCCTGGTCTATTTGCGCTTGTAGCTCTTGCTGCCGCCAGGCGTGAGGCAATAGACCCCGCCCCGGGGGCCGACGCAGTAATTGCCACTGCCGCATTGGCAACCGTCGGCGGACTTGAGCAGCGACTGCGGGCGCGCCTCGTTCCGAAGCCCCAGCACAGCGGAACAGGACTTCTTTGAAGCACTGATGGAGCCGTCATTGCACAGGAAGGTATCGCCGTCACATCCGGCAATACCGCCCTTGCGCCCGGAACACGGTTGATTGGCGGCAAGGGCCGAAGTGCCCAGGGCCAACAACAGGATCGCGACACAGGTACGAAGTAAAGCGGACGTTCCGTGACAGAGTTTCATGGCAGCTTCCTGGCTGATAGGTGGCTCTATGCTATCACCCGATCATCTACTGCGCCTAACGCCCGCAAAACCTCACCCTGGACAACATCCGCAAATCCCCGTCGCGGTAATAGTCATCACTCCAGCTGTCATCCACCGCCAGTGGCTTGACCTGCTTGAGGGCGAGTTTTTTCGCGAAGTAGCGAAAGCGGTAATGCTCATAGAAACGCAGCAGTTCCAGCCCGTAGCGGTCGGCCAGGTCGGTATTGCCCTGAATAATCAGGTAGTTCTCGTCGTTGCCGCTGCTGGCGGCGGCGCTGAGGTTGTGGCTGCCGCTGAGGATGGTCGGTGTGTCACTGGTGAAGTCGGTGACGATGGCTTTGGTGTGCACCAGTAGATTGCCCTTCTGGCCTTTCATGTTTTCCCGCAGCCAGCCCTCCAGACCGGTGTTGAGCAACGCGGTGGCGGCGAATTCGGCGGTGCGGTCGGCATGAAAACCGGTGATGCGGCTCTTGGTGTTTTGCAGGCCGTAGCGCAACACGTCGTCATTGGGCTGGCCGAGCAAGGCGTCGAGGATGCGGTCGGGCAACACAAAGGCGGTGACGAACAACAGGTCCTTTCGCGCGCCCTTGATGATGTCGACGAAGCGATCCAGGTCGCCCTCCCCGGTGCGTGGCGAAAACCCGGCGAACAACGCTTCTTGCGGGGCCATGGCATTGTTCAGGGTCAGCCACTGGCGAGTGGCATCGACATCTTGGGGCGTTGCCCAGATTTGCTCGAATACCTGGGAATAGCTGCTGCTGATCCGCGGGTCGTCCAGCACATGCACGACGTTGGCCTGGCGGTAGACACCGTTGGCGGTGAAGTTGGTGCTGCCGCACAGCACGGCTTCAGGTTGCAATGAGCCGCTGGCTTCCACCTTGCTCAGCACCATGAACTTGTTGTGGAAAATGTTGTGGGTGATCCGCCCACGCTTGTTGGCCGCCGGCATGTTTTCGAGGCTGGCTTCGTTGCGCGCCGTGGTGTCGTCTCCCGGCTCGGCGTGATACAGCACCCGTACCTGGGCGCCGCGAGCGTGAGCGGCAGTCACCGCGTCGACGATCACCGGCAATTCGTATTCATAGATGGCGACGTCCAAGGCCCAGCGGGCATCCAGCGCCCGGTCGATGAAACCGGTCAAGCGACCCAGCAAGCCGTTTTCCAACCAGCGACGTGGTGCGTCGGGCCAGTCATCGATGGACAGGTGCTTGTTGGCATTGAGCAGCGCGTCCACTTCGGGAAACTTGCGCTGGAACGCCTGACTGGCGGCCACGGCACGGTTGAAGATGACCCGCTGGTCGGCCGGCTGCCCGTCGTCGCTGGTGACGGTGACAGCCAGGGATTCGCCCAATTGCGGCGAATCGGGGCTGCCGTAGGCCAGGTGCACGCGATAGTGGATCGTCACGCCGGGGTTGACAGCGTAGTCGGCCCAGCGAAATTTCTGCAGGGGTGCCTTGTCGCTGGGGGTGGCGTGGAACTGGGGGAAGGTGTGGGCCTTGTCGGGGAAGGTCAGGCTGTTGAACAGGAACAGCCAGGGCTTGTCCCCCTGCTGTTTCTCGATGGCAAAACCCAGCAAGCCCTTGCGCCGGGGTTCGGCCAGGTCCATGGCGAGCAGCACGCCGTTGGTGCCGGCATAGGCCTTGACCCGAAAATCGTCCTGGGCGTTGGTGACGAGTACGCGCATGGTTCACTCCTGTGAGGGGCTGCTTGAGCATAGTGCAGTGATGCGGGTCAGGTGGGCAGGTCATGGGAACCGAGGGGATGCCATCGCGAGCAAGCTCGCTCCCACAGGGGGGCCGGGTGTTCATCATTCATGTGTTCACAAAACAGTGTGGGAGCGAGCTTGCTCGCGATGGGGCCCTGACAGTCACAGAACCTTTCAATCAGCCTCATCGATATGCCGATACTCAGCCCCCAACCGCCCCGCCAACTGCCGGGCCCGGCCCAGGCGAATCGGGCCTCTTTCGATATCGATCAACAGGCATGGGCAATCGAGAAGCGGCGGTGAAAGCCCCTCCTTGACACGCCCATCGGTCATCACCAACACCCGCTGCTGCTCCGCCGGGTAACGCCTGCGCCGCGCCACCAGCCAGCGCCCGGCCTCGTTCAGCGCCGCCAGCAACGGCGTTCCGCCACCGGCGCCCAGGCCATCGAGCCAGCCGCGCAGGCCCGCCGAGGCCTTGAGCCCTTGCACCTGCCAGTTCGGCTGCGTGCCGCTGGCCGTCAACAGCGCCAGGCGGGCCCGCTGCCGGTAGGCGTCGTCGAACAGTTGCGCCAACAAGCCTTTGCCGTCACTCAAGGCGCGATGACGACGGGTCGAGGCCGACGCATCGACGATGACCAGCCACAGCTCATGGGGCGCCCGATGCCGAGCGTGCCAGCGCAAGTCTGCATGCCGGTGTGGCCGGCCATTGAGTAACGTTCCCGGCCAGTTCACCGCACCGCTGGCCGCCGCTTTGCTGCGGCCCTGGCGTCCCTGCGCCAACGTCCCTGCACGGGTTCTGGCATTCGCCCCCGCCGTTGAACGAGGGCGAATGCCTAGGGCTTTTTTGGCCAGCTCGGCACATCGCGTCGGGCCCCGGTTGGCAATGCCCGGGCAGGCTGGTCGCCCCATTGGCCTTGGCCTTCATTGGGTTCAGTGGTTTTTTCCGCCCCCGCCCCAGTCGGCGCCTGGGACGGTGCCGAATGCCCACGCCGTCGATGACGCAAGGCAAACTCGGCGACCGCATCGATGTCTTCATCGCTAATGGCATCCGCCCCACGCCAGGCGGCATGGGCCCGGGCCGCCCGCAGCCAGACCAGGTCGGCGCGCAAGCCATCGACCCCGGCGGCAAAACAGCGCTCGGTGATCTGCGCCAGCGTCGCATCATCCAAGGCGATCCCAGCCAAACGGTCACGCGCCCGCTGGCAACGTTCGCGCAACTGCCGCTGGGCCGTCTCCCACTCCGCGCAGAAGACCGCCGGATCACTGTCGAAATCCAACCGCCGCCGGATGATCTGGCCGCGTTCAGCCGGTGCGGTGTGACCGTCGAGGGCGACGTTCAGGCCGAAACGGTCGAGCAACTGCGGGCGCAGCTCGCCCTCTTCCGGGTTCATGGTGCCGATCAGCACAAAGCGCGCCGGATGCCGATGGGAAATGCCGTCGCGCTCGATCAGGTTGGTGCCACTGGCAGCCACATCGAGCAGCAGGTCCACCAGGTGATCGGGCAGCAGGTTCACTTCATCGACATACAGCACGCCACCGTCGGCCTTGGCCAGCACGCCGGGAGAAAATTGCGCGCGCCCCTCTCCCAGGGCCACATCCAGATCGAGGGTGCCCACCAGCCGCTCTTCGGTGGCACCGAGGGGCAAGGTGACGAACTGACCGCTGGCCAGCAGGTCCGCCAGGCCCCGGGCCAAGGTGGACTTGGCCATGCCCCGTGGGCCCTCGATCAGCACACCGCCGATTTTCGGGTCGATCGCGGCCAGGCACAGGGCCAGTTTCAGGTCATCGGCACCGACCACGGCGGAGAGTGGGAAGTGGGGAGTATGGGTCATGCTGAAGGCCTCATGGATGTGCGGGGTTCCCCTGTGGCGAGGGAGCTTGCTCCCGCTGGGCCCGTAGAGGCTGTATAGGCGCCGTGTAGGAGCTGTCGAGTGCAACGAGGCTGCGATCTTTCCCCAGACAATTGAGTCCCAAGCGAAAGATCAAAAGATCGCAGCCTTCGGCAGCTCCTACAGCGCAGCCGAGCGGGAGCAAGCTCCCTCGCCACAAGTGCGCGTCTGTTGTGCTCATTTCAGCCATCCTCCTCGATGTCCAACAACAAATTCTCCAACGCCTCGCGATACTCCCCCGGGTCCTGCCACATCCCCCGCTGCTGCGCTTCGAGCATGCGCTCGGTCATGTCCCGCAGGGCGTCGGGGTTGTGCTGGCGGACGAAATCCCGGGTGTCCGGATCGAGCAGGTAGGCATCGGCCAGCAAAGCGTACTGGTGATCGTCGATCAGCTGCGTGGTGGCGTCGAAGGCGAACAGGTTGTCCACCGTCGCCGCCAGTTCGAACGCGCCTTTATAGCCGTGGCGCTTGACCCCGTCGATCCACTTCGGATTGGCCGCGCGGGAACGGATGACGCGGTTGAGTTCTTCTTTCAGGGTACGGATCCTGGGCAGGTCCGGCTGACTGTGATCGCCGTGATAGCTGGCCGCGGTTGCCCCGCTGAGGGTCTCCACCGCCGCCAGCATACCGCCCTGGAACTGGTAGTAATCATTGGAATCGAGCAGGTCGTGCTCGCGGTTGTCCTGGTTCTGCAGCACCGCTTGCACCTGGCTCAGGCGTCGGGAGAACTGCTCCCGGGCCGCGGTGCCTTCGTCGCTGCCGCCGTAAGCGTAGCCACCCCAGTTCAGGTACACCTCGGCCAGGTCTTCGCGACTCTGCCACAGGCGACTGTCGACAGCGCCTTGCACACCCGCGCCATAGGCACCGGGCTTGGCGCCGAAGATCCGCCAACCGGCCTGGCGCGCCGCCGCTTCTGGCTCCAGGCCCGATGCCAACAGGGCTTCGCGTTCGCCGCGGACCTTGGCCGCCAAGGGATTCAGGTCGTCCGGTTCATCGAGGGTGGCGACGGCCTGCACGGCGGCATCGAACAGCCGGATCAGGTTGGCGAAGGCGTCCCGGAAAAACCCGGACACCCGCAGCGTGACATCGACCCGCGGCCGGTCCAGCAGGCTCAACGGCAGGATCTCGAAATCATCGACCCGCTGGCTGCCCGTGGCCCACACCGGACGCACGCCCATCAACGCCATGGCCTGGGCGATGTCGTCGCCGCCGGTGCGCATGGTGGCGGTGCCCCACACCGACAGGCCGAGCTGGCGCAGGTGATCGCCATGGTCCTGCAAGTGTCGTTCAAGGATCAGGTTCGCCGACTGGAAACCGATGCGCCACGCCGTGGTGGTGGGCAGGTTGCGCACGTCCACCGAGAAGAAATTGCGCCCGGTGGGCAACACATCCAGGCGCCCGCGACTCGGCGCACCACTGGGGCCGGCCGGCACGAAGCGCCCGCTCAAGGCATCGAGCAGGCCATGCATTTCCGCCGGACCGCAGGCGTCCAGGCGTGGCGCCACGACGGCTCGCAGGTTTTCAATGATGCTGCCCACCACCTCCCAACCCGGCGCGTCGAGCTGTTCGACCGCGCCGTCCAACGCCTGCTCGATCAACTGCGCGGCGAACAGCTCCAGGCGCTCGCGGGTATCGCCGGCGGTGCGCCAAGGCTCGGCGCTGACCCGGCGCAACGCCTCGGGACAATCACCCGTCCAGGGTTCGGCCAGGGCGCAATCCAGCGGATCGAAGCCCAGCCCGAACGCCTTCGCCAGCGCCCGCAGCAGGCTCGACTGCGCACCCTTGCCGTCGCCCCGGGGAATGCGCAGCAACGCCAGCAGGGTGTCGATGCGCAGCCGTCCGCTGGGCGATTCGCCAAAAATGTGCAGGCCGTCGCGGATCTGCGACTCCTTCAAGTCGCACAGGTACGTGTCCAGGCGTGGCAGCCAGATCGCGGCGTCAGCATCGCTGTCCAGGCCGGCATCCAGTTGCAGCTCGCGGTCGATGTGGGTCTCGCGCACCAGGTTGAGGATGTCCCGTTGCAGCTCCCGGGCGCGGCGCGGATCGAGCAATTGCGCCTCGTAGTATTCGTCGGCCAGCAGCTCGAGGTTACGCAGGGGCCCGTAGGTTTCGGCCCGGGTCAGCGGCGGCATCAAGTGGTCGATGATCACCGCCTGGGTGCGACGCTTGGCCTGGGCGCCCTCGCCCGGGTCGTTGACGATGAACGGATAGATATTCGGCAGCGGCCCCAGCAACGCGTCCGGCCAGCAATTTTCCGAGAGCCCGACACCTTTGCCCGGCAGCCATTCGAGGTTGCCGTGCTTGCCGACGTGGATCACCCCGTGGACGCCGTAGGTGTGGCGCAACCAGAAATAAAACGCCAGGTAACCGTGGGGCGGCACCAGATCCGGGTCGTGGTACACCGCACTCGGGTCGACCTGATAACCACGGGCCGGCTGGATGCCGACGAAGGTCAGGCCCAGGCGCAGGCCGGCGACCATCAGGCAGCCGTCGCGGAACATCGGATCCTGCTCGGGCGAGCCCCAGCGCGCCAGCACCGCTTGGCGATTGGCCTCGGGCAGCGCGTCGAACATGGCCAGGTAGGCATCCAGGGCCAGGCTCTGGTGACACGGACGCAGGTCGAGGCTGTCCAGGTCGTTACTGACCCCGCCGAGCAATTGCTGGATCAACGCAGTGCCGCTCGCCGGCAGTTCGGCCGGCAGTGGATAGCCCTCGGCCTGCATGGCCCGCAGGATATTCAAGGCCGCCGCTGGCGTATCCAGGCCGACGCCGTTGCCGATGCGTCCGTCCCGGGTCGGGTAGTTGGCGAGGATCAGCGCCACACGCTTCTGCCCATTGGGCAGGCGCGCCAGGGTGGTCCAACGTCGGGCCAGCTCGGCGACAAAATCCATGCGTTCGGGTACGGCGCGGTAGCAGACCACGTCGCTCTGGCTGCGCTCACTGCGCCAGGCCAGGTCCTTGAAACTGATGGGGCGGCTGATGATCCGCCCGTCCAGCTCCGGCAAGGCAATGTGCATCGCCAAGTCTCGCGGGCCCAGGCCCTGCTCGCTGGCGCGCCAGCCCGGTTCGTTGTCCTGGGCGCAAATGGCCTGGATCACCGGGATATTGCGGCGAAACGGTCGCAAGTGCGGGGCTTCGGGGCTGGATTGAGCGAAGCCGGTGGTATTGAGGATCACCCCCGCTTCCACTTCATCCAACCAGTCTTCCACCCGCGCCAGGCAACCGGGCTCCTTGAGGCTCGCCACCGCAATCGGCAACGGGTTGAGCCCCGCCGCTTGCAGGCGCTGGCAGAACACGTCGATGAACGCGGTGTTCGCCGCTTGCAAGTGGGAACGATAAAACAACACCGCCGCCACCGGTTGCCCGGCGTTCCACTCGGCTTGCCAATCGCCGAGGCTGGCGCTGTTTTTTCCCGGGTGGTAGATCGCCGTGCGCGGCAGGGTCTGCGGCTCGGCCCACGGATAATCGCGGCCGAACCATTGACTGCCGAGGTAGTGAAACAGGTCCAGGGCATTGCCCAGGCCGCCCTGGCGCAAGAACTGCCAGAGCCGGTCGCGGTCCTCGACGGCCACGTTGCTCAGGTCACTGAGCTCCGGGTCCGGTCGATCATCCCCCGGCACCAGGATCAGCTTCACCCCGCGCCCGGCCAGGTCCATCAGGCGCTCGATGCCGTAGCGCCAATAACCAATGCCGCCGTGCAGCGACAGCAGGATGACCTTGGCGTGGCGCAGCACGTCTTCGAAATACAGATCCACCGAGGCGTGGTTCTGCACCTGCATCGGGTTGGCGAGGCGAAACTCCGGATAATCGCCCGGCAACTGCTTCGCCGCTTCGGCCAGCAGCGCCAGGCTGGAGTCGCCGCTGCACAGGATCACCAGTTCGGCGGGGGTTTGCCCGAGGTCGGCAATGTTGTCATCCGACACGAAACCGCCGGGCTGGGTCCTGAGCAGGTGCATGGCTTAGGCGCTGAGGGCGGCGCGCAACTGCGCTTCGAGCAGTGCGGCATCGAGTGCCTGGCCGATCAGCACCAGACGGGTGACCCGCGCTTCCTCGGCGCCCCACTGGCGGTCGAAATGTTTATCGAAACGCGTGCCAACGCCTTGGATCAGCAGGCGCATCGGCTTGTTCGGGATCGCCGCGAAACCCTTGACCCGCAGCACGCCATGCTGGACCACCAGTTGCGTCAGCGCATCCAGCAACAGACTTTCGTCGGCCTGGGGCAGTTCGATGGAGATGGAATCGAAGGCGTCATGATCGTGGTCGTCATCGTCGCCATCGTGGTGATGGTCGTGATGGCTGTGGCGGCCGTCGATGTGCTCTTCGGAACCGGCGCCCAGGCCGATCAACACGTCCAGCGGCAGGCGACCGCTGCTGGCTTCGATGACCTTGACCGCCGGCGGCAGCTCTTCGGCGACTTCCAGGCGAACCTTGGCCAAGTCTTCAGGGCTGATCAGGTCAGCCTTGTTGAGGATCACCAGGTCAGCACTCGCCAGTTGGTCGGCGAACAGCTCGTGCAACGGCGATTCGTGATCCAGGTTCGGGTCGAGTTTGCGCTGGGCATCGACCTGGTCGGGGAAGGCGGCGAAGGTGCCGGCAGCCACGGCTGGGCTGTCGACCACAGTGATCACCGCATCGACGGTGCAGGCGCTGCGGATTTCCGGCCATTGAAAGGCCTGGACCAACGGCTTGGGCAAGGCCAGGCCGGAGGTTTCGATCAGGATATGGTCGAGGTCGCCGCGCCGGGCTACCAGCTCGCGCATCACCGGGAAGAATTCTTCCTGCACTGTGCAGCACAGGCAGCCGTTGGCCAGTTCGTAGACGCGGCCGTTGGCTTCTTCTTCGGTGCAACCGATGGCGCACTGCTTGAGGATCTCGCCGTCGATACCCAGCTCGCCAAACTCGTTGACGATCACGGCGATGCGCCGGCCTTGGGCGTTGTCGAGCATGTGCCGCAGCAAGGTGGTTTTACCCGAGCCGAGAAAGCCGGTGACGATGGTGACAGGGAGTTTGGCCAGTGTTTTCATCGGATGCCCTTTGGCAAGGTGGCGGGCAAACGGGACGACAACCGCGGGCACAGGTGTGCACGGAAGATTTCGCCACCGGATCACCCCGCCCGGTTGTAGTGAGAATCTGTCTCGAGGCAGGTCTCCTGGCTGACGGCGGGCCAGTCGTTCGACTGGCAATGGCTGCGCCTTCCCGTGCGCCTTTGGTAAAAGGGCATGCACAGTGGCCTTGCAGAAACCTCACCGTTCACAGTTGCGGGGGCAGCCGCGGCTTGGACCGCGTTCCCTTCTTAGCTTCGGCGCAGGCCGAAGAACCTCGAAGGCGCAAGGCTACGCAGGGTGTGGGGGCGGGTCAATCTCCGCAAGTGAGTTCTGCGGTGTCTTTGCCGCCGCCATCGCGAGCAAGCTCGCTCCCACATTGGATCCCGCAGCCCCCTGTGGGAGCGAGCTTGCTCGCGATGGGCTGCGCAGCGGCCCCCTGTGCATTGACGGCCCCGCCCCACCCATGCTCTCCTGTGCGCCTAGTTACGGGTGCCCTTCACAGGGTGAAACGGGAAACCGGTGAATCGTGTGCTTTACTCCAAAGCCACGTCAGTCCGGTGCTGCCCCCGCAACGGTAAGCGAGCGAAGCGTCTGAACCACTGTGTCCCCGGACATGGGAAGGTGACGCTTGCAGGCAAGGCCCAGCCCCTGCCCCTCGCGAGCCCGGAGACCGGCCCATGACTCAAGCATCAACAAACCCGCGGTGGGCGGGCGCTGTTCGAACCTGGGCGATCTTTCGTCCGGGATCTCATTGCGCTCGCATCCCCACGGAACAAAAACAGAGGGAAGCGCCATGTCGACCATCAGCAGCACCGCCCGCACCGCCAGCAGCACCACCACCACCACCCTGAGCCAACGCCTGAGCGCCGCGATCCTGGCTTCGATCCTGGGCGCGGGGCTGGTCTATTTCGCCGGCTTCTCCCACATCGAAGCGGTGCACAACGCCGCCCACGATACCCGCCACAGCGCCGCCTTCCCCTGCCACTGAGAACTGACGACATGATCAAGCGTATCGCGCAGACCGCCGGTTTCAGCGGCTTGCTGGCCGCCCTGCTGCTGACCCTGTTGCAGAGTTTCTGGGTATCGCCGCTGATTCTCCAGGCGGAAACCTTCGAGAAAGCCCCGGCGACCGAGGTCCATGAGCACACCGACGGTGTGGCCCACACCCATGATGCCGAGGCCTGGGAACCGGAAGATGGCTGGCAGCGCGTGCTGTCCACCACCGGCGGCAACCTGGTGGTCGCCGTGGGCTTTGCCCTGATGCTCGCGGGCCTGTACACCTTGCGCGCACCGACTCGCACCTCCCAGGGTCTGCTCTGGGGCCTGGCCGGTTATGCCACTTTCGTCCTGGCACCCACCCTCGGCCTGCCCCCGGAATTGCCCGGCACCGCAGCGGCCGACCTGGCCCAGCGGCAGATGTGGTGGATCGGCACCGCGGCGTCCACAGCGGTGGGCATTGCCCTGATCGCCTTCGGCCGGCATTGGCTGCTCAAGCTGCTGGGCGTGGCGACGTTGCTGGTGCCCCACGTTATCGGTGCGCCGCAGCCCGAAGTCCACTCGATGCTGGCGCCCGAAGCGTTGGAAAGCCAGTTCAAGATCGCCTCGCAGGTGACCAACGTCGCCTTCTGGCTGGCCCTGGGCCTGATCAGCGCCTGGCTGTTTCGCCGTGACGGTCAAGCCCACCACGACGCATGAGCACCGGGTCGATCCTGGTGATCGGCTTGGGCTGCCAGCGCGGGTGCCCGGCCAGCACGCTGCGGGCCTTGCTCGAACAGACGTTGCTGGCCCACGGCATCGAACTTCACCAGGTCCGGGCCCTGGCCAGTATCGACCTCAAGCGTGACGAGCCCGGGCTGCTGGAGCTGGCCGGGCAACTGGCCTTGCCGCTGACCTGCTTCAGTGCCGAACAGTTGGCCGGTTACGAGCGGCGGCTCAGTCATCGCTCCGAGATCGCCTTCGCGCAAACCGGTTGCTACGGCATCGCCGAAAGCGCCGCCCTGGCCTTGGCCGATCAATTGGGCACGACGCCCGCAACCCTGCTGATTCCCCGTCACACAGGCCCCATGAGCACGTTGGCATTGGCGGTCGTGGCATAAATCCCGATAATCGCCGCCCAGGATCATGAGCAATCTTCATCTGGGCGACGCTCACCCACCTTCCACAGGAGCCGGTCATGACCGTGTACTTCATCGGCGCCGGCCCCGGCGACCCGGACCTCATCACGGTCAAAGGCCAGCGACTGATCCGCCAGTGCGCGGTGATCATCTACGCCGGCTCGCTGGTGCCGACCGCCGTCCTCGAAGGCCATTGTGCCGAACAGGTGATCAACAGCGCCGAGCTGCATCTGGAACAAATCATCGAATTGATCAGCAGCGCCCATCTCAAGGGCCAGGACGTGGCCCGGGTGCACTCCGGCGACCCGAGCCTGTACGGCGCCATCGGCGAACAGATTCGTTGCCTGCGGGAACTGGACATCCCTTTCGAAATCATCCCGGGCGTGACCGCGACCTCAGCCTGCGCCGCCCTGCTGGGTGCCGAACTGACCTTGCCGGACATCTCCCAGAGCCTGATCCTCACTCGTTACGCCGATAAATCCCCGATGCCCGCTGGGGAAGAACTGGGCAACCTGGCACAGCACGGGGCGACCATGGCGATTCACCTGGGGGTCAATCACCTGGAAAAGATCGTCGACGAACTGCTGCCCCACTACGGCGCGGATTGCCCGATTGCGGTGATCCACCGGGCGACATGGCCGGATCAGGACTGGGCGATGGGGACGCTGGCAGATATTGCCGAGAAGGTGCAGGCCAAGGGTTTCCGCCGAACGGCGCTGATCCTGGTGGGGCGTGTGCTGGGCAATGACGTGTTCAGCGAATCGTCGCTGTACCGCGCCGGACATGCGCATCTCTACCGGCCCTGACTCGCCAGACAATCCACCTGGATCCCCCTATAGGGGCGAACCAGTGGGAGCAAGGCTTGCCCGCGAAGGCGTCGCCTCGGTCTATCAACTACACCGAGGTGTTTGCATCGCGGGCAAGCCTTGCTCCCACAAGCTCGCTCCTACAGGTTACGAACTGATCGCAAGATGGTATCGCCACAATCAGTAGTAGGCGTTTTCTTTCTGCGTATGGTCGGTCACGTCGCGCACGCCCTTGAGCTCTGGAATGCGTTCGAGCAAGGTGCGCTCGATGCCTTCCTTCAAGGTCACGTCAGCCTGGCCGCAGCCCTGGCAGCCGCCGCCGAACTGGAGCACGGCGATGCCGTCTTCCACCACGTCGATCAGCGAAACCTGGCCGCCGTGGCTGGCCAGCCCCGGGTTGATCTCGGTTTGCAGGTAGTAATTGATGCGCTCGTTGACCGGGCTGTCGGCATTGACCATCGGCACCTTGGCGTTCGGTGCCTTGATGGTCAGCTGGCCGCCCATGCGGTCGGTGGCGTAGTCGACTACCGCATCGTCCAGGAAGGCTTCGCTGAACGAGTCGATGTACGCGGTGAAGCTCTTGAGCCCCAACGCGGTGTCTTCGGGTTTTTCTTCTCCCGGCTTGCAGTAGGCAATGCACGTCTCTGCGTACTGGGTGCCGGGCTGGGTGATGAAGATGCGGATCCCGATACCCGGGGTGTTCTGCTTGGACAGCAGGTCGGCCAGGTAATCGTGGGCGGCATCGGTAATGGTAATGGCGGTCATGGAAACTCCTCGCAGGCTTGACGGCAGTTTACGCCAATCATCGCGCCGGACAAAGTCCTAGTATTTTTGTCAGGAAAGCGTCCGACGGAACGGGGTTTGCCGCCGGACAGGCCGATCAGAGGTTCTGGTAGCGATTCATGTCCAGCACACCGCTTTCCACGGGCTCCGTTTCCTGGATGTACTGGCTCAGGTCATGGAAGTAATACCAGAACTGCGGGTGACTGCGGCGAATCCCCCAGCGTTCGACAATCCGCTCGAACGCCGGCTCATCCTGGGCACGTTCCATGGCCTCGACGAATGCCGGCACTTGCCCGGCCTGAATGTTGAACATGAAGTTCGGATAGCTGCTGAGCACGCCCGGGTAGACCGTCAGCGTGTCCAGCCCCGGCTGATAGCGCGTTTCCTCGCCCAGCAGGAACGCCACGTTGCTGTGGGCCCGGTTGCGCAGCAGGCTGTAGACCTCACGTTGGCCGCTGGCGGTTTCGATGCGCAACAGGGTCGCTTCCGGCAGTTGGTCGATCACCTTGAGCCCCGCCGCTGGGCGCGACACCAGCCGACTGAGGGCCTGCTCGGCGTTTTGCAGCGCCGGGTCGATGTTCGGGCGCGAGCAGTAGGCACCGTCGCAGCGGTTGATTGGATCGGGATGCGCGTTCAGATCGCCATAACGGACCAGCAGTTGCTGGGCGAAATCACCCTTGGGGTCGCGTTCGTCAAGCTTGAGGGCGGTCGGCTTGTCATTGTCGATGGCCTCATAATCGAGCCACATCTTGAATTTGCCACCGGCCTGGTACCAGTCATCGAGGTAGCCTTCCCGGGAGTCGGCCGGCATCAGGCGCAGGAAGTTCTGCTCCGCACCGTTGCGGATCAAATCGAAATACAACCGGGTCTGGGCCTGGTGGGAGACGTTGCCGAACACGTCGAAATTCACCGCCAACTGATAATAGGTACGCTCCAACAACGGGAAGTCGAACAGCCACATCGTCTGCGGCACCTCCCCGATCAACCCCTTGGTGACCGAAGCGCTGTCGAAATGCCGGAAAATGCTCAGCAGCGCGTTGTCGTTGCCGGCCCACAGCGTCGACCAACTCGGTGCCGGCAGCTCGGCATAGTTATCGCGGCGCAAGGCCTCGTACTCGTTGCGTTTGTCACGGTAATCGAGCCACAGGCTGAGGACGCTGCCCACGTCGTCGTTCTGCCCCGGCATCGCCAGCAGCGGTGTGGCCTGGCCGCGGTAGTTCGGGTCGGTGATGTACAGGTCGTGTTCGGGGGCCTGGAACAGCGCCCAGAAATTATCGCGGATCACGTCCGTGGCGATCTGGCCCCGGCACACCGGCCCGCGGATGAACGTCCGCACGAAATACTCGGCGTTATCGAGCATGAATTGGTAACGGGCCTGGGCCGGAATCGCTTCGAAGGTGGAAAACGGGTTGGCCCGGCGCTCCGGACCGTAGCCCGGCAACGCGGTGACCTGCCACTTGCCGCTGTAGAACAGGCTCTTGATCCGCGCCATCTTCGCCGCGCTCAAGCCGTAGGTGATGTGGGTCTTGTGCACGATCACCCCTTGCACCGGCCAGAGCCGATAATAGACGCGGGTGCCGGGATCGTCGTTCGGGCGGCGGGTGTTGATCAGGTCGATGGGCTGCCCGGTGGGCGTACGCGAACGCACCCATTGGAAGAAATGCCCCGGCTCGCCGTCCTTGAAATAGATATGCGCCAGGAACCAGTGTTCGAACAACCAGCGCCCCACCAGGCTTTCCCGGGCGCCGGGGGCGTTGAGCAGGTTTTCCCACTGCACCACTTGCAAGGCTTCGGCGGCGCTCGGGGCCAAGGCCTGCTGGTCGATCGGGGCGCCGGCGGCCAGCCAGCGCTGCAGGGTCTGGTATTGCTGGTCGGTCAGGCCGGTGACCGCCAGCGGCATGCCTTCGCGGGGATGCGCAGCGGCATATTGCTCGAACTGCCCCGGCACCGGGCAGGTGTTGTCACGGTTGAGCCCAAGCACGATGTCTTCCGGCAATTTGGCGTTGGGCTGCAATGGCGTACGGTGCCCCAGCTCCAGCATCCGCGCCATCAACGCCGCCTGGTTGCCTTGGGCGTCGAGCACCGAATAGAAGCCTTTGCGCTGCCAGGCGCGCGGGCCGGAGGCATCGTAGAACAGGCGGGTCGGCTCGGCCGCCTGGCGCCGCTCGCCGTCATACACCGACAGCTTGCTCGCGCCCCGTGCCGCACCTTCGCCGCTGCCCAGGTTCAATTGGCAGGCGGAGTCGTAGCAGGCATGACAGGCCACGCATTTTTCCGTGAAGATCGGCTGGATGTCGCGGGTGTAGGAGATCGCCGGAACGGGATTCCCGGCGGCTGCGCTAAAAGACAACGACAGCAACAGACTGCCGAATAAGACGCGGTACGGCATGTCTCGGGTCCCTAAGAGATAGTCCGGCGATTCTACCGGGCCAGCATCGCCTTGCAAACATGAGCGATATTCATGCAAAAGCCCCTCATGATCAAATCCTGCGCAGGTTTGCTATCATCCCGGCCTTCGTAATGGTCTTTTTTTCCAGGTAGTCCTATGTCCGATCGCAGCGCTCGCCTTTATCTTCTCCAGCAAGCCCTCAAGGAACGCATCCTGATCCTCGACGGCGGCATGGGCACGATGATCCAGAGCTACAAGCTGGAAGAACAGGACTACCGCGGCAAGCGTTTTGCCGACTGGCCGAGCGACGTCAAGGGCAACAACGATTTGCTGGTGCTCAGCCGTCCCGACGTGATCGGTGCCATTGAAAAAGCCTACCTGGATGCCGGCGCCGATATCCTGGAAACCAACACCTTCAACGCCACCCAGGTGTCCCAGGCCGACTACGGCATGCAGGGCCTGGCCTACGAGCTGAACCTGGAAGGCGCGCGCCTGGCCCGCCAGGTGGCCGACGCCAAGACCCTGGAGACCCCGGACAAGCCGCGCTTCGTCGCCGGCGTGCTCGGCCCGACCAGCCGCACCTGCTCGCTGTCGCCGGACGTGAACAACCCCGGCTACCGCAACGTGACCTTCGACGAACTGGTGGAGAACTACACCGAAGCCACCAAGGGCCTGATCGAAGGCGGCGCCGACCTGATCCTGATCGAGACCATCTTCGACACGCTGAACGCCAAGGCGGCGATCTTCGCCGTGCAAGGGGTCTACGAAGAACTGGGCGTCGAACTGCCGATCATGATCTCCGGCACCATCACCGACGCCTCCGGCCGCACCCTCTCCGGCCAGACCACCGAAGCCTTCTGGAACTCGGTGGCCCACGCCAAGCCGATCTCCGTGGGCCTGAACTGCGCCCTCGGCGCCAGCGAACTGCGCCCGTACCTGGAAGAGCTGTCGAACAAGGCCAGCACCCACGTATCGGCCCACCCCAACGCCGGCCTGCCCAACGAGTTCGGCGAATACGACGAACTGCCGGCCGAGACGGCCAAGGTCATCGAAGAGTTTGCCCAGAGCGGCTTCCTGAACATTGTCGGCGGTTGCTGCGGCACCACCCCGGCGCACATCGAGGCCATCGCCAAGGCCGTGGCCGGCTACGCGCCGCGGCAGATTCCAGAGATCCCGCGGGCTTGCCGCCTGTCGGGCCTGGAACCGTTCACCATCGATCGCAGCTCCTTGTTCGTCAACGTCGGCGAGCGGACCAACATCACCGGCTCCGCCAAGTTCGCCCGGTTGATCCGCGAGGACAACTACACCGAAGCGTTGGAAGTGGCCCTGCAGCAGGTCGAGGCCGGCGCCCAGGTGATCGACATCAACATGGACGAGGGCATGCTCGATTCGAAGAAGGCCATGGTGACCTTCCTCAATCTGATTGCCGGCGAACCGGATATTTCCCGCGTGCCGATCATGATCGACTCCTCCAAGTGGGAAGTGATCGAAGCCGGCCTCAAGTGCATCCAGGGCAAGGGCATCGTCAACTCCATCAGCATGAAGGAAGGCGTCGAGCAGTTCATTCACCACGCCAAGCTGTGCAAACGCTACGGTGCCGCCGTGGTGGTGATGGCGTTCGACGAAGCCGGCCAGGCCGACACCGAGGCGCGCAAGAAGGAAATCTGCAAGCGCTCCTACGACATCCTGGTCAATGAAGTCGGCTTCCCGCCGGAAGACATCATCTTCGACCCGAACATCTTCGCCGTCGCCACCGGTATCGAAGAACACAACAACTATGCCGTGGACTTCATCAACGCCTGCGCCTACATCCGCGACGAACTGCCGTACGCGCTGACCTCGGGCGGCGTGTCCAACGTGTCGTTCTCGTTCCGTGGCAACAACCCGGTGCGCGAGGCGATCCACTCGGTGTTCCTGCTGTATGCGATCCGCGCGGGCCTGACCATGGGCATCGTCAACGCCGGCCAACTGGAGATCTACGACCAGATCCCGGCGGAACTGCGTGACGCCGTGGAAGACGTGATCCTCAACCGCACCCCCGAAGGCACCGACGCCCTGCTCGCCATCGCCGACAAGTACAAGGGCGACGGCAGCGTCAAGGAAGCGGAAACCGAGGAATGGCGCGGCTGGGAAGTGAACAAGCGCCTGGAGCATGCGCTGGTCAAGGGCATCACTACCCACATCGTCGAAGACACCGAAGAGTCGCGACTGTCGTTCACCCGGCCGATCGAAGTCATTGAAGGCCCGCTGATGGCCGGCATGAACATCGTCGGCGACCTGTTTGGTGCCGGCAAAATGTTCCTGCCCCAAGTGGTCAAGTCCGCCCGTGTGATGAAGCAGGCCGTGGCCCACCTGATTCCGTTCATCGAGGCGGAAAAAGGCGACAAGCCGGAAGCCAAGGGCAAGATCCTGATGGCCACGGTCAAGGGCGACGTCCATGACATCGGCAAGAACATCGTCGGCGTGGTGCTCGGTTGCAACGGTTATGACATCGTCGACCTGGGCGTGATGGTGCCAGCGGAGAAGATCCTGCAGGTGGCCAAGGAGCAGAAATGCGACATCATCGGCCTGTCCGGCCTGATCACCCCGTCCCTGGATGAGATGGTGCATGTGGCGCGGGAGATGCAGCGCCAGGACTTCCATCTGCCGCTGATGATCGGTGGCGCCACCACCTCCAAGGCCCACACGGCGGTGAAGATCGAGCCCAAGTACAGCAACGACGCGGTGATCTACGTCACCGACGCCTCCCGCGCCGTGGGCGTGGCGACCCAGTTGCTGTCCAAGGAACTCAAGCCGGCGTTCGTCGAGAAAACCCGCCAGGACTACATCGAGGTACGCGAGCGCACGGCCAACCGCAGCGCCCGCACCGAGCGCCTGAGCTACCCCGCGGCCGTGGCCAAGAAGCCACAGTTCGACTGGAGCAGCTACCAGCCGGTCAAGCCGACCTTCACCGGCGCCAAGGTGCTGGACAACATCGACTTGAACGTCCTGGCCGAATACATCGACTGGACACCGTTCTTCATCTCCTGGGACCTGGCCGGCAAATACCCGCGCATCCTCACCGACGAAGTGGTCGGCGAAGCCGCCACCGCGCTGTACGCCGATGCCCGGGCGATGCTGCGCAAGCTGATCGACGAGAAACTCATCAGCGCCCGCGCCGTGTTCGGCTTCTGGCCGGCCAACCAGGTGCATGACGACGACCTGGAAGTCTACGGCGACGATGGCAAGCCACTGGCGCGCCTGCATCACTTGCGCCAGCAGATCATCAAGACCGACGGCAAGCCGAACTTTTCCCTGGCCGACTTCGTCGCGCCCAAGGACAGCGGCGTGACCGACTACGTCGGCGGCTTCATCACCACCGCCGGCATCGGTGCCGAAGAAGTCGCCAAGGCCTATCAGGAGGCCGGTGACGACTACAACTCCATCATGGTCAAGGCCCTGGCCGACCGCCTGGCCGAAGCCTGCGCCGAATGGCTGCACCAGCAGGTGCGCAAGGAGCATTGGGGTTATGCCCGGGACGAGAGCCTGGACAACGAGGCGCTGATCAAGGAGCAGTACACCGGCATCCGCCCTGCCCCCGGCTACCCGGCCTGCCCGGATCACACCGAGAAAGCCACCTTGTTCCGCCTGCTCGATCCCGAGGCTAGCGAACTGAAAGCCGGCCGCAGCGGCGTGTTCCTCACCGAACACTACGCCATGTTCCCGGCGGCAGCGGTCAGCGGCTGGTATTTCGCTCATCCCCAGGCGCAATACTTCGCCGTGGGCAAGATCGACAAGGACCAAGTCCAGAGCTACACCGCGCGCAAGGGCCAGGATTTGAGCGTGACTGAGCGTTGGCTGGCGCCGAACCTGGGCTACGACAACTAAGCGCCCTTAAAAGATCGCAGGCTTCGCCAGTTCCTACAGGGTTTTGTGTGTTCCCGTAGGCGCTGGCGAAGCCTGCGATCTTTTTTTGTCTATGCTTGTCCCACACACATGGCAGACGAGGGATTTATGGACGATCCAGTCGACAACAAGCCGCCGACCCTGTGGCAGATGATGCACAGCGTGCTGGCCGCCGCCTTCGGCGTACAGAGTGGCAAGAACCGCGCCCGGGATTTCACCCACGGCAAGCCGAGTCACTTCGTGATATTGGGGATCGCGTTCACGGTGATTTTCGCCTTGACGCTGTTTGGCATCGTCAAGCTGGTGGTGCATCTGGCGGGGTTGTAACGTTCTCCAACACAACACATGACCCTGTGGGAGCGAGCTCGCTCGCGATGACGGTGCGCCAGTCGACATCAATCCGACTGAACCACCGCTATCGCGAGCAAGCTCGCTCCCACAGGTTTTTCATCGCCAGGGATAACCGTTTATTGGTGACTGACCCAGAACACTGCGGTGCCCACCACCAGGATAATCAGGAACAAAATGGCCCAGGCATCAACAGTACTGTCGCTTTTCCTTGCTTTGGTCGGATTGCTCATTGCATCGCCTCTTGTCGGTTTTGTAGGTGATTGCATAGGGACTCGACCACAGTTAAGACGATGATTGCCCGTACGACAAATGTGGGTTAGGCAATAATCAATCTCATTAGTCGATTTGGTTCTTTACATATATTCAAACATCACTTTTGCGCATAACTCAAAACAGGTATCTTGCACCGGCTCCTCTAGGAGTGCGCGGCCGTGCGCGCAGAATTGCCGAGGCAGAACCCGATTCCAGCGAGCCAACATGCAGCTGTTTCTGATCGGCCCAAGCCTGAGACCGAGACTTATATGTACGTATATGACGAGTACGATCAGCGAATCATCGAGGACCGCGTCAAGCAGTTCCGTGATCAGACCCGACGCTATCTGGCAGGCGAGCTGAGCGAAGAAGAATTCCGCCCTCTGCGCTTGCAGAATGGCCTGTATATCCAGCGCTTCGCCCCGATGCTGCGCGTGGCTGTGCCTTATGGCCAGCTGACTTCGCGCCAGGTGCGCAAGCTGGCGCAAATTGCCCGTGACTATGACAAGGGCTATGCCCACATCAGTACGCGGCAGAACGTCCAGTACAACTGGCCGGCCCTGGAAGATGTGCCCGAGATCCTGGCCGAGCTGGCCACCGTGCAGATGCACGCGATCCAGACCAGCGGCAACTGCCTGCGCAACGTCACCACCGACCAGTTCGCCGGTGTCGCGGCCGACGAGTTGATCGACCCGCGGCCATGGTGCGAAATCGTTCGCCAGTGGACGACGTTCCACCCGGAGTTCGCCTACCTGCCGCGCAAGTTCAAGATCGCCATCAACGGCTCGAGTTCGGACCGTGCGGCTATCGAAGTCCACGACATCGGCCTGGAGACGGTCTACAACGCAGCCGGCGAACTGGGCTTCCGTGTGCTCGTGGGCGGCGGCCTGGGGCGTACCCCGGTGGTTGGCGCGTTCATCAACGAGTTCCTGCCGTGGCAGGACCTGCTGAGCTACCTCGACGCCATCCTGCGGGTGTACAACCGCTACGGCCGTCGTGACAACAAGTACAAGGCGCGGATCAAGATCCTGGTCAAGGCCCTGACGCCTGAAGTGTTCGCCGAGAAGGTCGAAGCCGAGATGGCTCACCTGCGTGGCGGCCAGACCACCCTGACCGAAGCCGAAGTGCATCGCGTCGCCAAGCATTTCGTCGATCCAGACTACAAGGCCCTGAGCAATCAGGACGCCGAACTGGCAGCCCTGGACAAGGAACACCCGGGCTTCGCCCGCTGGCGCACCCGCAACACCCTGGCCCACAAGAAGCCGGGTTATGTCGCGGTGACCCTGTCCCTGAAACCCACCGGCGTCGCACCGGGCGACATCACCGACAAGCAACTGGACGCCGTGGCCGACCTGGCCGAGCGCTACAGCTTCGGCCAGCTGCGCACCTCCCACGAGCAGAACATCATCCTGGCGGACGTTGAACAGAGCCAATTGTTCACCCTGTGGGGCGAGCTGCGCGAACAAGGTTTCGCCACCCCGAACATCGGCCTGCTGACCGACATGATCTGCTGCCCGGGCGGCGACTTCTGCTCCCTGGCCAACGCCAAGTCGATCCCTATCGCCGAATCGATCCAGCGTCGTTTCGATGACCTGGACTACCTGTTCGACATCGGCGAGCTGGACCTGAACATTTCCGGCTGCATGAACGCCTGTGGTCACCACCACGTCGGCCACATCGGCATCCTGGGTGTGGACAAGAAAGGCGAAGAGTTCTACCAGGTCTCCCTGGGCGGCAGCGGCAGCCGCGACGCCAGCCTGGGCAAGATCCTCGGCCCGTCGTTTGCCCAGGATGACATGCCTGACGTGATCGAGAAGCTGATCGACGTGTACATCGAACAACGTACCGCGGACGAGCGCTTCATCGACACTTACCAACGTATTGGCATCGACCTCTTCAAGGAACGCGTCTATGCAGCGAATCATTAAGAACAACGAGGTCATCGACGAAACCTGGCACCTGTTGCCCAAGGACGCGACCCTCGATGGCATCTCCAACTGCGACGACCTGATCGTGCCACTGGCCCTGTGGCGCGATCATGCCCATGCCCTCAAGGCCCGCGACGGCGGCCTGGGTGTGTGGCTGGACGCCGACGAGGAAGCGGAAGAAATCGGCGAAGACGCCAACCAGTTGCAGGTCATCGCCCTGAACTTCCCGGCCTTCACCGACGGGCGCAGCTACTCCAACGCCCGCCTGCTGCGTGACCGCTATGGTTTCAAGGGTGAATTGCGGGCGATTGGCGACGTGCTGCGCGACCAGCTGTTCTACATGCGCCGCTGCGGTTTCGACGCCTTTGCCTTGCGCGCCGACAAAGACCCCTACGAAGCCCTCGAAAGCCTCAAGGACTTCTCGGTGACCTACCAGGCTGCCACTGACGAGCCGCTGCCACTGTTCCGTCGTCGCTGAAACAGCCCCATGAAAAAAGCCCTGATCCGGGTGTGCCGGTTCAGGGCTTTTTTTGTTTTCGGTGCCTTGATCCACCTCACTCCCACAAAGGGATAGCGGTGAACCCGAAGCTTCAGCCCGCCTCAGAACCCCTGTGGGAGCGAGCTTGCTCGCGATAGCGCTGGGTCAGCCTGCATCCATGTTGAATGTGCCGCCGCTATCGCGAGCAAGCTCGCTCCCACAGCGGGGGGTAGGCACTATTTTTGCGATTACCAGAACCGCTGCTGGGTCAGGCGGCTCCACCAACTGAGCAGCACGCGATCCACCGAACCGCTGGCCGCCATGCCAATGCGTTCCTGCAGGCTTTTGCGTTCGGCGTAGTGCAGGTGGTACAGCTCGGCACCCTTGGCCCGTTCGGCCAGGTATTCATCGCTGGTTTTCAGCTCGTCCACCAAGCCCTTGCCCTGCGCCGCGACACCCAACCAGACCTCACCGGTCGCCACTTCATCGATGGCCAGTTGCGGGCGATAGTTGGACACGAAGTTCTTGAACAGTTCATGGGTGATGTCCAGGTCTTCCTGGAATTTCTCCCGGCCCTTCTCGGTATTTTCGCCGAACACCGTCAACGTGCGTTTGTATTCCCCGGCCGTCAACACTTCGAAATCGATGTCGTGTTTCTTCAGCAGCCGGTTGACGTTGGGCAATTGCGCGACGACGCCGATGGAACCCAGGATCGCGAAGGGAGCACTGATGATCTTCTCGCCGATGCACGCCATCATGTAGCCACCGCTGGCCGCGACCTTGTCGATGCAGACGGTCAGCGGCACGCCGGCCTGACGGATCCGCGCCAGTTGCGACGAGGCCAGGCCATAGCTGTGAACCATGCCGCCGCCACTTTCCAGGCGCAGCACCACTTCATCCTTCGGCGTTGCCAGGGTCAGCAGTGCGGTGATTTCATGACGCAGGCTCTCGGTGGCCGAGGCCTTGATGTCACCGTCGAAGTCCAGCACGAACACCCGGGGCTTGGCCGCCGGCTTGTCCTTGCTTTTCTTCCCGGCCTTTTCTGCCTTGCCTTCGGCCTTGCGCAAGGCCTTGAGCTGATCCTTGTCCAGCAACGTCTGTTCCAGGCGCTCGCGCAACCCCTTGTAGAAATCGTTGAGTTTGCTCACCTGCAACTGGCCGGCGGACTTGCGCCGCCCCTTGCTGCGCAGCGCAGCAAAACTGGCCAGCACCACCAGGATGGCGATCACCAGCGTCACGGTCTTGGCCAGGAAACCGGCATACTCGATGAAAAACTCCACAGCAACTCCTTAAATGCAATGCGCCACTGAACGCAGGCGCGTGACAGTCCCAGCATACCCATGCGCCTGCGTCGCGACCAGCCAAGAAACCTATGGTTACCTTGACGCGAGCGAGGCAGGGCAAGGCTGCAACGGGCATTTCAAACAAGCGTATGTTTTTTCATTGACAGCTCACCGCCATCCCCATAACCTCGCCAAACCTTCAACGTACCGGGATGACGCGGACGTGGGCAGTATCTATCTGATTCGACATGGCCAGGCCTCCTTTGGTGCGGACGACTACGATGTCCTCTCGCCCAATGGCGTACGCCAGGCGCAAGTGCTCGGCGACCACCTCGCCGAGCTCGGTGTCGTATTCGACCGCTGCCTCTCGGGTGACCTGCGGCGCCAACAGGATACCGCCGTCGGTGCGCTGGGCCAGATGTCCGCCGCCGGCATGCCGGTCCCCGAATTGGAAATCGACCCGGCGTTCAACGAGTTCGATGCCGACGCGGTCATTCGCGCCCTGTTGCCGGATATGCTCCCCCAGGAACCCGAGGCGTTGCATATCCTGCGCAACGCCGCGCAGAACCGCGCCGAATTCCAGCGTATCTTCGTGCTGATCGTCGAGCGCTGGCTGAGCGGCCAGTATGACCCGCCCGGTCTCGAAAGCTGGCTGGGTTTCGTCGAGCGGGTCCAGGCGGGCCTGCAGCGCATCCTGGAGCAAGCCGACAACACCCACAAGATCGCCGTGTTCACCTCCGGCGGCACCATCACCGCCCTGCTCCACCTGATCACCCGGATACCGGCCCGACAGGCCTTCGAACTGAACTGGCAAATCGTCAACACCTCGCTCAACCACCTGAAATTCAGGGGCCGCGAGGTGGCCCTGGCTTCCTTCAACAGCCATGCCCACCTGCAACTGTTGAAGGCCCCGGACCTCATCACCTTTCGCTGAGTCCGGATTACTGTAGACCCTTGCTGTACCACCCAAATAAGGATCGAAACCATGACCTCCGTAGCCGACGCCGTACAAGCCATGAAAGCCAAGTTCAACCCAGCCGCCGCTGCCGGCCTGGACCTGGTATTCGGTTTCCGCATCGATGAATCCAAGCATTTCTCGCTGATCGTCAAGGACAGCACCTGCGAACTGCAGGAAGGTGAAAACCCGGACGCCCAGGTGACCCTGGTGATGGATGGCGAAACCCTGCAAGGCATCGTCGACGGCAGCACCGACGGCATGCAAGCGTTCATGGGCGGCAAGCTGCGCGCCGAAGGCGACATGATGCTGGCCATGAAACTGTCCGAGCTGTTCCCAGCCTGAGATTGAGTTCGCCTTCCTCGCGAGCCTTTTGATTGCCAACGAATCCCGCCTCCATGGCGGGATTCGTGTTTTTGCCCCTCCTTGATTTCCCACCGCACACAACCTTGACCCCTGTCAGTTCCCGCTCGTCCTTCAACCGCTAACGTAGCGCTTCCATCAAGGCCAGGGACGGCTCATCGGGAGCCTGTGCCTGCTCATCTCAAGGAAGAGAGACCTATGCCCCCACTGAAGATCGTTCTGCTGTCCAGCGCATTCAACGGCTTGACCCAACGCGCCTGGCTGGACCTGCGCGAGGCCGGTTATCGCCCCAGCATGGTGTTGTTCACCGATGCGGCCTCGGTCTGCCGGCAAATCGAAGAAAGCGGCGCCGACCTGGTGATCTGCCCGTTTCTCAAGGACCGCGTACCCGAGCAGTTGTGGCGCAACCCACGGCGCCCGGTGGTGATCATTCATCCGGGGATTGTCGGCGATCGCGGTGCCAGTGCCCTGGACTGGGCGATCACCCGGCAGCCCGAACGCTGGGGTGTCACCGCATTGCAGGCGTTGGAGGAAATGGATGCCGGGCCCGTGTGGGCCACGTGGGAATTCGACCTGCCCAAAGGCCTGCGTAAATCGGAGCTGTACAACGGCCCGGTGAGCGACGCGGCCATTCGTTGCATCCGCGAGGTCGTGGAAAAATACCATGACGGTTTCGTCCCGGTGCCACTGGACTATGGCCGCCATGACGTGATCGGGCGCCTGCAACCGAACATGACCCAGGACGATCGCAGCTTCAGCTGGCACGACAGCAGCGGTTTCATCAAGCGCTGCATCGACGCCGCGGACGGTCAGCCCGGTGTGCTCGCAAGCTTGGCCGGCGAACAGTTTTACCTGTACGACGCCCATCCGGACGTTCGCCGCGGCCTGCCCGGCGAGCTATTGGCCATGCGTGACGATGCGGTGCTGGTGGCGACAGGGGATGCCAGCCTGTGGATCGGCGCACTGCGCCGCAAACCGCAACCCGGCGAACAGACCTTCAAGCGCCCGGCACGCCATGTACTGTCGAACCGCCTCGAAGGTATCCCGGTGCTCGACAGTTCCCTGGGCCGGCAGCCGTTCAGCGACGAACCCTATCAACCCATTCGTTACCGCGAATGCGGCCATGTCGGGGAGCTGACGTTCGAGTTCTATAACGGGGCGATGAGCACTGAGCAATGCCAGCGCCTGGTGGCGGCATTGCGCTGGGCCAAGTCCCGGGACACCCAGGTGCTGTTGATCCGTGGTGGGCGCGGCAGCTTTTCCAACGGCGTGCACCTGAACGTGATCCAGGCCGACGCCGAACCGGGCCTGGAAGCCTGGGCCAACATACAAGCCATCGACGACGTCTGCCTGGAGCTGTTCAGCGCCCGGCAACTGGTGGTCAGCGGTCTGACGGGGAACGCCGGGGCCGGCGGTGTGATGCTGGCCCTGGCCGCCGATATCGTGCTGGCGCGTCGTGACATCGTGCTCAACCCGCACTACGCGACCATGGGCCTGTACGGCTCTGAATACTGGACCTACAGCCTGCCCCGCGCGGTCGGTCCGGACATGGCCTGGAAACTCACCCAGGACTGCCTGCCCATCAGCGCCTTGCAGGCGTTGCGCTACGGCATGGTCCAGGAGATCGGCCCACGTTGCCCCGACGAGTTCGGCCTGTGGCTGCTGCAGCGAGCCAACCGCGCGCTGCTCGATCCGACCTATGAAAGCATCCGGATGCGCAAGGCCGAACGGAGCCTGTCGGCGATCCAGGCGTGTCGCGATGACGAACTCGCACAGATGCGCCGCGACATGGTGGACGATCGCCACGGCTTCGCCGACAAATGCCGTCGTTTCGTCTTCAAGCACAAGGCCTGCCGTACGCCCGAACGCCTGGTTGCACCTTGGGCGCGGATAAGACAGGCCCAAGCCGTCCAGTAACTCCCGGTATCGGGGAAGGCTTGGCAGCTCTTACAATGCCCGCTTCCCCCGCATCGGCCTGAACATGGACATCGACCTCGCCCGCACTTTCCTGGAAATCGTCCGTCACGGCAGCCTCGCCGCAGCCGCCGAAAAGCTGCACGTGACCCAGACGGCGATCACCGCCCGGGTCCAGAAGCTCGAAAGCCAGCTCGGCTGCGCGCTGTTCGTGCGCAACCGTGCCGGCGCGCGCTTGACCGCCGACGGCGAGGCCTTTGTGGTCTACGCCAACCAACTGGTGCAAACCTGGGAAGCGGCCCGCCGGGACCTGCCGCTGCCCGAGGGCTATCGCAACGTCCTGCACCTGGGAGGCGAGGTCAGCCTGTGCAACCCCTTGATGCTCGCCTGGGCCGGAGAACTGCGCCAGAAGATCCCCGGTCACGCCCTGCGCATGGACATCCGCGACGGCGAGAAGCTGCTGCAACAGTTGGAACTGGGCCTGCTGGATGCAGCGGTGGTCTATCAACCCGAATACTGGCCACGCCTGCAGGTAGAACAACTGCTGGAAGAAAAACTCATCCTGGTGCGCCTGGCCGCCCGTCCCGAACCCTACGTTTACATCGACTGGAGCGCGGACTTCCGGCGCCAACACGACACCGCGCTGCCAGACAAGGCCAAGGCTGCCGTGACCTTCAACCTCGGCCCCCTGGCCCTGCAATACATCCTGGAAAACGGCGGCAGCGGTTACTTCCGCACGCGAGTCGTGCAGAGCTACCTGGACAGTGGAATCCTGGAACGGGTGCCCAAGGCACCGGAATTCAATTACCCGACTTACCTGGTCTATTCCCGCGATCGGGACTCAGCGGCGCTGCAGCAGGCATTCGAAGTGTTGCGAGAGATCGTCAAGACCGGCAGCGACTGGTCGCAGCGCTGGGATCCATTGACCTGACGGCTGCTCAAGCAAGATTTGCCCGGGGATGAGGACCTGACGTGGCCTGGGATTGCTCCCGCTTTTCAGGCGCTGGCGAAGCAGGCGATCTTTCTCTTGCGACTCAATCGCCAGTGGAAAGATCGCAGCCTCGTTGCACTCGGCAGCTCCTACAGTCGCAACCCAGCGGGAGCACTCTCTGGACACAAAAGCTCTTGAAGGGTCGGGTTCTATGGCTCGCTCTGCATGTGATCCACGATCTCGTCCTTGATCAGCAATCGCTTCTTCTTGAGCGTCTCCAAAACGTCGGCGGGCAGCGCGGCGGAGGACGGCTTCTCGGCATCGACCACCTTGGCATCAAGTTGGGAGTATTGTTGAAGTAACGAGTCGAGCCTTGGATTCTCGCTGCGTTTTTGCTGGATTTGATCTTTTGTGTAGTTGAGATCCTGGCACAAATCGTGAGACACCGGCATGGAACACCTCCTTTGATGGATCGGTGGCAGGCGTCCTTTCAACGCCCGTCGATTATCAGGATGGCCTCTTGAACGGGGTTCTGTCGACCGCAAATCCGACCAGCGGTGACCGTTCGTCGTACCGGATCGCTTGGCGATCAAACCTTTGCCCGGGCACAACCCTCCATTGATCAGAGACGACAAGAATCGCTCGTTCAACCTGTATGGAGACTCACTTATGGACAAATTCATCCTGCGTCAACTTGGCCTGGCAGTCGCCCTGAGCACCAGCATGGGCATGGCCTGGGCCGCGACTTCCAACGACTTCGTCGACGAGGCGGCGGTCGGTGGCATCGCGGAAATCGAAACCAGCAAACTGGCCTTGGAAAAAAGCCAATCGGCGGACATCAAGGCGTTCGCCAACAAGATGATCACCGACCACACCAAGGCCAACGAAGAGCTGAAGACGCTGGCGAAAAAACATGACATCGAAGTGCCCGACGACACCACGTTGATGAAGAAAGCCAAGGCGAAGATTCTCGAGGTGCGCGATGAGTCCTTTGATGCGGCCTTCGCCAACAACCAGGTCAAGGCCCACGAAGAAACCATCGCCCTGTTCAAGAAAGAAGCCAATACCGTGACCGACGACAAGAAAGCCGGCAACACCGAACTCAAGGCGTTCGCCCAGAAGATGCTGCCGGACCTGCAACATCACTTGGATGAAGCCAAGAAACTCCAGGCGGCCCATCCAAGCAAGTAACGATAAACCCGCTACTTGAGGCTCGTTCAAGGAAAAACGGCGCTTCTCCCAAGACGGGAAGGCGCCGTTTTCGTACCCCGGACTTTTATCAGGCCTCAAGCCCCTTGCGCGCAACCGCAGCGCCCGCCTGCAACGCCCTGCCCACCTGTTCTTCGAAATCCCCCCGGCTCATCACCTGCAAGGCGACGGCCGTGACACCCCGGTAAGCCACCAAGGCGTCGATCATCTGCTGGGCGTCACGACTCGCCAGCAACTGGCTGCTGTCGACCACGACACTTTTCGCCGCCAACTGTGCGATGTCGCCAGGTATACCGGCCAGCATCGCCTGATGGGCCAGCGCCGTCATCAACAAGGCCGGAAAGGCCGGGCCAGTGCCCGAGAGCGCGGAGAGGTAATCAATGAAATCTTCTTTTTCGACCTCAGCCGCAGTGCCCACACACTCGAACAGCTGCTGCACGAGGCTTTTCGTCGCCGGCGCTATCGCGCTAAAACCATACCAAGGCGTAAAGGACTGTCCGATTTCCACCGCCGCGTTGGGCATCGCCCGCACGACCGCTGAAGCCGAAGTCTGCGCTGCAATCGCCTGCGCGGTGATCCCGGCCATCAGGGAGATCACCGTCTTACCCGTCGCATCGATGCCCAGGCTGGCGAAATGCTCGGGACGAACCGCAATGATCACCACGGCGCTGCGATCCACCAGGTCCTGGTTGTCCGTGACCAGGCAAGCACCTTGTTGAGCCAACGGATGATTGCCCGAGCGATTGGAAATGATCAGGTTGCCCGCCGGCACCAGCTCCTTCGCCAGGACTGCCTTGGCAATCGCGCCGCCCAACCAACCGGTACCGCCAATGATCCCAAGGGTCTCATTGATCATCGCCGTGACCTTCGAACGTGTCGGTCAAGGGCACAAAGACCCCGGGCTCTTTTTCGGCATAACCGAACTTCCCGTAGAAACGATCCAGCTCACGCTGCTTGGGGACTTTGCCGGTGAAGATGCTCACGTAATGCGGGATGCGCTGGAAGCGCACGGTGATCAACTCTGTCGTGTTCATGGTGATGTAGCCGATCTGCGTCAGATAGATCGTTCGGGCCCGCGCATCAGCCCCCTGGCTGTCGTAGCCAAAGCGCTTGAACATGTTCGCCAGGGCGTTCATGCGCTGCTCGTCCACCACCGCCACCTCTTGGGCCACTTCAGCAGACTGAAGCGCCCAGCTGCGCACGGCGAACTCGAATTGCGAGTCGAACAATTGCGGGTTGAGCCAGCACTCGAACACATTCAGGATCGCCTCGGAAATGCTTTCGGCATAGCTTTCACTTTGCCGGATCAGCCCCCCCGTGTTGGTCTCCCGCCAACGCGACAGCAAAGCAGCCAGCAGTTGCTCACGGTCCTCGAAAAACCAGTAGAAGCTGGTGCGTGACAAACCCAGGCGCTTGGCCAGTGGCATGACCCGGACCGCATCGATGCCCGACTCTTTCAGGGCCACGTAGGCCGCTTCCAGCCAGCCCTCCGGCGAGCCTCGCCAGCCTGCGTCCTGGGCCTTACTACGGGCCTTCCCTACCTGCGGCATCGTGCGCCTCTCTCTTCAAATACGTGATAGAAATGTACTCTCATGATCCCTTAATGTACACATGAGTACATTTTGTTGACTTGACCGTCTCGAGCACTTAAAGTCCAGCATCATGGAGATCCAACCACCGCTCCCATCAAACAAGCCGGGCCCAGGCATGAAACAACATGTCCGTGAGGCGCGCCTGGTTGTATCTCCAAGAGGCAAGGACTCTAAAACAACAACAACGAGCCGCCATTATGATTTTTTTGCTGAACGCCGCTGAAAGAACTTCGCCATCCGGCCAAAGAATGCCGGAACGACTGCCTTCGTCATACCCTTCATCTGTCACCCACTGCCCAAATCCAGATAACTGCCAACGCGAGTTCAGCGCGCAGGCGCTCTGTGCTGCCCGAACGCTTGGGCCACAGATATCAACCATTTGAAGCGAGGTCATCGATGCTCCAGCCAGGACAGAACCTAGCCCCCGCCAGGTAACGCATCGCCCAGCGATAACAGAACTTCAGGCCCGCCGTGCGATTGGATCAGCCGTACACGCCTGTGCCCGGGTGGTTGCGTTCGCGAGTCATTTCTTCCATCAGCCGGATTAGTGATATGTGGATTACACAAGAGAAACTTCCCTTGGGCGAGATCATTGCCCGGTATGTCGATTGGTTGACGCAGCATGGCGCAGACGTATTCGACGCTATATCCCTGGCGTTGTCCGGGACCATCACTGCGCTGACGCACGCCCTTCTGTGGTTCAACCCCCTGGCTTTGATCGCGATATTTGCACTCCTGGCTTATTACATCCAACGCAAGGTCAGCCTGACACTTTTCGTCGCCTTTTCATTCTTGCTGATATTCAACCTCGGCTACTGGCAGGAAACCATGGAGACCCTGGCCCAAGTGACGTTCGCCACATTCGTATGCGTGATCATCGGCGTACCGCTGGGCATTGTCGCCGCGCACAAGCCGATGTTCTATACCTTGATGCGTCCGGTGCTCGATCTGATGCAGACCGTACCGACCTTCGTCTACCTCATTCCTACCCTGACCCTTTTCGGTCTGGGTGTGGTCCCGGGCCTGATCTCCACGGTGGTGTTCGCGATTGCCGCGCCCATCCGCCTGACCTACCTGGGCATCCGCGACGTTCCGGACGAACTGATGGACGCCGGCAAAGCCTTCGGCTGCTCCCGTCGCCAACTCCTGTCGCGCATTGAACTGCCCCATGCGATGCCCAGCATCGCGGCCGGTATCACCCAATGCATCATGCTGTCGTTGTCGATGGTGGTGATCGCCGCGCTGGTGGGTGCCGATGGCCTGGGCAAACCGGTGGTCAATGCACTGAACACCGCCGATATCGCCATGGGCTTCGAAGCCGGCCTGGCGATCGTCCTGCTGGCCATCATCCTCGATCGAATCTGCAAACAACGGGAAACTGTGAAAAGAGGTGACGTATGAGCATCATCCGTTTCGAAGACGTCGACGTCATCTTCGCCGCCCGTCCGAAGCCCGCCCTGGAACTACTCGACCAAGGCTTTTCGCGGCCGGAGATTCTTCAGAAATCCGGTTTGATCGTCGGTGTGGAGAAAGCCAACCTGGAAATCAACAAAGGTGAGATCTGCGTGCTCATGGGCCTGTCCGGCTCTGGCAAATCCAGCCTGCTGCGTTGCATCAACGGCTTGAACACCGTCAGCCGTGGCAAGTTGTTCGTCGAGCACGAAGGCCGGCAGATCGACATCGCTTCCTGCACCCCCGCTGAACTGAAGATGATGCGCACCCAGCGCATCGCCATGGTGTTCCAGAAATTCGCCCTGATGCCTTGGCTGACGGTGCGCGAGAACATCAGCTTCGGCCTGGAAATGCAGGGCCGGTCGGAAAAGGAATGCCGCAAGCTGGTGGATGAGAAGCTCGAA
This sequence comes from Pseudomonas sp. Pdm06, assembly GCF_014851795.1. Taxonomy (NCBI): domain Bacteria; kingdom Pseudomonadati; phylum Pseudomonadota; class Gammaproteobacteria; order Pseudomonadales; family Pseudomonadaceae; genus Pseudomonas; species Pseudomonas sp. Pdm06. The sequence goes on from NZ_JACVAH010000018.1 coordinate 166,137, forward strand.
CTGGTGGGCCTGACCCAATGGCGCAACAAGAAGCCCGACGAACTGTCCGGCGGCATGCAACAACGGGTCGGCCTGGCCCGCGCCCTGGCGATGGACGCCGACATCCTGCTGATGGACGAACCGTTCTCGGCCCTCGACCCGCTGATCCGCCAAGGCCTGCAGGACGAGTTGCTCGATCTGCAGCGCAAGCTGCACAAGACCATCGTGTTCGTCAGCCATGACCTGGACGAAGCCCTGAAACTGGGCACGCGGATCGCCATCATGAAGGACGGCAAGATCATCCAGTACAGCACGCCCGAAGAGATCGTGCTCAACCCGGCCGACGACTACGTGCGCAACTTCGTCGCCCACACCAACCCGTTGAATGTGCTGTGCGCGAAAAGCTTGATGACCCCACTGGACCAATGCGTTTTGGCACGCGACGAATATTGCCTGGATACGGCTCAAAACCTGTGGATGGTGGTGAACCCGCAGCGTCATCTGAGCAGCGTTCGAAAAGGCGCCAGCGCCGCACACGTCCAATCATGGAATCCGACCGAGCGAATCGACACCTTGGCGCGACAACCGACTTGCGTGCCGCCGATCACCACCATGCGCGACGCCCTGCAGATTCGCTACGAAACGGGCCATCCCTTGATCGTGCGGGATGAGGCCGATACTGTCCTGGGCATTCTGGGCGACGGTGAACTGTATCGGGCACTGTTGGGGCACAACCTGTCGCACCCTGTGCTTGCTGAACCCGCAAGAGAATCTTCGGTGGCGTGAGTCACCCGGCACGGCGTTGGAACATACCTATGCAACCCAGCGATATCGATAAGAAGGTCAAGGGCTATCGGCGGTTGATACCGTCGATGACGGCGTTGCTGGAGTTCGAAGCCGTGGCGCGGCTGGCCAGTTTCACCCTGGCCGCCCAAGAGCTGGGGGTGACGCAGGCCGCCGTCAGCAAACAGATCCGGTTGCTGGAAGATACCCTGGAGACCAAGCTGTTCCATCGCCTTCATCGGTCGATCAAGCTGACGCACGAAGGCTATGTCCTGCATCTGGTCGTCGCGGAGTCCATTCATCGCATGGCCAGTGTCTTCGACAAAATTGCCGAGGGCATTGGTGAGCAGGAGATCACCATCGCCTGCACGGAAGCGTTTTCTCACTTGAGAATACTCCCCCGGTTGATTGCACTGCGCACCCTGCAACCGAAGTTGAAGTTGCGCTTGCTGACGCAACAAGTCTCGCCCAGTTCATACCGCGATGACGTCGACCTGGCCATCCGTTTCGGCAATGGGAAATGGGAGGATGGCAGCTCGGTTTTCCTGTTCGATGAAGAAGTCTTTCCCGTTTGCGCGCCGGTCTGGCTTGGCGCCAACGCAGCCCCTTCATCCGTTACCGATTTCCTGGACACGGCGCTGATTGATTCGGACTCCACCCTGGAAGGCTGGATGACCTGGAACCGTTGGTGTCGGGAACTGGGCGATATGCGCCCCAAGCTCAACTATTCCTTTCGCTGCAGTTCCTATAACGATGCGATCGAGGCGGCTATTCAAGGCCACGGCATTGCACTGGGGTGGAGTCGGCTGATCGCGTACCGGCTCAACAGTGGTGAACTGATCAGGATTACGCCCTACGTGGTCAAGCCAAAAGACGCTTATTACCTGGTTATTCCGAGCGGTCGGAAACTTGAGCCCATCACCCAGGCACTGATCGATTGGCTGCGCGATGACAGCCATCTAAACCATTGATTAAATAGAGGTTAAAGACCACTTTTACGCATAACGCAAAGTTATGCGAGCGTGAAAATAAAGCGCGTTGACGGTCTTATCCCACCTTTCCAAACTGTACTCGCCGCCTGATCAACTTTGCGTTTGAGCGAGACCCATAATGACAATTAATACCGTGAAGACCCATCGTGAACTTCTGACCGACCGCACGCCGGGCCATGGCATGCCGGGCGGTTTGTTCGGTCGCCAGGATATTTTTGAAACCGACGTCGATATCTTTTTCACCAAACATTGGATTCTGGTGGGGGTCACCAGCGACGTCCCCGAACCCGGTGATGTCTCCACCCTCGATATCGGCAAATCCTCCATCCTCCTGGTGCGCGACGATGATGAGCATGTGCAGGCGTTTCGCAACGTTTGCCGGCACCGCGGGGCGCGCTTGAAACAGGCTGGCAAGTCAACGGTGGGCATGCTGGTCTGCCCCTATCACCAGTGGACCTACGATCTGGACGGTAGCCTGAAACATGCGGCACACATGGGCCAGGACTTCGACCCTAAATGCAAAAGCCTGATCCCGGTGCACACTCGGGTCGTCGGCCCCCATGTCTTCGTCTGCCTGGGCGACGAACCGCCGGAAGACATCCTGTACCTTGACCAGGTCATGACACCGCGTTTCGCCCAATATGACCTCGCCCATTCCAAGATCGCCTACGAATCGGAAATCATCGAGAACGGCAATTGGAAACTGGTGATCGAGAACAATCGCGAGTGTTATCACTGCGCCGCCACCCACCCGGAATTGACCGCCTCTTTCCTGCCCGAAGATTTCGGTTTCTGCACCGACGGGCTGGGGGAGGATTCACTCCAGGCGCTGGCGGAGTATCACCGCCGCAATGCCGAGACCAAGGCCAACTGGGAGCACGAAGGTTATATCTGCGATGCCGTCGAACACCTGGGTGAAGACGCCGTGACCCAGTTCCGCTCGCAGCGACTGGCCATTGCCGGCAACGGCGAATCCCAGACCCTGGACACCCGCGTGGCGTGCACCCGGCTGTTTGGCGGGCTCACGCGCCGCGACTTGGGCGATGTGCATCTTTGGACGCACAACTCGTGGACCCACATCATGAGCGACCATGCCGTGGTCTCCTACATCATCCCTCTGGCGCCCGATAAGACTCTGGTGCGCACCAAATGGCTGGTCCATGCCGATGCCGTCGAAGGCGTCGATTACCAGGTGGATAAGCTGACCGAAGTCTGGGTCGCGACCAACCTGCAGGACGCCAGCCTCGTCGGCATCACCCACAGCGGCACCCAGGATCCTGCCTACACGCCCGGGCCGTTCTCGGCCTTCACCGAAACCTATGTCGACCAGTTCTCTCGCTGGTACGCGGCGCGTCTGGCCGCCCATGGCGTGTGAGGAATGAACATGACGACTTACGAAAACCTGACGCGCCCTGGAAGAGCCAGCGCGCTCCAGCGTTTTACCGACCCGGCCACCTGGGGCACGTTCGGCGCGCAATGGCACAGTGGTGAACAGAAAACCCTGCAATGCTGCGCTGTGCGCCAGGAAACCCATGACGTCAAAACCTTCATTTTTCGCTGTGCGGACTTCAGCGCCCTGAGCTTCGAGCCCGGTCAATTCATCACGATCTCACCGGTCATTGGCGGGCAGACCGTTGCCCGCTGCTACACCCTGTCGTCCTCCCCGACCCGGCCGTTTGCGTTTTCCATTACCGTCAAGCGCGTACCGGGGGGCGCGGTGTCGAACTGGCTGCATGACCACCTCAAGCCCGGCGACAACCTGAAGGCCTGCGGCCCGGCGGGCAGCTTCACACCGGTCGGCCATCCGGCGACCAAGTTGTTGTACCTGTCCGCCGGTTCCGGTGTAACGCCGCTGATGTCGATGACCCGGGCCGCGTGCGACATGGCCGGCAACCTCGACATCGTTTTCGTGCACAGCGCCCGCACGCCCACCGACATCATCTTCCACACGGAACTGACGCGCATGCAGGCCGCCATGCCGGGGTTGCGGGTCATCAGTGTTTGCGAAGGTCTCGGCGACACCGCTCAATGGCAGCAACCGATAGGCCGGCTCGACTTGTCGTTGTTGAGCCAGCACGTGCCGGACTACCAGGAACGGGAAATCTTCACCTGCGGTCCCCAGGGTTACATGGAAGCGGTCAAGTCGCTGCTCAGGGAAGCGGCATTCGATTTCGCCCACTACCACCAGGAAAGCTTCGACATCGCCGCACTGAATGAAGAACCGTTGATCGAGCAGGCGGCTTCGCTCAATCAACAGGACGTCTTCACCGTGACCCTGTCGCGGTCGGGCAAGACGTTCAGCATGCCGGGCAATCAGACCGTGCTGTCTGCCGCCAGGAAAGCCGGCGCGATCGTGCCCTCCTCCTGCAGCCAGGGTATTTGTGGCACCTGCAAGACGGCCCTGCTCCAGGGCACGGTGGACATGCATCACAACGGCGGTATCAGGCAGCGGGAAATCGACAAAGGCCTGCGCTTGCTGTGCTGCAGCAAACCCACTTCTGATCTGGTCCTTGATCTTTAGCCTTGCCTCATGCATCAGCCGTTTCCGCCAGTGGCTGATGGCGCCTCTGGCGGAAACGGTCGATGCCTGATGTGCCAGGCGACCTAGCCGAGTTTTACATTCATGGTGATGCGCGCCGTGAAGACTTTCACGCCGCCCTCGTCGAAGATCTCGACCGGGACAACCTTGTCCCCCGAGGTCTGCCAGTCGATGTCGCTACCGTCGGCAATGGCGTGGATGGATGTCTTGGCCTTGGCCAGGTATTCGACGGTCATGCCTTTGGGAATCCAACGAGCCCCGCCAGGGATGGACACCTCGGTCATCATGCCGCCCGCCAGTTCTGCCGCGTTGCACAACGCGATCGCATGAACGGACGCCAGGTGATTGGTGATTTCCTTGCGGAACGGCACCTTCACCTCACTGCGGCCGGGGGCCAACACCGAAATCTCCGGGTTGATGGTGCCGAAGTACGGTGCCATCTGGCAGGCCATATTGCTGAACGCGGACGGACCAACGCTTTGGTACATGCTGAGAGTCTGGCTCATGGGGTATCTCTGGTCAGGTGGGCTGGGGTCATGAACAGAACATTACTCTTTTACAGAATATTATTCTGTTACAGAACAGTATTCTGTAAATGTCCACCCTGTCAACCGCTCGTGCCGAGCCTTCGTTTCAATTACCATGGCCACTTTTTGCCTGGGCCGAAAAATGGAACCTGTCGATCTCCTCGAGCGCTGCTACCCAGGGCGTCGTGCCGAGTCCAAGCGACACATCCTCCGATGTGCCCTGGCGCTGTTCAACCAACAGGGCATAGAAGCGACCACCATCGATATCATCCGTGCCGAAAGCCAGATGAGCGTGGGGGCCATTTATCACCATTTCGAAAACAAGGAAGGCTTGGTCGCGGCGTTGTACATGACCGCCCTGGACGATCAGGCGCGGCTCAGGGACAGCTACCTTGGCGCTGTCACGTCGACCCAGGAGTGGGTGCATGCCCTGGTGTTCAGCTACGTCGATTGGGTAGTCAGCCAACCCGATTGGGCGCGGTTCCAGTACCAGGCGCGCTTTGCGGTCGCGCGCAGCAGCTTCAACGAACGGCTCGCCGAGGCGAATCTGGCCAGGAACGCCGAGCTCAAAAAATGGTTCAGCGACCCGGCCCACCAGCAGGATTTGCAGGACCTGCCTTTCGAGCTGATCCCGTCACTGATCATCGGTTCGGCGGAGAGCTACTGCCGCGCCTGGCTCTCGGCCCGCGTCAAACGCAGCCCTGAAGACTACCGGCAGCAGTTGGCCGAGGCCGCCTGGCGCGCCGTTGGCGCTGGCGGCTGAGCAGCTCGCTCCCGTTTCTCCCGGTTAATGGCGCTCCCAGTCAACTCTGGCCGTTGCGCTCAAGCATCACCCACCACCGGGACTTAAAGTCGAAGTGCCAGGGGACATTCCCCCGCTCACAATTCCAAGAATAGAGCCACTTCAATGAGCCTGACCAAATCCCTGCCAGCGTGCCTGGCACTCAGCTTCGCGTCATTTGCCGCCCATGCCGCCGATGGCCCTCCACCACCTTCCGTAAGCCAACCCAGCGGTATCAACCTGGGCGGCACCAGCTTCTACGACGGGTTTGCGGGGCCACCCGGGCTGACTCACCAGACCTACCTGAAGTTCAGCACCGCCAGTAGCATCAGGACCAACGGCGGCAAGAAAAACGGCGCCTTCGATGACCCGAAGATCAACGTCATCACGATGATCAATCAGTTGAGCTACTACTCACCCGACACCTTCGCGGGAGGGGCACACCTGGGTTGGAGCCTGTTGGTACCCGTCGTTTCCCTGGATGGCGACTTCGGCGACAACGGGGCCAAGCTCAAGGACAACGCTACCGGTCTGGGCGATGTCACGGTCGGGCCACAGATCCAGTTCGATCCGATCGTCGACGCCAGCGGCCGGCCGGTTTTCGTGCAGCGCATGGCCTTCGACACCCTCCTGCCAACAGGCAAGTACGACAAAGACAAAGACCTGAACCCTGGCTCCAACCACTTCTCCCTGAACCCCTACTGGGCAGCGACCTGGATGCCGGCACCCCGTTGGGAAGTGAGTTGGAGGCTGAACTATCTGTACAACTTCAAGAACGACGATCCGGCGAGCAGTTCGCAGCAGTTCTTTGAAGGGCAAACGGTGCACGACACCCAGTCAGGACAGTCGGCATGGGCCAACTTCACCGCCTCGTACGAAGTGTTTCCGAAGGTCTCGGTCGGCATCAACGGTTACTACTTCCGGCAGATTTCGGATGACAAGGTCAACGGCAACACCCTGACCGACTCCCGGGAAAAGGTGCTGGGCTTTGGCCCGGGCCTGTTCTGGAAAATCACCGAAGACAAAGCCTTCTGGCTCAACACCTATAAAGAAACCGGCGTCGAGAATCGCTCCCGAGCGGATTACCAGGTGCAGGTTCGCTACGTTCACAAGTTCTGATTGACGTGTAGGCCGGCTCACGTATGAGCAGGCTCTTTACCTGAGGTGATGCTTCATGAACGCACTCGACTCCATCGATAGCAAAAAATCACTGGGCGCCATCTGCCTGATGATGGTCATTTCCCTGGGGACGCTACAGATCCAGCCGATCCTGGGCGGTGCCCTGATCGACCAGCTCGGCCTGCCGCTCAATGCAATCGGCGCTATCTTCGCCGCGGAACTCATGGCGATGGCCATCGCTTGCGGAGCCTGCGCCCTGTTCATGGCGAGCGTCGACCGGCGCCGCTTCGCCCTGGTGGCCTTGTTGATCCTGGCATTAGGTAACCTGGCCAGCACACAACTGCACAGCCAGACCGGACTGGTCATTTCCAGGATGATCTGCGGCGCCAGCGGCGGCGCGGTCATGGCGGTGGTCTATGCCACCGCAGCGCTGCGCACCTCCAAGGATGCGACCTTCGCGGTCATCAATATCGGCAACCTGCTGTGGGGCATGCTGCTGGTGACCTCCATGCCGCGGGTCCTCCAAACATTTGGCGTGAATGGCGCGTTTTCCCTGTTGGCGATCACCAGCGTGCTCGCAGCGCTGGGTTGCTGGAGAGTGCCCAAGCACTACCCGCAAGCACATCACGCGGCCAATGGCTCGATCCAGCCATTCGGTCTCACCGCCATGCTGTTGATCCTGCTGTTTGCCCTGCTGTTCTTCGGCCACTCGGCACTGTGGGTGTACCAGGAACGCATCGGCAAGAGCATCGGCCTGGAGCCCCAGCAGATTGGCGGCATCCTCGGCGGCAGCATCCTTGCCGGTGCCCTTGGCGCCGGGCTGGCCGGGCTGATCGGACGACGCCTGGGCCTGCTGTTTCCGCAACTGTTGAGCTTCGGCACGGCATTGCTGGCGACCTTGATCATGGTCTATGGCACCAGCCCCGTTGCCTTTATCACCACGGCCTGCCTGATCCATATGGTCTGGTTTTTCAGCCTGCCCTACCTGCTTTCCATGGCGGCGGAACTGGACCCTTCCGGCCGATTGGCAGGCCTGGGTAACGCTGCGATTTTCATCGGCCAGGGACTCGGCCCGTTTGGCGCCGCACTGGTCGTGGGCGAGGGACACTTCCGCGCGGTCGGATGGCTGGCCGCCTCAGCCTATCTGCTAGCCTTGGTGATCTCGTGCCTGGTAGTTGCACGCTTTCGCTGCAGCGTGAAGCCTTCCGGACCGGCGATGTCCCCGCAATCGGCCTGAACCTGAACGACACCGCACATTGACGAGATTGCCTGATGAGTATTCCATTCCCTCAAACCCCTGAATTTTCCGGTGCTCTCTACACGCCCAGTCGCGTGGAAGCAGAGGTGTTCGATCTTGAGATCGAAGGCATCCTGCCTGCTTCGATCTGTGGGACGTTTTATCAGGTGGCGCCAGACCCGCAGTACCCCCCCATGCTGGGTAACGACATTTTTTTCAACGGCGACGGCATGGTTAGCCGCTTCAACTTTGCCAATGGCAAAGTCTCGATGCGACGCCGCTACGTGAAGACCGATCGCCTGTTGGCCCAGCGCCGTGAAGGTCGTTCGCTCAACGGCATCTATCGAAACGTCTACACCAATGACCCCCTCGCGGCAAAAAACAACACCACCGCCAACACCACCGTTATCCCTCACAACGGCGTCCTGTTGGCACTCAAGGAAGATGCCCTGCCTTGGGCGATGGATCTCGAAACCCTGGAGACCCTCGGCGAATGGACCTTTGATGGGCAGATCAAAGCCGCGACGTTCACCGCCCACCCCAAGCTCGATCCGGTGACAGGCAACCTGCTGGCCTGCAGTTATGAGGCCAAAGGCGACGGTACGCCCGACCTGGCCTACTTCGAGATCTCGCCGGATGGAAAGCTGCTGCACGAGATCTGGTTCCAGGCCCCTTATGCGGCGATGGTGCATGATTTCGCGGTGACCGAACGGTACGTGGTGTTCCCATTGATTCCGTTGACGGTTGACGTCGAGCGCATGAAAAACGGCGGGCCGCATTTCCAGTGGCAACCCGACCTGCCTCAGCTGTTCGCCATCGTGCCGCGCAACGGGCGCGGGCAAGATGTGCGTTGGTTCAAGGGGCCCAAGGACGGTTTCCAGGGGCATACGCTCAATGCGTTCGATGAAGGCGGCAAGGTGTATGTGGACATGCCGGTCACCGGCGGGAATATTTTCTACTTCTTCCCCCAGGCCGACGGCTACGTACCACCGCCTGAAACCCTGGCCGCCAGCCTGATGCGCTGGACCTTCGACCTGAATGGCACGCAGGAGGACGTTCAACCGCAGCCACTGACGGAATATCCCTGCGAGTTTCCACGGTGTGATGATCGCTACATCGGTCGAAAATACCGGCATGGGTTCCTGCTCGCCTTTGATCCTGAGCGGCCTTACAACCCGGCGAATGGGCCGATGCCCTTCCAGTTTTTCAACCTGCTGGCGCACCTGGACCTGCAGACAGGCCGCACCGACGCCTGGTTTCCCGGCGACAGCGGATGCTTCCAGGAACCCATCTTCATACCGCGCTCGGCGGATGCAGAAGAAGCCGATGGCTACGTGGTTGCCATGCTCAACCTCATTGCCGAAGGGCGCAGTGAACTGGTGGTGCTGGACACCCGTGACATGGCCAGCGGTCCCATTGCCCGGATCAGGATTCCCTTCCGGATGCGCATGTCGCTGCATGGCTGCTGGGCACCAAGCGATTGATTGGCATCGGGCCCTGATGCCCGTCAATTAAGCACAATCCCTGTGGGAGCGAGCTTGCTCGCGATGGCGGCGGTTCAGTTACATGAGTATTGAACTTGGCTGGCCTCATCGCGAGCAAGCTCGCTCCCACACGTTCAGAGCCTTTGCGCACCTCTCGCGGCCCCTGCCATCTGCGGTGGCTGCCTGCCTCCCCTCCCTCTGCTCCCCAGGTCCGCCAAAGGTACAGCCTCGCCAAAAAATACATAAATTCCATATTTTAGGATTTTTGCATAAATCCTACTTTACAGGATTTTATAGCAAGACTAGATTAACCCTCATTGCCCCCTCCCTTTCTCCAGGAGCCCCCATGAAACTCGCAAGCTTTATTGTCCAAGGCCGTCGCAGCTACGGTGTGATCGAAGGTGATCAAGTCATCGACCTGGAATCGCTCAAGCCAACCCTTGGCAGCGATCTCAAACAGGCCATCGGCCACAACCGCCTGAACGAACTGAGCCCTGCGCGCCTGGCAGGCCTGCCGCGTATCCCCTTGGCTGAAGTGACGTTCCTGCCCGTGATCCCTAACCCGGGCAAAGTGCTGTGCATCGGCATCAACTACGCCACCCACGTGCGCGAAACCGGTCGGGAAATGCCGACCTATCCGATGATCTTTACCCGCTTCGCCGACAGCCAGACCGCCCACCTGCAACCCATCGTTCGCCCGACCGCGTCCCACAAGATTGATTTCGAGGGCGAGCTGGCGGTGGTGATCGGTAAAGCGGCCCGCCACGTCAAACCTGCCGACGCGCTGGACTACGTCGCCGGTTATGCCTGCTACAACGACGGCAGTGTCCGCGACTGGCAGAAGCACACCATTCAGTTCGTCCCCGGCAAGAACTTCCCGAACACCGGCGGTTTCGGCCCCTGGCTGGTGACCGGCGACGAGATCGGCGACCCGCAGGACCTGGAATTGACCACCCGCCTGAATGGCGAAGTGATGCAGCACACCCGCACCAGCGACATGATTTTCGATGTGCGCCAGCTGATCGAGTACTGCTCCACCTTCACCGAACTGGCCCCCGGTGACGTGATTGTCACCGGCACCACCGGCGGCGTCGGAGCGTTCCGCGAGCCGCCGGTGTGGATGAAGCCAGGCGATCAGGTGGAGGTCGAGATTGCTCGAATCGGCACCCTGCGCAACAGCATCGTGGATGAGCAGTAAACATGGAAAACCTACACACCCCTGACGCCCTGCCCGAGCAGGATGGCGACAGCAAAGGTTCGAGCCTGGAGCGCATGTTGCGGGTACTCGACCTGTTCACCGAACAGAGCCCGATCTGGGCGGTGGACGACATGGGCGGCGCCCTGGGTTTTACCCGTTCGACGATCTACCGCTACGTGCGCGAATTGGCCGAAGCCAACCTGTTGTTCCAGGTCGAAGCCGGGCGTTATGCCCTGGGCGCACGAATCATTACCTGGGACCGCCAACTGCGCCTGAGCGACCCCCTCGTACGCGCCGCGCAATCGCTTGAGCCCAGCTTCCCGCAGTGGAGCGAACAACAGGTGTGGCTGATCTGCCGGCTGTTCAAGGACCAGGTTGTGTGCATTCACCAGCACGGGGACCTGTTTAGTGAGGTCAGCTACTCCCGTGGTTCACCCAGGCCCTTGTTCCTGGGAGCGACGTCCAAGGCGATCCTCGCCAACATGACCTCGCGCCAACACAGCCAACTGTTTCTCGACCACCCTGATGAAGTGCGCGCCAGTCAACTTGGCCAGACCTGGGAAGCGTTTCGTCGCTCGTTGCAGCAACTGCGTCGCCAAGGCTATGTGGCCAGCGCAGGTGAAGTCGACGCGGGCGTCTATGGCCTGGCCGCGCCGATCTTCGACGGTGATGGCAAGGTCGTCGGCAGCATCAGTTGCGTGCGCCCGGTACGAGAACGCGACAGCGCCCAGGAAGAGGCACAAGGGCAACAAATCCTTGCCCTGGCGCAGGAACTGTCGCAACGCATGGCTGCGCTCGCCAACCGCGCCAAGCCACTGGGCTGAGCCATCCGGAAGGGAATAACAATGACAACCCTCAAACGCATCAACACCCAGGTCCTGGTCATCGGTGCCGGCCCTACCGGGCTGACCCTGGCCAACCTGCTCGGCCAAGCCGATGTGGACACCCTGATCATCGATCGCAAGCCGGGCACCGTGACCGAGCCGCGGGCGGTTTCAATCGACGACGAGTCCTTGCGCACCATGCAGGCCATCGGCCTCGATGCCGCTGTGCTGCGTGATGTCGTGCCCGGCTACGGCGTGCATTACTTCACCCGGCCCGGCGGTCGCTGCTTCGGCAAGGTCGAGCCGACCGGCAAGCTGTATGGCTTCCCCAAGCGCAACGCGTTTCGCCAACCGCTGTTTGAAAACACCCTCAGGCGAGGCCTCGAACGTTTTGCCAGCCTGACGGCTCGGTTCAGCCACGAGCTGGTGGAGTTCACCCAGGACCAACACGGCGTATGCGCGCTGGTGCGTGACGCCGAAGGGCAACTGATGGAAGTCCACGCAGCTTACCTGGTGGCCTGCGACGGTGGCCGTAGCCCGGTGCGCAAGCAACTCGGGATCGAGATGGTCGGTTCGAGCTTCTCCTCGCGCTGGCTGGTGGTCGATACCGACCAGGACGACGACCCCTTCTGGCAGACCCGCGTGTATTGCGACGCCAGGCGTCCGGTGGTGGAAGTGCCCGGCCCTCACCGTACGCGCCGATTCGAGTTCCTGCTCAAGCCCGGAGAAACGGACGAACAGGTGCTCGACGAAACCTGCCTGCAAGCATTGCTGCGCCCCTTCAAGGGTGACGCGCCGGTTTCCATCGTGCGCAAGACGGTCTACACCTTCCATGCCCGGGTCGCCGAGCGGTGGCAGGTACAGCGGGTGTTTCTCGCCGGCGACGCCGCTCACCTGACCCCGCCCTATGCCGGGCAAGGCATGAACAGCGGCGTTCGCGATGCCCACAACCTGGGCTGGAAGCTGGTCGGCGTGCTGAAGGGGAAAATGGCGGAAAGCGCCCTGCTGTCCTACGAAAGCGAGCGTCGTGATCATGCATGGGCATTGATCAAGTTGGCCTTGAACCTCGGCGTGGTCATGGCTCCGGCCACCGTCCTGCGTGCTCGTCTGATCAGTGGCGCATTCGCCTTGGTCGGCCTGTTGCCGCCGTTGCGCGATTACTTCCTGCAAATGCGCTTCAAGCCCAAACCCCGCTTCACCCGGGGCCTGGTGCTGACCGAAGGGCAAGCAGGCACGTTGTCCTGCGGACAGATGTTCCCGCAACCGATGCTCACCGACGCCCACGGCCAAGAACGCCTGCTCGATGACACCATCGGCGCCGGCTTCGCCTTGATTCAATACGGCGACCCGACCCGCCAGCGTATCGATGAACTCAAGCATGGCCTCTGGAGCCACCTTGAAGCCAGACGCATCCTGATCCTGCCCGCGTCCGTCCAGGCCATGCCGTCGATCCCCGGCTGCACGGTGCTCCAGGACCGTGAAGGCCAGCTCAAAACCCTGCTGGGCGATTCACACCCGTTCCTGCTGCTGCGCCCGGATCGCTATATCGCCGCGATTTTCGACAAGGCTACCGAAACCCGGGCCGCCGAATCGTTGCAGTCGCTGTTCGGCATCGCCGCGGCCCACAGCAGCGCAATCGAGCCGAGCATCGCGCCCGTCTTTCATTAAACCTTCAAGCACAGAGGTGGTTATGCAAACACTCCAGACTTCCACACCTGCACGCCTGTGCTACCTGCACCTGGCGAGCAAGGACGCGCAACGGCAAATCGATTTCTATCGACGGATGCTGGACATGGACAGCCAGGCGCAAGCCGATGGCAGCTGGATGCTCAGCGGCCCGCAACGCGCCATGCTCGTATCTCCCGCCGACCACAGTGGCCTGCTCGCGGCGGCGTTCGACCTGGGCAGTCAGCCTTGCCTGCAAGCACTGCGGGTTCGCCTGCTCGGCAACGGCTGTTTCATCGAAGAGCTCGACTCGCCATTGCTCGAAACGGGGGCTTTCCTGATCCGTGATCCCCAGGGCCGGCAAACGATATTTGGCGTCGCTCACCCCGCTCTCCAGACCTCGGGCCAGGGCATGCCCGGTCGCTTGCAACACGTGGTGTTCCAGACCACGGAGCTGGAAGCCATGATCGATTTCTACGTCAACACGGTGGGCTTCACGGTTTCGGACAACGTCGTGGATGAGCAGACCGGCCAACTCATGACGTGCTTCCTGCGCTCGGACGACGAGCACCACACCTTGGCGTTTTTCCGCGGTTCGAAAAACGAGTGGGACCACCACTGTTACGAAACCAACGAATGGAATGACATACGCGACTGGGGTGATCGCTTCGCCAAGGAACGCATCACCATTTTCTTCGGGCCCGGCCGACATGGGCCGGGCAACAACCTGTTTTTCATGGTGGTCGATGCCGATCGCAATCGCCTGGAGTTCTCGGCTGAGCTGGAAGTCACCGATGCCAGCCGCCAGCCCGGTGTCTGGGCACAAGAGGAATACACACTCAATTCCTGGGGCCGCGCCTGGATCAGGAGCTGAGCAGTTTCCCTCATCGGCGTTTGCACCCTTAATTTCTAAACGAGGCGATCACCTGCCTCCAAAGGTAAAAGACCATGACGACTCAACCGCTCGCGCCCTACGCCATCAACGGCGACCAATACATCAACGGCACCTGGCGTGCAGGGCGCTCCGCACGCCGCCTGGACGACCGCAACCCCTTCAACGGCGAACAGTTGCTGGAGATGCCCCTGGCCTCGATTGCCGATCTCGACGACGCCTATCAGGCGGCGCAAAAGGCGCAGGCACCGTGGGCACAACTGCACCCCACCCAGCGCGGCGCACAACTTGAAAAGCTCGCCCAGGTCATCCAGAACCGCCGCGAAGAAATCATCGACTGGCTCATCCACGAATCCGGCAGCACCCGGATCAAGGCGAGCATGGAATGGCAGTTCACGCTGAACCTGGTGCGCGAATGCACGACGATGCCGATGCAGGTCGAAGGTCGGATCCTGACCAGCTACAAGCCCGGCGAACAGAGCTTTGTCTTCCGTGAACCCTTGGGTGTGGTGGGTGTGATCAGTCCATGGAATTTCCCGCTGTACCTGAGCATGCGCTCGGTGGTGCCGGCACTCGCCCTGGGCAACACGATCGTGCTCAAGCCCGCCAGCGACACAGCGGTGACCGGCGGCCTGCTGATTGCCCACCTGTTCGAAGAGGCCGGCTTCCCCGAGGGCTCGCTCAACGTGGTGGTCGGCGCGGGCTCGGAAATCGGCGATGCCTTTGTCGAGCACCCGGTGCCGAGCCTGATTTCCTTCACCGGTTCGACGGATGTGGGACGCAATGTCGGCCGTATTGCCACCGGTGGCAAACACATCAAGCGCGTGGCCCTGGAACTGGGCGGCAACGCGCCGCTGGTGGTGCTGGATGACGCCGACATTGACGTTGCGGCGCACGCTGCGGTGGTCGGGCGTTTCCTGCACCAGGGCCAGATCTGCATGAGCGTCAACCGAGTGATTGTCGACCGCTCGCTGTATGCCGATTTCGCGTCGCTGGTGGTGGAGCGCGTGCGCAACCTCAAGACGGGTGATCCGACCAAGGCAGACACGGTGATCGGGCCAGTGGTCAATCAGAGCCAGCTCGATGGCCTGTTGCGCAAGCTCGACGGCGCCCGGAGTGCCGGCCTCAAGCAACTGTGCGGCGGCCCGGCATCCGGGCTGGTGCTGCCTGCCCATGTGTTCGGTGAAGTGGGAGCCGATCAGGAACTGGCCCGCGATGAAACGTTCGGCCCCCTGCTGCCGCTGCTGGTCGCAGAAAACCAAACCCATGCATTGGCGTTGGCGAACGCCAGCGAGTATGGCCTGTCCAGCGCCGTGTTCACCCGGGACATGGCCCGTGGCTTGAACTTCGCCCGTGGCATTGTGGCGGGCATGACCCATATCAACGACATCACCGTCGATGACCAACCCAATGCCCCGTTCGGTGGTGAAAAGAATTCCGGCCTCGGGCGCTTCAACGGTCACTATGCCCTGGATGAGTTTACCCGTGCCCATTGGGTGACCTGGCAGCCGGGAGGCCATCACTACCCGTTCTGAATCTGTGGCACCCTTGATCAGACCCGGATCGGGCAAATCGACCCCTTTGCCCGATCCGTCAGAAAACAATAATAAACAGAGGCGAAAAATGAACCATTTAGCCTGCGTGTCCACTGATCAGGTTGTTCGCTCCGACCGCCTGATGAAATGGAAAGAGTTCATGAGCGATCACCTGGGGCGTACGCCGGACTATATAAAACGGCTGGAATCGACGTTCATCGACCCATTGCATGACAGCAACTTCCAGGGCCGGCTGGAGTACGGGGACCTGGGCCAGTTGCGTTTCTGTCGAATGACCGCCAGCGCCCATCGATATTCGCGCCACCTGAGCAAAGCGGTCGACGCCCTCGACACCCCGCGCATGTTGATCATGCAGGTGGCCGGCGTCAGTCATTTCGAGCAGGGCCAGCAAAGCAGCGTGCTGGCCCCTGACGAAATGCTCCTGGTCGACTGCGGCAAACCGTTCAACGTAACCAGCACGCAAGGCTGCGAACATTTCATCCTCCTGTTCCAGGGGGCGTCCGGACAGTTCGCGCAAACCACCGACATGCACCTCAATGGTCGCAATGGACTGGGGCGGATGCTCATGCACCTGATCAGCGATGCCTATAACCAATATCCCTTGCTGAACAACCATTCGGCCGGGCTGATCGGTGACAGCATCACCGGGCTGCTGGATAACGCGCTGAAGAACAAGCAGGAAGAAAAGCAGCTCGAACACGACTTCCGCTTCTTCAAGCAGAACCGCCTCAAGGCGTACATCGAGCGCCACCTGGCCGACCGCGACCTGACCATCGAACGCATCGCCAACGCCGAACAGTGCTCGGTGCGCAGCCTGCACCGCGCCTTCCAGGATGAACTGGGGTGCAGTGTCAGCGAATACATCTGGCAGCGGCGCCTGTCACGTTGTGCCGAGGACCTGCGCAACCGGGAACACGCCCACCGCTCGCTCACCGAGATCGCCTACGCCTGGGGCTATGGCAGCAGTTCCCACTTCAGCCGGCATTTCAAATCGACGTTCGGCATGTCGCCCCGGCTGTTCCGCGACACCGCGAGTGACAGCCGGGAAAAATCGACGGCCGCTTGAGCCTGTTTCCAATTCATATGGGTTCACGATATCCCCTCTGCCACAGGGCGGCTCGGGGGGCATGGATTCGGTGTTCACCACAAATCTCCTGTGGGAGCTGAGCTTGCTCGCGATGGCGGTGGGTCAGTTGGCAGGGATGGTGAATGTGCTGACGCTATCGCGAGCAAGCTCGGCTCCCACAAGGGGGCTTGGCTCTCACAGGACACTCCTCTCACAGGTACTCCTCCCACAGCGCTTCTTAATTCCAGCCGCCACCCATCACCTTGTACAACGTCACGCGGTTGCTCTGCTCGGTCAGGCGCAGGGTGATCAGGTCCTGTTGCGCGCTGTACAGGGAACGCTGGGCGTCGAGGGCTTCGAGATAGCTCTGGGAACCGCCACGGTACAAAGCGTCGGAGAGCTCGAAGCTCTTGCGGCTGGCGTCGGTCAACGCCTGTTGGGCCTCGATACGACGATCCAGCGTGCTGCGCTCCGCCAGGGCATCGGCCACTTCCTTGAAGGCGCTCTGCAGTGTTTGCTGGTAGGTCTGCACCTGGATCTCGCGCTCGGTCTTCGCCGAGTCTAGCGTCGCGCGGTTACTGCCGGCATCGAAGATCGGCAGGCTGATGCTCGGGGCAAACGTCCAGGCGCCACTGCCGGACTTGAACAGGCCGGACAGGGCCGAGCTTGAGGAACCGGCATTGGCCGTCAGGCTGATGCTGGGAAAAAATGCCGCACGGGCGGCACCGATGTCGATATTGGCCGACTTGAGCGTGTGCTCGGCGGCCAGCACATCGGGGCGTCGTTGCAACAGGCTGGACGGCAGCTCTGCCGGCACCTGCACCAGCGCCGCGGCCGATTCCAGGTACGCACCCGGCAACAACTCTTCGGGAATGTCGCTGCCCACCAGCAGCCGCAGGGCGTTGCGATCCTGCAGGATCTGGCTTTCATACGCCGCTGCGTCGACCCGTGCCGACTCCACGGTGGTTTGCGCCTGGGCCACGGACAGACCGGAGGAGCCGCCCAGGGCGTGACTGCGTTGGGTCAGCTCGTAGGTCGCCTGCTGGCTGCGCAAGGTCTCCTGGGCCAGGTGCAAGCGCTCGTTATCGGCCGCCAGAGTCAGCCAGGCCGTGGCCACTTCGGCCACCAGGCTGATCTGCGTGCTGCGTCGGGTTTCGGTCAGGGACAGATAGTCCTCCAGGGCTTCGTCCTGAAGGTTCTGCACCCGTCCGAACAGATCCACTTCATAACTGCTCAAACCCAGTTGCGCACTGTAGTCGTGGGTGGTGGCCGCCGATCCCGTGCTGGACAACGTACCGGGCGTGCGACTGTGAGTGCCACTGACACTGGCATCGATCGAAGGCAATGACTCGGCGCGCTGGATGCGGTATTGCGCCTGGGCCTTTTCAACGTTCAGGACCGCCAGGCGCAGGTCGCGGTTGTTGCTCAGTGCCAGGGACTGCAAGCGCGCCAGTCGGCTGTCGGTGAAAAAGTGCTGCCACTCGATGTCGGCACTCACCTTGCCCTCGAGCGTACCGGCAGCCGGCAGCCATTGCTCGGGGACTGGCGCCTCAGGGCGTTCATACTGCGGCGCCAGATTCAGACAGCCACCGAGCAGTGTGAAGATGGCCAGCAATGGCCAGCGGAACTTGATCATGCGTCACCTGACTGGGCGGATGGAACAGAGGTCGAAGCCATGGAAACGCGGGCGAAACGCCGGCGAATCTGCACGAAAAACAAAGGAACGAAGAAGATCCCCAACACCGTGGCGGACAACATACCGCCCAGCACACCGGTACCAATGGCCTGACGTCCGGCGGAACCGGCGCCGCTACTCAGGGCCAGGGGCAATACGCCGAACATGAAGGCCAGGGACGTCATGAGAATCGGCCGCAGGCGTTGGCGCACGGCGATCAGCGTCGCCTCGCGCAAGCTGTTGCCCTGCTCTTGCAGGTGCTTGGCGAACTCGACGATCAGAATCGCGTTCTTGGCGGCCAACCCAACGGTGGTCAATAACCCGACCTGAAAGTAGACATCGTTACTCAAGCCACTGACACGGGTAGCCAGCACCGCGCCCACCACCCCCAGCGGCACCACCAGCATCACCGAGAAAGGCACCGACCAACTCTCATAGAGCGCAGCGAGGCAGAGGAAAACGAACAGCACCGAAATCCCGTACAGCAACGGCGCCTGCGAACCGGAAAGGCGCAACTGATAGGACTGCCCGGTCCACTCGTAGCCGATGCCCTCCGGCAATTGCTTGATCAGCGCTTCCACCGCATCCATGGCGTCCCCGGAACTGATGCCGGGTGCCGGATCGCCAACCACCTCCATCGAGGCGTTGCCGTTGTAGCGTTCCAGCAACGGCGAGCCGTAGCTCCACGAACTGCTGGCGAACGAGGAAAACGGCACCATCTCATCGTTGCTGTTGCGCACGAACCAGTGCTCCAGGTCAGCCGCCTGCATCCGCGCCGCGGCCTCACCCTGGACGTAGACTTTCTTCACGCGCCCCTGGTTGAGGAAGTCATTGACGTAAGTGCCGCCCAACGCCGTGGACAGCGTGGTGTTGATGTCGCTGGTGCTCAGGCCCAAGGCCCCGGCCTTGCGATCATCGATGTTGACCTTGAGCTGCGGTGCATCGTCCAGGCCATTGCTGCGAACCCCGAGCAAGCGAGGATCCTGGTTGGCCTGCCCGATGAGTTTTTCCCGCGCCGCCACCAACGCGTCATGTCCCAGGCCGGCGAGGTCCTTGAGTTGCAGGTCGAAGCCGGACGTCTGCCCCAGGCCGCGCACGGCCGGCGGTTGCATGACGAACACATTGGCATCGCCGATGCTCGACAGTGCCATGGTCGCGCGCTGGGCGAAGGACGCCGCATCCTGCCCCGCCCCCGTGCGTTCGCTCCAGTCCTTGAGCCGAATGAATGCACGGGCGCTGTTCTGGCTGTTGCCGTTCATGCCCAGGCCGGAAATGCTGATCAGTGCTTCGACTTCCGGCTGTTCGAGCAGGTAGCTTTCGAACTGCTTGACCACCGCTTGCGTGCGGCTGTCCGTGGCCCCGACTGGCAACTGCACCTGGGCCATGAGAATGCCCTGGTCTTCGTCAGGCAGGAACGAAGTCGGCAGGCTGAAATAACCGGCGGCCATCACCAGTAGTACCAGCCCATACACCAGCCAGCCGACGCGCCCGCGCTGCAAAATGCCCCCCACCTGGCGTTTATAGGCTTCGGCAGCACGCTCGAACGTGCGGTTGAACCAGCCGAAGAATCCGCGTTGAGGACCATGGCCCTGACTATCGGACGGCTTGAGCAGGGTCGCGCACAATGCCGGCGTCAGCGTCATGGCGACGAGTACCGAGAGCACCATGGCCGAGACGATGGTGACCGAAAACTGACGGTAGATAACGCCTGTGGAGCCGCCAAAAAACGCCATGGGAATGAACACCGCACTGAGCACCAGGGCGATGCCGACCAGGGCGCTGGTGATTTCATCCATCGACTGGCGCGTGGCGTCCAGGGCCGACAACCCCTGCTCGCCCATCACCCGCTCGACGTTTTCCACCACCACAATCGCGTCGTCCACCAACAGGCCGATGGCCAGGACCATGGCGAACATGGTCAGGGTGTTGATCGAATAACCGAACAGCGCCAGCACGCCGAATGTACCCAGCAGCACCACCGGCACCGTGATCGCGGGGATCAACGTGGCTCGCAGGTTCTGCAGGAAAAGGAACATGATCAGCACCACCAGGACAATCGCCTCGCCCAGTGACTTGACCACCTCTTCGATGGACAGGCTGACAAAAGGCGTGGTGTCGTAGGCAATCACGTTCTTGAGTTGCAGCTCCGTCGGATAGAACGCCTCCAGCTCCTGGAGCTTGGCCTTCACCGCCTCGCCCACGTTCAGGGCGTTGGCCCCGGCGGCGAGCTGGACGCCCATGGCGGCAGCGGGTTTGCCGTTGAGGGCAGAACTGACATCGTAGCTTTCACTGCCCAATTCAACCCGCGCCACATCCCCGAGCAGCACCACCGCACCGTCGCTGGTGGACTTGACCACCACGTTGCGAAACTCTTCGACGGTTTGCAGCTTGCTACGGGCGCTGATGGTGGCGTTCAACTGCTGACCTTTCACCGCTGGCATGGCGCCGAGTTGACCGGCAGAAACCTCGGTGTTCTGCGCCTCCAGGGCCGTGCTGACATCCGAAGGCATCAGCGCGTATTTTTCCAGCAGGGCCGGGTCCAGCCAGATGCGCATGGCATAGCCGGAACCCAATGTCTGCACGTCGCCGACGCCGTCGATGCGGCTGATGGAATCGAGCAGCGTGCTGGAAATGTAATCGCCGATCTGCGTGCCGGTGACGCTCGGATTGTCGGAGGCCAGGGCGGCAATCATCAGGAAGTCCGAACCGCCCTTGGTCACGGTCAGGCCCTCGCTCTGCACCGACTGCGGCAGCCTCGACTCGGCCTGTTGCAGCTTGTTCTGCACCTGCATCTGGGCCACGTCCGGGTTGGTACCGGCGGTGAAGGTCAGGCTGATGCTGGCGCTGCCATCCGAGCTGCTGGAGGCCGACATGTAGGTCAGGTTGTCCAGGCCCTTCATTTGCTGTTCGATGACCTGGGTCACCGAGTCTTCGACGGTCTTGGCCGAGGCGCCGGTGTAGGTCGCGGAAATGCGCACCGTCGGCGGCGCGATGTCCGGGTACTGTTCCAAGGGCAACTGACTGATGGACAAGGCGCCAGCGAGCATGATGACGATGGCGATGACCCAGGCGAAAATCGGTCGATCGATAAAGAAGCGCGCCATGTTCAACCCTCCTGCGCAATGGCAACAGGCGTTGCTTTCTGCGTACGGCTGCGAGTGCCGGCGTTCTGTACCACGACGCTTTCACCGACGCGGACTTTCTGCCCGCCCTCGACAATCACCTGGTCTCCCGCGTTCAACCCCGCCGTGACCCACCACTGGTTATCCACGGCGCGGTCGATGGTCAGCATGCGCTGCTCGACCTTGCCATTGACCACCACCAGGGCCGAAGTCGCACCGCTGGCACTGCGGGTCACCGCCTTCTGTGGGATCAGGATGGCCTGGTCATCCCGCGCCTGCTCCAGCACCGCCCGCACGTACATGCCCGGCAGCAACAGTCGGTCCGGGTTGGCGATTTGCGCCCGCAGGGTCACCGTGCCAGTGCCCTCATTGACGCTGACCCCACTGAACTTCAAACGGCCTTCATGGCCGTAGGTGCTGCCGTCATCGAGCTTGAGACTGATCCGCGCCTCACCTTCGCCATTGCTCTGGAGCACACCGCTGGCCAGGTCGCGCTTGAGACGCAACAGCTCGGTGGTCGACTGGGTGACGTCTACATACATCGGGTCCAACTGCTGCACCGTGGTCAGTGCGCTGTCCTGGTTGGCCACCACCAGCGCGCCAGGCGTGACCGTCGAGGTTTCGATGCGCCCACTGACGGGGGAACCGATGCGGGTATACGCCAGGTTGATGCGTGCGGTGTCGACATCGGCCTGGGCCGCTTGCAATTCGGCTTCGGCAGTCAGCAGGCTGGCCTGGGCATCTTCGTTGTCCTGCTGACTGATGGCATCGATCTTCGCCAACTGTGCGTCACGCTTGGCCGTGGCCTGGGCCGACTTCAACGTGGCGCGGGCCTTGGCCAGGTTCGCCTGGGCTTGCGCCAATGCGGCCTTGTAGGACGCTGCGTCCAATTGGTACAGCGCCTGCCCGGCCTTGACCTCGGTCCCTTCGACAAACAGGCGCTGCTGGACGATACCGCCGACCTGCGGGCGTATCTCGGCGACCATGAACGCCTGGGTGCGTCCGGCCAGCTCAGTGGTCAGTGCCTGGCTTTGCGGCTGCACGGTGATCACCGACACCTTGGGCGGTTCGGGCGTGGGTACCGATTCGCCGGAGCAACCGCCCAACAGGAACAAAACGATCAAGCACACCAGGATGGCGGTGGTCACCAGGGATTTGGCGAATAATTTGGTCGACATAAATGCCTCTGTAAGACGGATGGTTCAAGCCAGGCGCCATACTGCGAGGCAAATGTGCAGGAAAATTGAAGATTGCCCGCTGCCCTTGAATCTTCATCGCGCCAGGGCCTAAATGGTCGGGCCATTCATCGAACTGCCCGAGCCCATGAAACTGAGCATCTCCACCAAGCTGTTTATTGCCGTACTGGCCAGCGTGCTGTTCGTCATCCTGAGCATGGGAGTGGCCAACGGCTGGAGCTTCGGCAAAGGCTTTCTGGACTACCTCAACGAACAGGCCCTGGTGCGCATGACGCCGGTACTGCCGCGCCTGGCCAGCGCCTACGAGCGCGAAGGCGACTGGGAATTCCTGCGCAACCAGCCGGATCGCTGGTTCGAGCTCCTGCGTCCGGAACCGGGCGAAAACACCACCCACCCAGAGCGCCCACCCATGTCGATGTCCGACCTGACCGGCGCGGTGTTTCGCATCGCTCTGCTGGATCAGCAGAAACAGTTGGTCATGGGCTACTCGGCGATTGCCGACGACGCCCTGATGCGCCCGATCGAGGTCGCCGGCAAAACCGTCGGCTGGCTGGCGGTGACGCCGTTCCAGAACGTGACCGAGGCTGGCGGTGAACGCTTTCGTCAGTATCTGGTGCGCACCAGCCTGGCCGTGGGCGTGCTCTCGTTGCTGTTGGCGATGCTGATTGCCTGGTGGATCGCCCGTACCCTGCTTGACCCGGTCAAGCGAGTGGCCGCCGCCACGCACCGGTTGGCCGCCGGGGAGTACAGCAACCGCGTATCGGTGGCCTCCAATGACGAAGTCGGTCAGTTGGCCCGAGACTTCAACCAGCTGGCGCATACGCTGGAACGCAACGAAAAAATGCGCAGGGAATTCATGGCCGATGTGTCCCACGAACTGCGCACCCCGTTGTCGGTATTGCGCGGTGAGCTGGAAGCCATCGAAGACGGCGTGCGCACCCTCGACCCGTCCTCGATGAAATCGCTGCAAGGCGAAGTCAGCATGCTCAGCAAGCTGGTGGATGATCTCTACGAACTGTCCCTGGCCGATGTCGGCGCGCTGACCTACCGCAAGAGCGAATGCGATCTCAACGAACTGCTGGACAGTTGCGTGACGATGTTCCTGGAGCGTTGCAATGCCCGGCATCTGCGTTTGAAGCTGGAGCTGCCGACAACGCCGCTACGGTTGGAGGCCGACCCCAAACGCTTGCAGCAACTGTTCAGCAACCTGTTGGAAAATGCCGTGCGTTATACCGACGAGGGTGGCGTGCTGCGCATAAGTGCCGCCAACGAGGACGATGTCGTGCGCATCGATTTTCTCGACTCCGGCCCCGGGGTCGATGCGGATCAATTGCCGCGACTGTTCGAGCGTTTTTACCGCGGCGAAACCTCACGCAATCGCGCCAGTGGTGGCGCCGGTCTGGGACTGGCCATCTGTCACAGCATCGCCCTGGCCCATGGCGGCAGCCTCAGCGCCGATCACTCGCCTTTGGGCGGCCTTTGGCTGACCCTGCGCCTGCCTCGGAACGCCTGAACCATGAGCAACGACAACCCGATCCTGATCGTCGAAGACGAACCCAAGCTGGCGGCGTTGATGCGCGACTACCTGATCGCCGCTGGCTACGCGACCCAATGCCTGGACAACGGCCTTCAAGTGGTACCGACGGTGCGGGCCAGCGAGCCGCGGTTGATCCTGCTCGACCTGATGCTGCCGGGACGCGACGGCCTGCAAGTGTGCCAGGAGCTGCGCAGCTTCAGCGCCGTGCCGATCATCATGATCACCGCCCGCGTGGAGGAAGTGGATCGCCTGCTCGGGCTGGACCTGGGGGCTGACGACTACATCTGCAAACCCTTCAGTCCCCGCGAGGTGGTCGCCCGGGTGAAAGCGATCCTGCGGCGCAGCCCGAATTTCCTGACCTCTGCGACGCCGCGCCTGCACATTGACGAAGAACAGTACCAAGCGTCCCTCGACGGCATCGCACTGGACCTTACCCCTCTGGAACTGCGTCTGCTCAGTACCCTCGCCCGCTCCCCGGGGCGGGTGTTTTCCCGGGATCAATTGCTCGACCGGATCTATTCCGATCATCGGGTGGTCACTGATCGCACCATCGATAGCCATATCCGTAATCTGCGGCGCAAGCTCGAACAGGCTTGCCCAGGAGAGCAGCCGATCGAGTCGTTGTATGGCGTGGGTTATCGGTTTCAGCTCGGCGAATCCTGAAGCGTCGCGTTGAAATCGAGCTTATTGTTCTGCCGAATAGATAACGGTTTGCGCCCTGTCACCCCCAGCAGGCCGACGAGTGAAGTAGGTGTCGCCTTCGTCGGTCTGGATCTCGTAGTCGGCCTTGCTGGCGACCCGACTCGATGCATCGCTGTGCTTGATGATTTTCAGCACCCGCTGGAACTTCACGCCTTGCGTGCCGTTCTGGGCGGGGCCGGTGAGCACATTGACCTTCTGAAACCAGCCTTCCTGCTTTTTGTTCGACACCAGGGTGCCGCTCAGCGCTTCAAAACGTTCGAGACGGGTAAACCCCCAGAGTGTCGGCTCCTCGACCACTTTGCCCGGGGTGGCGGAACCCGTGAAGACAAACAGGTTAAGGCTCGGATTGTCTTCGCAGAAGAAGTCATAAGGCACCAGACCGTCGACCATTCTCTTGCCGGGAACGAAACCCTTCTTATGAACCAGAAACATGAGCACCTCCACGCTGAAGCATCAGCAAACGCTGCGTAAGTTTGAGCGCAAAGTCTACTGAGGCGGGGCGTACAGGGCCGTCAAGCCAATGTAATATCGTGTAAAGATCACGCCCTGCGAGGCAAGCTGATTTCCACCGTCAACCCACCGGACGGCTCGTTGCGCGCCAGGATAGAGCCACCGTGTATCTCCACGGCCCTTGAGGCAATGGCCAGGCCCAGGCCGAAGCCGGCACTGACTTCGTTCAAGCCACGTTCGAACGGGTTGAAGATGCTCTGTAGTCGCGAATGTTCAACACCCGTGCCCTGATCGCTGATCTGTACCACCAGGCCATCTGCGGCGCCATTGTCCTCGGCGACGACCATCACCGTGGTGTTTGGGCGGGTATGACGCACCGCGTTTCGAATAACGTTCTCGAAACACCGATACAACAGCTCACCGCTGACCCGACTGACAAACGCCGGGCACGCCTGCAAGGTGACCTGACAGCCTTTCATTTGCGCTTCGAATCGAGCGTCCTCGACGATCACCGACAGCAACTCGACGACATCGATTGGCTCGCGCTCGATACTCTCCGGTCGCCCCTGCAGGCGTGCCAGGGTCAACAACGCCTCGATCAGCGTGTCCATGCGCACCGACTCACGGTCGATGCGTTCCACCATTTCCAGGCGAGCCGGATCTTGCTGCAACAACCCGATGGCCGCTTGCATGCGGGTCAGTGGTGAGCGCAATTCGTGGGAAATGTCGTGCAACAAGTGTTGCTGGGCGTCTACCAACAGTTTCAACTGGTTGGCCATTCGGTCGCAGTCTTCGGCCAGATCGACGATCTCATCACGTCGCGCGCCCATGATCGGCTTGACCCGGGTCTCGAAGCGCCCCTGGGCCACGTCACTCATGGCGCGTCGAAGATAGGCCAGCGGCCATGCCAGGTAGAACGCCATGTAACCGCTGAACAGCGCACTCATGACCGTGCCGATGATCAACGGCGTCCAGTGGCTCGGCCCCCTGTCGCCTTCTTTGCCCAGGGGATGGGTTGACTTGAGCGACAGCACGATGCCGTCCTTGCTGATGACCGATCGCTCATAGGCCGGTTGCGGCACTGGCATGCCGGCCAACAGCTGACCCGCGCCGTCATAGACACCAACGGCCTGGTCATCCGGGTGTTCCCACACCGCCAGCAGTTGCCGGCCCGACTCGATGCCAAACTGTCGCAATAGCTGCTCTTCAGTGGCCAGGACCGTTTCCAGATGAGGATCACCCGGCCTGGAACTGCCCATGACCAGGAAGCCCAGCCCGACCAGAAACGTCAAGCTGGTGGCGAGCCAGAACGCCAGGAACAGTTTCCAGAACAGCCGGCTGGGCTTCATCATTCGGCGATCAACAGGTAACCGAGGCCCCGCACGCTCTGGATCCAGGCCTTGGCATCGGGGCGCGGTCCCAGCTTGTGGCGAATGCTGCTGATGTGCACATCGATGCGCCGGTCATAGCGAGTCAAGGGACAACCCAGGGCATTGAGCGACAAGTTCTGTTTGCTCACCACTTGCCCGGCACAGCGGGCCAGTTCCTCGAGCAAACTGAACTCGGTGCTGGTCACCCCCAGCTCGCGCCCCTGCCAGAGCGCCTGGCGCTTGCCGGGCCACAGGACCAGCGGCCCGGTCCTGATCACTTCGCTGGATGGCCGATCCGCTGGCTGCACCCGGCGCATGATCGCCCGCAAACGCGCCACCAGCTCCCCCGGCGAACTGGGCTTGGGCACATAGTCATCGGCGCCCAGCTCCAGGCCGGTGATCTTGTCGATGTTGTCGCCACGAGCTGTCAGCAACACCACCGGCACCTGGCTCACGGCCCGAATGCGCCTGAGCACCTCGATACCCGACAACCGTGGCAGCATCACGTCCAGCACCACGATGCTATAGCGACCGGACAGCGCTTGTACCTCGCCCTCCTCCCCTGTGTGCACGGCAGTCGCCTCAAAGCCTTCGCGCTCCAGGTATTGGCTGAGCATTCCCGTCAGTTCCTGGTCATCGTCGACTAGCAATACAGAGATCATGGGACGCTCTTGAGTAGGTGTCGGCCCATTATCGCCCGTGTGCCGCGTACCGTCATCGCCACGGGCCAACCTTTACCTAACTTGACATTGGGTTAACCGCACCAAACGCAGCGAACTTTTATGCTTGCTCGCCACCAGCCCGCTCGCTCCCGCGGTGACTCGTCTTGCGGTGAGATATCCGCGTCCACCTACACCACCTGTCGATGTGTTCTGGATAAGATCTTGATGAATTTTTCGCGCCTGCTCTGCTCGGCTGCACTGCTGCTCAATGTCACACTTGCCCACGCCCAAGGTTTCAAGATTTCCGATATTCGCATCAACGGCCTCCAGCGCATCTCCGCGGGTAGCGTCTTTGGTGCCTTGCCATTGAACGTCGGCGATAACGCGGATGAGCGGCGCCTGGTGGAGTCCACGCGTGCGCTGTTCAAGACCGGCTTTTTCCAGGACATCCAACTGGGACACGACGGTGATGTCCTGGTCATCACCGTCGTCGAGCGTCCCTCCATCGCCAGTATCGAGATCGAAGGCAACAAGGCGATCTCCACTGAAGACCTGATGAAGGGCCTCAAGCAGTCCGGCCTGGCCGAAGGCGAGATCTTCCAGCGCGCCACCCTCGAAGGTGTGCGTAACGAGCTGCAGCGCCAGTACGTTGCCCAGGGCCGCTACTCGGCCACCGTCGACACCGAAGTGGTGCCGCAGCCGC
>NZ_JACVAH010000019.1:0-184724 GCF_014851795.1 Pseudomonas sp. Pdm06
CTAGGCTCGGTGTGCCCTCACTCCGGCATTGCTCCGTGGGCCCGCCGCGAAGGGCCATCCATGGCCCAGCGCGGCTATCCCGGCATCCATGCCGGGATGCCCACTCCACAATGCCTGCGTTCGGCCATCGTGGTTAACGGGGCGCCGAGATCAACGTCCACCGCGAGGCGGCCTTATAGCCGGCCTGACTCTTCCGGTCGTACACCCATCAGACCTGTGGGAGCAAAAG
Organism: Pseudomonas sp. Pdm06; assembly: GCF_014851795.1. Classification (NCBI taxonomy): domain Bacteria; kingdom Pseudomonadati; phylum Pseudomonadota; class Gammaproteobacteria; order Pseudomonadales; family Pseudomonadaceae; genus Pseudomonas; species Pseudomonas sp. Pdm06. The sequence continues at coordinate 230 of NZ_JACVAH010000019.1, forward strand.
CTTGCTCGCGAAGGCGGCCTTACAGCCGACCTGATTCTGGCATCTGGACTCCGATCCAATGTGGGAGCGAGCTTGCTCGCGAAGACGATGGCACAGTCGTTGGAGATGTTGAATGCTCCGGCCTCTTCGCGAGCAAGCTCGCTCCCACAGGGAAAACGCGGTCCCACCAAGAACCAGGTCGGCTACTAGGCCGCCTCGCGGTGGACGTTGATCTCGGCGCCCCGTTAACCACGCTGGCTGAACGAGGGTATTGCGCAGTGGGCAACCCGGCATGGATGCCGGGTTAGCCGCGCTGGGCCATGGATGGCCCTTCGCGGCGGCCCACGGAGCAATGCCTTCGTTCAGGCATGCCGAGCCTAGGCGAGGCACCGAGTGGTGGGGCAGGAGCGCTTTGGTTACTTTCGCGCTTTTCGAAAGTGACTCGCCGTAAGGGCGAAACCATAAGTAGCCGTTACCACGAAAACGGATATGTACCCAGTCAACAAGAGCAAAGCCAGCTGACAGGCCGCCATCGCGAGCAAGCTCGCTCCCACAAGATTTGTGGCCGGTCTGACAGACGCGGCGATTTTTCCGACGAGGTTTTAAGGTTGCTGCTCGGAAGCGGAGTCTCTAGCTTGTTTGGGTCGCTGCCAATCCAGCGACCGGGACTGCAAGCCCGCCGAATTCGTTAGGCGCCAGCGTCCGGACCCACGTCTCGGGCTTCAATTGATGCAGGAGCGCCGTTATGAAAAAACACCATCCTTCTTCGCCATCAGAGAGCACTTTCCCCTACAACGACCCCGATCCAGAAAAGCTCCAAGAGGCCGCAGACCGAGCACTCGATTACCATCTGGGCACCCACCCTGATCCCAAACCCAAAACCTCAACACAAGTCTTCACCGTCATCGATACCATCGACACGGAGTGTCTCCTGGCCAATCTCAGCGAAACCCTGGCCTCGGCCAATGCCATGGTCAGTGACCTGGCGTTCGAGTTGGAGGGCTCGCGGCGACTCGCGCTCGGCGTGGCGCAGATGATCGAGCTGAGCGAGTTGTTGGCTAATCGTGCGCTGGATATCGTCGACCCACGTTAGCCAAGTCGGAGTTGAAGCAGGCACAAACAAAAAAGCCCACCTTTCGGTGGGCTTCGTGTTTCAGCATTCAAAGCGTCAATCAGAACAATTTCATCTTCGGTGCTTCTTCTTTCACCGGTTCGTTCTTGCCGGTCTCGGCATTCCAGCCCCCACCCAGTGCCTTGTACAGGTTGACCTCACTGGTCAATTGCGAGAGGCGGTCAGTGATCAGCGATTGTTGCGCGCTGAACAACTGGCGCTGGGCGTCGAGGAAGGTCAGGTTGCTGTCGACGCCGATGCGGTAGCGACGCTCGGCCAGGCGGTAGTAGTCCTGGTTGGCGGCGACGAAAGCGGTCTGGGCCTGCAACTGTTCATTGTAGGTCCGGCGTGCGGCCAGACCGTCGGAGACTTCCTGGAACGCGGTCTGAATCGACTTCTCGTAATTGGCGACGTTGATGTCTTTCTGGATCTTGGCGTAATCCAGGCTCGCCCGCAGGCTGCCGGCGTTGAAAATCGGCAGGTTGATTTGCGGGGCGAAGGTCCAGGTGCCCGAACCGCCCTTGAACAGGCCGGACAGGTCCGGGCTCAAAGTGCCGGCGTTGGCCGTCAGGCTGATGCTCGGGAAGAACGCGGCCCGCGCGGCGCCGATGTTGGCGTTGGCGGCCAGCAGGTTGCGTTCGGCCTGGAGGATGTCCGGACGACGTTGCAGCAGGTCCGACGGCAGCCCGGCCGGCACTTCGCTGAGCAGGTCATCGCTCAACGGTCGTGAGTTCAGGTTGGCCGGCAGGCCGGTGCCCAGCAGCAGGGTCAGGCTGTTTTCGTCCTGGGCGACCTGGCGAGTGTAGCGGGCCAGTTGCACACGGGCGTTTTCCACCGCGGTACGTGCCTGGCTCAGGTCCAGGGCCGAGGCCACGCCGACTTCGGCGCTGCGCGAGGTCAGCTTGAAGCTTTGCTCGTAGGCTCCGAGGGTTTCCTGGGTCAGCTTGAGCAGTTCCTTATCGGCCTGCCAGGTCAGGTAGGCATTGGCGACGTTGGCCACCAGGCTGATCTGGGTGCTGCGGCGGGCTTCTTCGGTGGCGAAGTAGCTTTGCAATGCTTGCTCGCTCAGGCTGCGAACCCGACCGAACAGGTCCAGTTCATAGGCGCTGATGCCCAGGGTGGCCGAGTAGGAACTGCTGATCGCCGCTTCGCCGGTTTGCGAAGCCCGTGCCGGTACCCGCTGACGGCTGCCGGAACCGGTGGCCGAGACCGCCGGGAACAGGTCAGCCCGCTGGATGCGGTATTGCGCGGCGTAGGCATCGATGTTCAGCGCCGCGACGCGCAGGTCGCGGTTGTTTTCCAGGGCGACCTGGATCAGCTGTTGCAGCGCCGGGTCATGGAAAAATTGCTTCCAGCCTTGCTCGGCGGCGGCCTGGCCGGGCGCCTTGGCTGCCTCGTAGGCCGGCCCTTGTGGGTATTGCGCCGCGACCGGTGCTTCGGGCCGCTGATAGTCGGGGATCAGCGAGCAACCGCTGAGCACGACGGCGGCGATGGTCAGGGAGAGGAGCGACTTGCTCATTGGCCAGCCTCTTTAGAAGTTTCAGGAGTATCGTCCTGGTCCGCATTTTTGCGGCGACCTATCGACGACACGGTCACGAAGAACAAGGGCACCCAGAAAATAGCCAGGATGGTAGCGGTCAACATGCCGCCGATCACACCGGTGCCAATGGCGTGCTGGCTGCCCGAGCCGGCGCCGGTGGAAATCGCCAGCGGGACCACGCCGAGGACGAACGCCAACGAGGTCATGATAATCGGCCGCAGACGCATCCTACAGGCTTCGATGGCGGCTTCCACCAGCGTTCGCCCTTGTTCGTGGAGTTCCTTGGCGAATTCCACGATCAGAATGGCGTTTTTCGCCGCCAGGCCGATGGTTGTCAACAGGCCCACCTGGAAGTACACATCGTTGGACAGGCCGCGCAAGCTGGTGGCCATCAAGGCACCGATGATCCCCAGTGGCACCACGAGCATGACCGCGATCGGAATCGACCAACTTTCATACAGCGCCGCCAGGCACAGGAACACCATCAGCAGCGACAAGGCGTACAACGCCGGCGCCTGGGAACCCGACAGGCGTTCCTCATAGGACAGGCCCGTCCAGGAAATACCGACACCGGCCGGCAGTTTCTTGGCGATGGCTTCGACTTCGGCCATGGCTTCACCAGTGGAGTAGCCCGGTGCCGGGGTACCGAGGATCTCCATCGCTTCCACGCCGTTGTAACGCGCCAGTTTCGGCGAGCCGTAGACCCACTCGCCCTTGGCGAACGCAGAGAACGGCACCATGGTCCCGGCGCTGTTGCGCACGTACCACTTCTGCAGGTCTTCGGGGCTCATGCGCGAGTTCGGTTGGCCCTGGACGTACACCCGCTTCACCCGACCACGGTCGATGAAGTCGTTCACATAGTTACTGCCCAGTGCAATCGACAGGGTGTTGTTGATCTCCGAGAGCGTGATGCCCAGCGCGCTGGCCTTCTCGTCATCGATTTCCAACTGGTACTGCGGCTCATCGTTCAGACCGTTCGGACGTACCTGGGCCAGCACCTTGCTCTGGGACGCCATGCCCAGGAACTGGTTACGGGCTTCCATCAGCTTGTCGTGGCCAATGCCGGCACGGTCCTGCAGGAACACGTCGAAACCGGTGGCGTTACCCAGTTCCATCACCGCTGGCGGGGCGAAGGCGAACACCATGGCGTCGCGGAAGGTGAAGAAGTGTTGCTGGGCACGGCCAGCGATCTTGAACACGGTGTTGTCAGCGTTACGCTCTTCCCACGGCTTGAGCATGATGAATGCCAGGCCCGAGCTTTGGCCACGACCGGCGAAGTTGAAGCCGGTCACGGTGAACACCGAGGCCACACCGTCGCCTTCGCCGCCGTCCTTGCTGGGGCGCAGCAGGAACTCGCGCATGTTGTCCACCACCACCTGGGTGCGCTCGGCACTGGAGCCGGCCGGTGTCTGTACCTGGGCAAACAGCACGCCCTGGTCTTCTTCCGGCAGGAACGCCGTCGGGATGCGGGTGAACAGCCAGACCATGCCGACCACGATGATCACGTAGACCAGCAGGTACGGGGCCTTGTGCTTGAGCATGTTGCCCACGCCACGTTCGTAGCTCCTGACGCCACGGTCGAAGCTGCGGTTGAACCAGCCGAAGAAGCCGCGTTTCGGCGTGCCGTGCTCGCCTTTCGGAATGGCCTTGAGCATGGTGGCGCACAGGGCAGGGGTGAAGATCAGTGCCACCAGTACCGACAGGGCCATGGCCGAGACGATGGTGATGGAGAACTGCTTGTAGATCACACCGGTGGAACCGCCGAAGAACGCCATCGGCAGCAGTACCGCCGAGAGCACCAGGGCGATACCCACCAGGGCCCCCTGGATCTGGCCCATGGATTTCTTGGTGGCTTCCTTGGGCGACAGGCCTTCTTCGCTCATCACCCGTTCGACGTTTTCCACCACGACGATGGCGTCGTCCACCAGCAAGCCGATGGCCAGCACCATGCCGAACATGGTCAGGGTGTTGATGCTGAAACCGAATGCCGCGAGGATCCCGAAGGTGCCCAGCAGTACCACCGGCACGGTCATCGTGGTGATGATGGTGGCGCGGAAATTCTGCAGGAACAGGAACATCACCAGGAACACCAGCACGACCGCTTCGACCAGGGTCTCGATCACGCCCTTGATCGACTCGCTCACCACCGGGGTGGTGTCGTACGGGAATACCACTTCCAGGCCTTGCGGGAAGAATGGCTTGAGGTCGTCGACGGTCTTGCGCAGGGCCTTGGCCGTGTCGAGGGCGTTGGCGCCGGTGGCGAGCCGCACCGCCAGGCCGGAAGCCGGGAGGCCGTTGAACTGGGCGTTGATGCTGTAGTTTTCACCGCCGAGGGCGACATCCGCCACATCGCCGACGCGCACTTGCGAGCCGTCCGGATTGACCTTGAGCAAGATGGCCTTGAACTGCTCGGCGGTCTGCAGGCGGGTCTTGCCGATGATGGTGGCGTTCAGTTGCTGGCCGGGCATGGCAGGCAGGCCGCCGAGCTGGCCGGAGGCGATCTGGACGTTCTGCGCGGAAATGGCCGTGCTCACATCCACCGGGGTCAGGTTGAAGTTGTTCAGCTTGGCCGGGTCGAGCCAGATCCGCATGGCGTACTGGGCACCGAAGACCTGGAAGTCACCGACACCAGCGGTGCGCGAGATCGGGTCCTGCATGTTGGACACGATGTAGTTCGACAGGTCTTCCCTGGTCATGCTGCCGTCACGCGACACCACGCCGATCACCATCAGGAAGTTTCGCACTGACTTGGTGACGCGGATGCCCTGTTGCTGCACTTCTTGCGGCAGCAATGGAGTGGCGAGGTTCAGCTTGTTCTGGACCTGGACCTGGGCGGTATCGGAGTTGGTGCCCTGCTCGAAGGTCGCGGTGATGGTCATGCTGCCGTCGGAGTTACTTTCCGAGGACACGTAACGCAGGTTGTCGATACCGTTGAGCTGCTGCTCGATGACCTGTACCACGGTGTCCTGCACGGTCTGCGCGGACGCACCCGGGTAGGTCACCTGGATCGCAATGGCCGGCGGCGCGATGCTCGGGTACTGGTTGATCGGCAATTTGAGGATCGATAGAGCCCCGACCAGCATGATCACCAGGGCGATCACCCAGGCGAAAATCGGACGGTCGATGAAAAATTTCGACATGGTTTACTCCCCTTTGCCGCCGGCGGCTTTATCAGCTGCCTGTGCGGGGGCCGGGTTCTTGGTGCCAACGTTGGTGGCTTCGGTGGCTTTGACTTCCACTCCTGGCCGTACGAACTGCAACCCTTCGGTGATCAGGCGATCGCCGGCCTTGAGCCCGTCTTCGATCAGCCACTGGCTGCCGACGGTGCGGCTGGCCTTGAGCTGGCGCAGCTCGACCTTGTTGTCCGCACCCACCACCAGCGCGGTTGGCGCGCCCTTGAGGTCACGGGTCACGCCTTGTTGCGGTGCCAGGATCGCCGCGCTGTTCACACCGGCCTGCAATTGGGCGTGGACGAACATGCCCGGCAGCAGGGTGTGGTCAGGGTTGGGGAACACGGCGCGCAAAGTCACGGAGCCGGTGGTCTGGTCAACCGACACTTCAGAGAACTCCAACTTGCCTTCGTGCGGATACTGGCTGCCGTCTTCCAGGGTCAGCTTGACCATGGCCGCGTTCTCGCCGGCCTTTTGCAAACGGCCGCTTTCCAGTTCGCGGCGCAGTTGCAGCAGCTCGACCGAGCTCTGCGTCACGTCGACATAGATCGGGTCCAGTTGCTGAATGGTTGCCAGGGCATCAGTCTGGCCGTTGCTCACCAGCGCACCCTCGGTGACCGAGGAGCGGCCGATGCGACCGGAAATCGGTGCGTAGACCTTGGTGTAGCGCACGTTGATCTGGGCAGTCTGCAGGTTGGCTTCCGATTCCAGGCGATTGGCCACGGCGGTATCGTATTCCTGACGGCTCACCGCCTGTTCATCCACCAGTTGCTTGTAGCGGTCGGCAATCGACTTGGTGGAGCGCAGGTTGGCCTCGGCGCTCTTGAGGGTCGCTTCGTAGACCGCAGGGTCGATCTGGTACAGCTGCTGGCCGGCCTTGACGTCGGCGCCCTCCTTGAACAGGCGCTTGAGAATGATGCCGTTGACCTGTGGCCGTACTTCGGCGACGCGGAACGCGCTGGTGCGACCCGGCAGTTCCGAGGTCAAGGTGAAGGGCTGGGTCTTGAGGGTTACGACGCCGACCTGAGGAGGGGGCGCTGCAGGTGCAGCCTCTTCCTTTTTGCATCCGCTGAGCAGCGATGCCAGGGCGATGGCGGTAACCAGAGCAGTAACAGCTGGCTTGAATTGCATGGAAATCCTCGGGTCCAGGCGCGCAAGGGGCGCACTCGAAGGTGGAAGGTAAAAAAGCAGCAGTAATTCAATTAGTAGGATGCTAAGAAATATACTTACGTACACGGTTGTTTGTAAACAGCCAAATTGCGTAATATCCGGATTTACAAAAGCCTGACAAAGGGCACGAGTAGATCGGGGACGCGCTTCAAGCGACGTCGCCTCATATTTTGCTCTGCTGATTCTTACGCATTGCTGACGCAATCCTGATTGAGGTGTTTACTGCCATGGTCCGTCGTACCAAAGAGGAAGCCCAGGAGACTCGCAGCCAGATAGTCGAAGCGGCCGAAAAGGCGTTCTTCGAGCGAGGTGTGGCCCGTACCACTCTGGCGGATATCGCGACGCTGGCCGGCGTGACGCGCGGTGCTATCTATTGGCATTTCAGCAACAAGGCGGACCTGCTCCAGGCCATGCTCGATACCTTGCATGAGCCGCTCGATGACCTGGCCCGTGCCAGTGAGAATGAAGAGGAGCTTGACCCGCTGGGTTGTACGCGCAAGCTGCTGGTGCAATTGTTTCAACAAGTTGCCCTGGACCCGAAGACCCGACGCATTAATGAGATTCTGTTCCATAAGTGTGAATTCACCGATGAAATGTGCGATCTGCGCCAGCAGCGGCGCCAGGTCAGTCTCGACTGTAATGTGCGTATTGCCTTGTCGTTGCGCAATGCGATGAATCGCGGCCAGCTACCGGCGGATCTGGAACCGGAAAGGGCGGCGATTGCCCTGCATGCCTATGTCGACGGTATTCTTTATCAGTGGCTGCTGGCCCCCGATAGCTTCCCCCTGGCCGGTGAGGCTGAGCGCTGGGTGGATATCGGGCTGGATATGCTGCGCCTGAGCCCTAGCCTGCGCAAATGAAACAAAATGCGTAATTGCTTCGGCTTGTTTCATGACAAGTGTTCGAAATAGCTTTTATAAACTGAATGCTGTCGTGGTTGAAAGGCAATCATGAACAAATTTTGTAGGGGATTTGTTTCGTGACCGGCAGCGACTCCGTCGGCTCCCGATCCCACGGAGTAAGCTTGCAGAAGAATCGCCGGCTCATGTCAACGTCTTGGCGGGGCCGCAGGCTCACCGACCTGGTTCGATAATGAGGCGAACGGTGTAGTTGAAGGGGGGCTCAAGCATCTTCCGGGAAATTTCCGAGCGGCACGTGTATTCGCCATTGCCGGTGTAAGTCGTCCTGCTCTTCCAAGTGGGCTTATAGCTGGGTTCCAAAGCGCCAGGCACGATGGAGACCTGCAAGCGGGTGTGCATTTGACATTCAAAGTTGAAATGGCTCATTTCATAATTAAGGACCAGTTCAACAGGTTTGACTTTTTTTAATGTCGGGCGCCAGCCGGCTCCAGGGTAGGTGTAATCCCTGAAGTGCTCGATATGGAATCTATAACTTGATTTTGGATCGATGTCGTGGACGCTCAAGGAAAAATCCTCGGCCTGGGGTGGGTCGGTCAACAGGTTGTTCATTTTCAATGTGCCGCGGGTGTTATTGGCAATCTCCACGGTCACTTCGGTATTGGCCTGGCTGTGGGCAACCATGGCGGGCCCCAGCAGGAGGGCGAGAATGAAGTTTTTCAGGATGTTCATGGTGAGGCATCTCTCATAAATACACGGCTCGCTGGCGTTCGCCTGCAAACTGATGGTGTTTGGGTTAGTGGGTGTTGCTGGAATGTTAAAGTTCTTAATGTGTGGTTGGGTGAGGTGTAAGTTTCAATCCTTTGTATCAGTGGTTGGTGCGTTCGAGCGTTATTATTAGCGCCGTTGCGTGATTGAATCCACGCCAGATGAAAGTTGCCTTGTTATTTAATGTTGCTGTTCGCGTTGATTGCGCGTGGCTGAAGTTTTACAGGTATAAAAAAAGCCCCGGCTCTTTCGAGTCGGGGCTTTTTTTATAAAGCGGCTGGTACGAGCTTACATCACGGGGTAATCAATGTACCCCACTGGGCCTTTCCCATAGAAAGTTTCAGGATGCGGCTCGTTCAACGGTGCATTGGCCTTCAGGCGTGCCGGCAAATCCGGGTTGGCAATGAACGGAACCCCGAACGCGACCGCATCAGCCTTGCCAGCCGCCAGCCAGGCGTTGGCGCTGTCCTTGGTGAAGCGCTCGTTGGCGATGTATGGGCCGCCAAAGGCTTGTTTGAGTTGCGGACCGATGCTGTCATCGCCTTCTTTCTCGCGGGAGCAGATGAAGGCGATGCCGCGCTTGCCCAGTTCACGGGCCACGTAGCTGAACGTCTCCAGACGGTTTTCGTCGCCCATGTCATGGGAGTCGGCCCGTGGCGCCAGGTGCACGCCCACTCGGCCGGCTCCCCAGACTTCAATGGCCGCATCGGTCACTTCCAGCAGCAGGCGGGCACGGTTTTCCAGGGAGCCGCCGTACTGGTCGGTGCGCTGGTTGGTGCTGCTTTGCAGGAACTGATCGAGCAGGTAGCCGTTGGCGCCATGGATTTCCACACCGTCGAAACCAGCAGCCTTGGCATTCTCGGCACCGACACGGTAGGCGTCGACAATGTCGGCGATTTCAGCGGTTTCCAGTGCGCGCGGCGTCGGGTAGTCGGCCAGGGGGCGGACCAGGCTCACGTGGCCCTTGGGCTGGATCGCGCTGGGCGCCACCGGGGTTTCGCCATTCAGGTACGACGGATGGGAGATCCGGCCCACGTGCCACAGTTGCAGGAAGATCTTGCCGCCGGCGCCGTGGATCGCCTTGGTGATGTTGGCCCAGCCGCGCACCTGGTCGTTGGACCAAATGCCCGGGGTGTCCGGGTAGCCCACGCCCATCGGCGTGACGGAAGTGGCTTCGCTGAGGATCAGGCCAGCGGAGGCGCGTTGCACGTAGTACTCGGCCATCAGCGCGTTGGGCACGCGGCCTGCGTCGGCACGGCAGCGGGTGAGCGGGGCCATGATGATGCGGTTCTTCAGCTCGATGTCGCCGAGTGTGATCGGATCAAAAATAGTCGTCATGAGTTACAGCCTCGTCAGAATCAGAGAGTGATTGAAAGTCAGTGAGTCGCCGGGGCCAGGTCGGCATTGCCGCCCTGGCGGAAAGTGATCAGGGTGACCAGCAGCGCCAGCACGGCCAGCGCGCCGGCGGCCAGGGGCACGGAGGTCAGGCCCAGGCCATGGTCGATGACGCTGCCGCCGACCCAGGCGCCCAGGGCGTTGCCGATGTTGAAGGCACCGATGTTCAGGGTGGACACCAGGTTGGGTGCATCTTTGCCGAAGGTCACCACGTTGACTTGCAGGGCCGGCACGGCAGCGAAGCAGGCGGTGGCCCAGAGGAACAGGGTGATTTCACTGGGGATCAGCGCCACGCTGGTCCAGCTCAGGACGGTGGACACCACGGCCATGGTGAGGAAGACGCCCATCAGGGTGTTCGCCAGGCTCTTGTCCGCCAGCTTGCCGCCGATGATGTTGCCCAGGGTCAGGCCCAGGCCGATCAGCACCAGGGTCCAGGTCACGCCACGGGGCGACACGCCGGTGACTTCACCCAGCAGCGGGGCGACGCAGGTGAACAGGGTGAACACCGACGCGGAGAACAGCGCGGTCATGCTCAGGGACAGCCACAGACCGGCGCCTTTGAGCGCTACCAGTTCCGAGCGCATGTCGAGTTTCTCTTCATCGCGCTTGGCTGGCAGGAAACGGATCAGGCCGATCAGCGCAATCACACCGATGACGGTCACCGCCCAGAAGGTCGAACGCCAGCCGGCCTCCTGGCCCAGTGCGGTGCCCAACGGCACGCCGAGCACGTTGGCCAGGGTCAGGCCGGTGAACATCAGGGCCACGGCCGAGGCGCGCTTGTTGGGCGCCACCAGGCCGGCGGCCACCACCGAACCGATGCCGAAGAACGCGCCGTGGCACAGGGCGGTGACGACCCGGGCGAACATCAGCACGTTGTAGTCGCTGGCGATGGCGCAGAGCAGGTTGCCGACGATGAAAATCCCCATCAACGCCACCAGGGCGGCCTTGCGCGGCAGCCGGGCGGTGGCCAGGGCCATGAACGGTGCGCCGATGGCCACGCCCAGGGCGTAGCCGGTCACCAGCCAGCCGGCGCCGGGAATCGACACGCCCAGGTCAGCCGCCACATCGGGTAACAGGCCCATGATGACGAACTCGGTGGTGCCGATGGCGAAGGCGCTCAGGGCCAGGATCAGGAGTGAGAGGGGCATGATGGGTCCTTGTCGGGTCAGAGCTCTTGGCTCATCTGCTTGAGGAACTGCTGGATCACTTCCTCGTTGCGTTTGAAGAAGTGCCATTGACCGACCTTCTGGCTGGTGATCAGCCCCGCCCGTTGCAACACCGCCAAGTGCGCAGACACCGTGGATTGCGACAGGCCGCAACGCTGGTCGATCTGCCCGGCGCAAATGCCGAACTCGTGGTTGTGCAACTGCTCGGGGAACTGGACCTTGGGGTCTTTGAGCCAGTTGAGGATGTCTCGCCGTACTGGGTGCGCCAGGGCTTTTATTATTTCGTCGAGGTCGAGGGTCATGGGTGGCAAGCTCAGGGTGAGTAAAACGCTATATCGCGATAGGGCGAACCTTAAATCGTTATTTCGCGATACACCAATATGGATTTGATCTGAATGCCGAACAAATCGCTATATCGGGTTATAACGATATTGGCGCGGGGGTGCTAAGCTGCGGGCCATGAACTATCTCGCGCACCTGCACCTCGGCGGCCCCGGCCGGGAACAACTGCTCGGCAGCCTCTACGGCGACTTCGTCAAAGGGCCGTTGCAAGGGCAATACGATCCGCAGATCGAAGCGGCGATTGCCCTGCATCGACGCATCGACATGTACACCGACCGCCATCCCTTGGTGGACATTGCCCTGTCGCGTTTTTCCACGGTGCGGCGGCGCTATGCCGGGATCGTGCTGGACGTGTTTTTCGATCACTGCCTGGCCCGGGACTGGGCGTTGTACGGCGAAGGGCCGCTGGTGGATTTCACGTCCCGTGTCTACCAGGTACTGCGCACCGAACCCCAGCTGCCAGGGCGCCTGGCGCAGATCGCGCCGTACATGGCGGCGGATGACTGGCTGGGGTCTTATCAGGAATTCGAAGTACTGGGGCAGGTACTGCGCGGCATTTCCCGCCGCCTGTCCCGCCCCGAGGAACTGGCCGGGGCGATGGCGGAGTTGATCGAGCTTTATGAGCCGCTGAGCGAGGATTTCCGGTTGTTCTACCCGCAGTTGCAGGATTTTGTGCTGAGTCAGGTCACGCCAAATAACTAAATGTGGGAGCGGGCTTGCTCGCGAAGGCGGTGGATCAGTCAACATCTGTGTTGAATGTACTGCCGTCTTCGCGAGCAAGCCCGCTCCCACAGGGGGGCCGCGCAGAAATCCGGATCAGGCCGCAATCGCAGCAGGCCGCATCGGCGCTTGCTGTTTCTCGGGAATCGTCCCGAACAACGCCTTGTGCACCGCCTGTTGCGCCTGGAACGCCAGGGCCGCGCGTTCCTGGCCGTGGCAGGCAATCGGTTCCAGCAGGTGAATGTGCACGTCGCCCCGATCATTGGCGAACAGGCGCATCAGGTGCGACAGCAAATCATCATCGCCAATGAACGGTGCCAGCGAATCCGGCTCATCGTTGCGCAGGTAACGGATCGCCACCGGCTGCAACGCCACATCGGCATCAATGGCGGCAGACAACAAGCGCCCATGGAAAGTGCGCAGGGATCGGCCATCGGTGGTGGTGCCTTCCGGGAACATCAGCAGCGGGTGGGCCTGTTCCAGGTGGCGGCTCATTTGTTTGCGGATCAGTTGGCTGTCACCCGACCCGCGCCGGATAAACAGGCTGCCGGCCTTGGCGGCCAGCCATCCGGCCACCGGCCAGGTACGCACTTCGGCCTTGGACAGGAATGACATCGGCGTGAGCATGCCCAGCAACGGGATGTCGGTCCAGGACACATGGTTACTGACCCAGAGCATCGGCCGTTGCGGCAGTTGACCGTGGACGGTGACTGAAAAGGGCAGGGCATGGCTCAGCCGCGCCATGAAGAACCGCGACCAGCGCTGGCGACGGACCATCGAGTTGGCGACCCCCAGGCGTTCGAACAGGCCGAACACGCTGGCCATGCTCAGGCCCAGGGTCACCACCAGCAAGACTCGCGCGATACGCGCGTACACCCGTAACCGGCTCATTACACGGCTGCCTTGAAGTGGCGGGCGTAGCGCGGGCAGAGTTCGTCGCGCTTGAGCAGGATGAACACGTCAGCCACCTGGAAATCCTCGTCCCAGCACGGCTCGCCGCAAATCTTCGCGCCCAGGCGCATGTAGGCCTTGAGCAGCGGTGGCATTTCGGCGATCACGTTGGACGGCACGTCCAGGGTCGGCAATGGTTTTTTCGGCACGGCTTGCAGGTGTTCGGTGCACAGGTAGCGTTCGCGCAGGCGCTGCATGATTGCCTGGGCCTGGATACCGCCATCTTGCATCGGAATGCTCGCGCAGCCCATCAGGTAGCTGTAGCCGCCTTCGTTCAGGACTTCGGCCAGTTCGCCCCAGAGCACCGCGATGGTGCCGCCGTTGCGGTAGGCCGGGTCGACGCAGGTACGGCCGATTTCCAGGATCGGGCCCTTGAGATGGACCAGGCCGTGAAGGCTGAATTCTTCTTCGCTGTAGAACCGGCCCAGGCTGCTGGCGGCCTGGTGGTCGAGCAGGCGCGTGGTCGCCACGAGGCGGCCGGTGTTCAGGTCGCGTACGCCGATGTGGGCGCAGTGAACATCATAGTCATCCATGTCCAGACCCACTTCCGCGCCTTTGAGCTTGGCGTTGAATTCGCCGCTGAAGACGTTGAAGCGCAGGGCCTGGGCTTCTTGCAAGGCGTGGGCGCCGATCAGGCGTTCGGCTTGCAGGCGGCGTTCATTGCCGGTGTCGCTGATGCGGGCGATCTGGGTCATAGCGAATCTCCGTGCGGGCTGTTCAGTTGCAGCCTGTCGACTTTCTTTATGCAGCCATGTTGTGCAAAGTCAGGCTATGTAGCCCCGGTGTCATCGCCATGAAGCTTTGGTGATGCTTATATGACAGCCTTCAAGGAGCCCACTCATGCCCTGGCACACCCTGATCGAACGTGGCGAGCGCCTGCCCACCTATCCGGACCTGGCTGAAGGTTATGCCGCGTTGTTGCAACGCCTGGGGCCGGTGACGCCGTTCGAGTTGGCCGTGGTCGGGGCCCGGTCGATGGCCACGCCGGGGCTGGCTTTCCTGGTGGGGTACCAGGCGGCGCTGCGGGTGCTTTGGCCGAGCGCGCCCCAGAGCCTTGGCGCCTTGTGTGCCACCGAACAACGCAGCTTGCGCCCGGTGGACATGCAAACCCGCCTCGACGATTTGCGCCTGAGCGGGCGCAAGGATTTCGTCACCGCTGGCGACGCCGCCGAGTGGCTGCTGATTGCCGCTCGCAGCGAAGCGCACGGCGAAACGCCACGACTGAACCTGGCAGTGGCCTATGCGGGCGAGCCCGGCGTGACCCTGGAAAAACTCCCCGCCATGGGCCTGATGCCGGACATCAGCCATGGCCGTGTGCTGCTCGACGGCGCGCTGTGCGAGTTGCTGGCCGGTGATGGCTGGGACGCTTACGTCAAACCGTTCCGCACCCTGGAAGACCTTTATGTACTTAGCGCGATGACGGCCTGGTTGTATGGCATCGGGCAGGAATGTGCCTGGCCCCAGGTGTTGCAACTGCGCCTGCTGGCGTTGCTTGCCGGTTGCGCGGAGGTGAGTCGCCACAACCCTTCCAGCCCTGCCGGGCATGTGCTGCTGGGTGGGTTGTTCGCCCAGTTCCAAGGGCTCGACGGCGAACTCGACGCTGCCCTGGCCACTGGGCCTGCGGCGTGGCGCGAGATGTGGACGCGGGATAAAGGTGTGATGGACCTTGCGGCGGGGGCGCGGGCCAGGCGGTTGGCCAAGGCGTTGGGAACTTCATTGGGTTGAAGGGCCTCATCGCGGGCAAGCCTTGCTCCCACAGGTTTTGAGTGGACCATGCTTGAGTGGTCAAGACAAAATCTGTGGGAGCAAGGCTTGCCCGCGATGGCGTCGGTACTGTCGACACAAGCCTCGAAACTGTCATCAAGTCTGCATAGGCTCTGAAGGTTAAAACCTGCGAGCCCCAAGCATGTCCAAAGGCTGGTTCCTGATCCCGCTGCTGATACTCAACCTGAGCGTCCAGGCCGAAGACTGGCCCGGCGAGCAATGGCCAAGCGGCCCGACTCCGAGCGGGCCGGCCATCGAAGCCTTGGAACAATACGCCTTCCCACCCCGGGACGATGCGAGCCGTGAGGGCATCCGCACCGATGCGCTGCTGGTGATCCAGGACGGTCGACTGGTCTATGAACGCTACGCCGGGCCGTCCACCGCCCAGACCCCGCACCTGACCTGGTCCATCAGCAAAAGTCTGTTGGCGACGGTGTTCGGCGTGGCCTACGGTGAACAGCGCTTTGCCCTGGACGATCCGGCAGCCAAGTACTACCCACCCCTGAACCGGCACCCGGGCCTGACCCTGGCCGATCTTTTCCACTGGGCGTCTGGCCTGGACTGGCAGGAGGACTACGAATACGCGCCGCTCAAGTCCTCGGTGGTGGCGATGCTCTATACCCGCGGGCGTCATGACATGGCGGCGTTTACCGCGCGGCACGAAAGCTTCAGCTCCCCGGGGCAGGCGTTTCGTTACTCCAGCGGTGACAGCAACCTGTTGGCGGCGGCCCTGAAAAACATCGTCGGTGCGGCACGTTATCCCGATTATCCCTGGACGGCCCTGTTCGAGCCCCTGGGCATCCGCCACGCGACTTGGGAAACCGACGCCAACGGCACCTTCGTGGGATCGTCCTATGCCTACCTCACGGCGCGGGACCTGGCGCGTGTCGGGTTGTTGATGCAACGGGGCGGCCGCTGGGGCGAACGGCAACTGATCCCCAAGGATTGGGTCGCGTTCAGCCGCGAACCGTTCGTGCACTTCCAGGCCGGCCAGGACGAAGCCGTGCCGGGCGGGCACTGGTGGCTCAACCGCGGCGCCGATCCGGGGCTCCACCCCTGGCCCGATGCGCCGACGGATACCTTCGCCGCGCTGGGCCATTGGGGCCAGGCGCTGTACATCATCCCCAGCGCCAGACTGGTGATCGTGCGCTACGGCGACGACCGCGACGGCAGCTATCGCCATAACGAACTGCTCAAGCGCGCCATGGCGGTGTTCGCCGGGCAGGTGCAGCCATGAAGCGCAAAATCCTGCTGACCTTGCTGTCGGTGCTACTCATTGCCCTGTTCAGTTGGGTCTGGCTGGAGCGGGTGGCATTGCAGGCTTTCCCCGACATCATCAGTGCCTACACCGCCAAGGAATACTGCTCATGCCGCTATGTGATGCAGCAACCGGCCGAGTATTGTCGGGGTTATGTGAAGCAGGCAGTGCCCACCCGCGATTTTCTCGAGACCGTTGAAGCCAAGCGCGTCACCGTCAGCGGGTTGGGGCGCAGCAACAGTGCGCAATGGTTGGGAGAGCGGCAGGGATGTCGGTTGGAGCCCTGAACTAACCTTTGGAAACATGGCCTCACGTCGATCCTATTGTGGGAGCAAGGCTTGCCCGCGATGGCGATGCTGAAAACGCCATCGCGGGCAAGCCTTGCTCCCACAGATAAACCTCTTGCCCCCAGGTTCTCTGTATTCCTGGGCGGTTGTTGAAACAGACAGTTTGCAAGCGCCCTCGGCCCGGTTAAGGTTCGCCACAGGTTTATCTGCCCCCCGAGTGTGTATGTTCAAGCGGTTTTTCCCTCACGCGGTCGTCAGCTTGCTGCTGGCCTGCGCAGCGTTGCCGGCCCAGGCCGACTGGTACCTGGACGGCGAGTCGTCGCGGCTGTCGTTTATCAGCAGCAAAAACGGCAACGTTTCCGAGGTCCAGCGTTTCCTGGTGCTGCACGGCCAAGTCCAGCCCGACGGCTTGGCGCGCCTGGAAGTGGAGCTGGAATCCATCAACAGCGGCATTCCCCTGCGGGACGAGCGCATGCGCGCCGAGTTATTCCAGATCAAGCAATTCGCCGAAGCCACCGTTACCGCCAGGATCGACCTGGCGCCGATCCAGGACCTGGCCAACGGCGCGCAGTTGGAGTTGCGCCTGCCGCTGACGGTGAACCTGCACGGCAAGCAGCATGAGTACCCCGTCGAACTGCTGGCGACGCGCCTGGATGAACGCCGCTTCCAAGTAGTGACCTTGGAGCCGGTGGTGCTCAACGCGGCGGATTTCGATCTGGCGCCGGGCCTGGAAAAGCTCCGCAACCTGGCCGGGTTGTCGGCCATCAGCCTGTCGGTGCCGGTGAATGCGGTGCTGATTTTCACGGCGCGCTGACATGAGCGGCCCGGTCTTTCCCTGGCGTGAAGGCAATCGCTTCGAGCTGTTGATCGACGGCCCACAGTTCTTCCCACGCATGCTGGTGGAAATCGCCCGTGCCCAGGAGCAGGTCGAGCTGGAGCTGTACCTGGTGGAGGCGGGGGCCTGCGCCGAGGCGATGGTCCAGGCACTGGTGCAGGCCGCCGAGCGGGGCGTTCGCGTGCGCTGCCTGTTCGATGACTATGGCAGCCTGGCGTTTACCCTGGCCCTGCGCAAGCGCCTGACCGAGGCTGGGGTGGAGTTGCGTTTCTACAATCGCCTGAGCTGGCGCCGCTGGATGCGCAACCTTTATCGGGATCACCGCAAGCTGCTCTTGGTGGACCAGCGCCTGGCCGTGGTCGGTGGCACCGGGGTGACCGATGAATTCTGGAACCCCCTCGACGACCGCAGTGAATGGCACGAAGTGATGGTGGAAATCGTCGGCCCGCTGGTGCTCGACTGGCAGTTGCTGTTCGACCGCCAGTGGCTTGCCAACCGTCATCGGCGGGCCTGGAAGCCAGCCTCCAATTTCGGCTTGCCGCGCCTGCCGCGCATCCCGCCGGTGGGCGAAGGCATGGGCCGGGTGGCGTATGCCGACGCCCGCCAGCATCGCGACATCCTGCAATCGCTGTCCCGGGCATTGAACAGCGGCCAGAAACGCATCTGGATGGCGACGCCGTATTTCCTGCCGACCTGGAACGTGCGCCGCTCCTTGCGCAAGGCCGCCGCCCGGGGCATCGACGTGCGCCTGCTGCTGACCGGCCCGCGCACCGATCACCCGTCCGTGCGCTACGCCGGGCACCGTTACTACCCGCGATTGCTCAGGGCCGGCGTGCAGATTTTCGAGTACCAGCCGTGTTTCCTGCACCTGAAGATGGTGTTGGTGGATGATTGGGTCAGCATAGGTTCTTGCAATTTCGATCACTGGAATCTGCGTTTCAATCTGGAAGCCAATCTGGAAGCCCTGGATTCCAGGCTCAGCAGCGCCGTGGCGGCCAGTTTCGAACGGGATTTCGCCCAGAGCCTGCAAGTCAGCCTCGACGCCTGGCAGCGCCGACCGCTGTGGAAGCGGTTCAAGCAGCGGGTATGGGGATTGGTGGATCGGGTGGTGGTGAATCTGTTGGATCGGCGTGGTTAGCTTGAGCACCCAGATACAACTGTGGGAGCGAGCTTGCTCGCGATGGCGGTCTGACAGTCAACATCTCAGTTGAATGTTAAGCCGCTATCGCGAGCAAGCTCGCTCCCACATGGGTTTGCGTGGCCTGGGAGTCAGAGCAACTCAAAACTCTGCTGCTTCACGTCCTGGGAATCCAGGCCGATCTGCACGTTGAACTTGCCCGGTTCCGCCCCGTACTTGAGCTGGGCATTGAAGAACTTCAGGTCGTCTTCGGTGATGGTGAAGTGGATGACTTTCTTCTCGCCGGCCTTGAGCATCACCTTGCGGAAGTTCTTCAGCTCTTTCACCGGGCGAATGATCGAGCCGGTCACGTCCTGGATGTACAACTGCACTACGGTTTCGCCGTCACGCTTGCCGGTGTTTTCCAGGGTCACGCTGGCATCGAGCTTGCCAGTCTTGTTCAGCGTGGTCGACGACAAGGCCATGTCCGACAGGCTGAATTCGGTGTAGCTCAGGCCGTAGCCGAACGGATAGAGCGGGCCGGTGGTGTCATCGAAATACTGCGAGGTGTAGTTGCCCGGCTTGCCTGGCGTGAACGGCCGGCCAATGCTCAGGTGGTTGTAGTAGGTCGGAATCTGCCCCACCGAGCGTGGGAAGGTGATCGGCAGCTTGCCCGACGGGTTGTAGTCGCCGAACAGCACGTCCGCGATGGCGTTGCCACCTTCGGTGCCGCTGAACCAGGTTTCCAGAATCGCATCGGCCTGCTGCTTTTCTTCCAGCAACGACAGCGGACGGCCATTCATCAGGACCAGCACCAGGGGCTTGCCGGTGGCCTTCAGGGCCTTGATCAGCTCGCGTTGGCTGGCCGGGATGTTCAGTTCGGTACGGCTCGACGACTCATGGGACATGCCACGGGACTCACCCACGGCGGCCACCACTACATCGGCATCCTTGGCGGCTTGCACCGCTTCGTCGATCAGCACCTGGGCCGAGCGCGGGTCGTCCACCACCTCTGGGGCATCGAAGTTGAGGAAATTCAGGTAGTCGAGCACCTTCTTGTCGCCGGTGATGTTGGCGCCACGGGCGTAGATCAGCTTCGACTCGGCGCCCAGGGCGCGGGTCATGCCATCGAACAGGGTGACCGATTGCGCAGGGCGCCCGGCCGCGGCCCAACTGCCCATCATGTCGATCGGTGCCTTGGCCAGCGGGCCGACCAGGGCGATCTTCGCGGTCTTCTTCAGGGGCAGGGTCTGGTTGCGGTTTTCCAGCAGGACCAGGCTGCGGCGTGCCACGTCACGGGCATCGGCGCGGTGCAGTCGGCTTTCGGCGTAGGTGTCGGCCGGGTCGTCCTCGGCCTTGCCGATGCGCAGGTACGGATCCTTGAACAGGCCCATGTCGTATTTGGCCGCGAGCACTTCGCGCACGGCGTTGTCGATGTCGCTCTGTTCGATCTCGCCGGCCTTGAGCAGCCCTGGCAGTTCCTTGCCGTAGAGCGAGTCGTTCATGCTCATGTCGATGCCGGCCTTGATCGCCAGCTTCGCCGCTTCGCGACCGTCCTTGGCGACGCCGTGCTTGATCAGTTCGAAGATGGCGCCGTGGTCACTGACCGCGAGGCCCTTGAAGCCCCATTCCTTGCGCAGCAGGTCGTTCATCAGCCAGGTGTTGGCGGTGGCCGGCACGCCGTTGATGGAGTTCAGCGCGACCATCACCCCGCCGGCTCCGGCGTCGATGGCGGCGCGGTAGGGCGGCAGGTAGTCCTGGTACATTTTCAGCGGACTCATGTCCACGGTGTTGTAGTCCCGACCGCCTTCCACTGCGCCGTAGAGGGCGAAGTGCTTGACGCTGGCCATGATGCTGTCGGCCGCGTTGGCGCCGTTGCCCTGGAATGCCTTGACCATCACCCCGGCGATGCGCGACACCAGGTAGGTGTCCTCGCCGAAACCTTCGGAGGTCCGGCCCCAACGTGGGTCGCGGGAAATGTCGACCATGGGCGCGAAGGTGATGTCCAGGCTGTCAGCCGCGGCTTCCTGGGCGGCGATGCGCCCGGAGTGGTAGATGGCGTCCATGTCCCAGCTCGAGGCCAGGGCCAGGGGGATCGGGAAAATCGTGCGGTGGCCGTGGATCACGTCATAGGCGAAGAACATCGGGATCTTCAACCGGCTGCGCATGGCCGCGTCCTGCATCGGACGGTTCTCATCGCGGGTGATGGAGTTGAACGTGCCGCCGATGTTGCCGGCGGCGATTTCCTTGCGGATCATCTCCCGGGGCATTTCCGGGCCGATGCTGATCAGGCGCAATTGGCCGATCTTCTCTTCGAGGGTCATTTGCTTCATCAGGTTGCTGATGAACGCGTCCTTGTTCTCTATGGGGGCGGGCAGGTTGTCGGCAAATACGGAGTGACTGGCCAGACTGACAAACAGGCCCAGCAAACACAGCTTCTTCATGAATAGTTTTCTCGCAAGCCTAAAGGGCGGTGATCAGGACACGCCGGTCAGCCAAAATGTGAGGAGCGGCTATTGTTGTTCGGCTAAATACAGCACACTTTCGAACCCATTGGGCTGAACTTAGTTTCGCACTGCGCATCTTTTAGCCCATCGACCCGATTCAATCCAGTGCGGCGGCAGATTATGCCCCAGACGCCAGTGAGATAGGTGGCCGGGTTTTTCCAATGTCATGCCAGGGAGCGCTTCATCCAATGAATCCACGACTGAACCACCTTCGCAGCCTGCCGATGCTGGCCTTGATGCTGCTCACCACGCTGCTGGCCGGTTGCGGCATCAATAACATCCCGACCCTGGACGAACAGGCCAAGGCCGCCTGGGGCCAGGTGCAGAACCAGTACCAGCGCCGTGCCGACCTGATTCCCAACCTGGTGGAAACCGTCAAGGGCTACGCCCAGCACGAGCAGGAAACCCTGACCGCGGTGATCGAGGCGCGGGCCAAGGCCACGTCGATCCAGGTGGACGCCAGCACCTTGGACAACCCGGAAAAGCTCAAGCAGTTCCAACAGGCCCAGGACCAGTTGACCGGCGCGTTGAGCCGGCTGATGGTGGTGTCCGAGCGTTATCCGGACCTCAAGGCCAACCAGAATTTCCTGGCGCTGCAATCGCAGCTCGAAGGCACCGAGAACCGCATCGCCGTGGCACGCCGCGACTTCATCCTGGCGGTGCAGAAGTACAACACCGAGATCCGCACGTTCCCGGGCCGCCTATGGCACAGCGTGATGTACAGCGACCTGCCGCTGCGCGAAACGTTCGAGGCCACCAGCTCCAATGCCGAAAAAGCCCCTGAAGTGAAGTTCTGAAGAAATTGTGGGAGCGAGCCTGTGGGAGCAAAGCTTGCTCGCGATGAACGATAACGCGGTCATTCGAAAGACCGAGGTGCCTTCATCGCGAGCAAGCTTTGCTCCCACAGCAGTTCGCTCCCACACAGGAGTTCCGATGCGAGTGTTGAAATTTGGCCTGGTGCTGTTGCTCTGGGTGTTTGCAGTCACGGCGCAGGCCGAATTGAAGTTTCCAGCGCTGACCGGGCGTGTGGTGGACACCGCCCAGATGCTCGACCCTTCGGTGCGCGCGCAACTGGAGACGCAGCTCAAGGCCCATGAACAGGCGACCGGCGAACAGCTGGTGGTCGTGACCCTGGCGGACCTGCAGGGCAGCAGCATCGAAGATTTCGGCTATCAACTGGGGCGTCACTGGGGCATCGGGCAGAAGGATAAAAACAACGGCGCGCTGCTGATCGTCGCCCGGGATGACCGTAAACTGCGCATCGAAGTGGGCTACGGCCTGGAGGATCGCCTGACCGACGCCCAGAGTTCGGTGATCATCAACCAGGTGATCACGCCGGCCTTCAAGACCGGCAACTTCAACAAAGGCATCAGCGACGGCGTCGCGGCGATGCTGGTGGTGCTGGGCGGCAGCCCGCTGGACGAGCCGGCGCCGGCATACAGTACGGATGGACAGCAGGAGCAGGGCGATTTTGTCGAGCGCCATCCCGGGCTGTTCATCTTCCTGGTGATACTGTTTATTTTGACGATATTGGTCTGCCAGATGCTCGGTATCCTGCCGGCCGGGCGCGGTGGCTCCAGCGGTTCGGGCAGCTCCGGTGGGGGCGGCTTCAGCGGTGGAGGCGGCGGTGGCGGCTTCAGCGGTGGCGGTGGCAGTTTCGGGGGCGGCGGTTCGTCGGGCGGCTGGTGACAATAATAATGAGCAGGCACTTTTAACCATGGCATTACTGACTGAACACGAACAACGCAAGGTCGCCGAGGCCATCGCCCGGGTCGAGCGGCATACCGACGCCGAACTGGTCACGGTGCTGGCCGCCCGCGCCGACGACTACGCTTACATCCCACTGCTATGGGCGAGCCTGCTGGCGCTGGTGGTGCCCGGCGCGGTCCATTACCTCACCGGTTGGTTGGCCCTGCACAGCCTGTTGCTGGTGCAGTGGGTCAGTTTCATCGTGTTGTGCCTGGTGTTTCGCATCCCAAGGATCACCACCCTCCTGATTCCCCGTTCCGTGCGTCACTGGCGGGCCTCCAACCTGGCACGCCGGCAATTTCTCGAGCAAAACCTGCACCACACCGTGGGCAGCACGGGCGTGCTGATCTTTGTCTGCGAGGCCGAGCGGTATGTGGAAATCCTCGTCGATGAAGGCATTTCCAAACACCTGGACAACACATGCTGGGACGCCATCGTCGCGACGTTCACCCAGCAGGTCCGCCAGGGGCAGACGCTGGAAGGCTTCGTGACTTGCATCGCGGCCTGTGGCGAATTGCTCAAGGAACATGTGCCGGTGACTCATGAGCGCAATGAGCTGCCGAATCGGTTGGTGGTGCTGGGCTGAAAGTTTCCTGTCGGCACAAGCCTGTGGGAGCAAAGCTTGCTCGCGATGAACGATGACTCGGTTTTGCCTGCCGAATCGCGGCGTATTCATCGCGGGCAAGCCTTGCTCCCACAGAGGCTACTGCTCGCCACACCAACTTTTCCGTGCCCTCGCTGCCCATCCCCCCTAAAATACCGGCATTCCCGATCCGCCCGCCCCGAGGCCGCTTGTCCATGTCCGCCACCGCAACTCCAGCCCGTCCCGCGCCGGATCATCACGCCCAGTTCATCGAACTGCTGCACACCAGCCTTGAACAAAACGCTTTCATCAAACTGGTGCTGGCCAAGTACGTCGGGGATGAGGCGGACCTCCAGCGGCTGATCATCAAGCAACTGACGGTCAAGGACCAGCTGTGCCTGTCCTTCGTCTACCGCTACAAGACTCGCGACATCACCAAGAATCTCCCGCTGGCCGAAGGCGTGGACACCATCGCCGCGCTGTTGCCAGCGTCGTTCAAAAATGCGCATTTGCTGGCGGTCACCGATGAGGCGCAGTTGGAGTACAGCAAAAAGGGCAAAAGCTCGCTGTTCAAGAGCAAGCCCCAGCAACTGCGAGAAGTGCCGTCTGCCGAGCACAACCGCGAGAAAAATCGCTTCCTCGACCTGAACCGGCCATTTTTGGCCGACCTGGGCGTGACCAACCACAAGCACGAGCTGATTCCGGCGATGTCGCGCAAGTGGAAGCAAATCAACAAGTTCATCGAGGTCTTCAGCCACGCGCTGACGTCTTCGCCACTGGCCCTGGACCAACCGGTGCGGGTCTCGGATTTCGGTTCGGGCAAGGGCTACCTGACCTTCGCCATCCACGATTATCTGCGCAACACCTTGCAGGCCGAAGGCGTGGTGACCGGTGTCGAACTGCGTGAAGACATGGTCAAGCTGTGCAACGAAGCTGCCGCGCGGCTGGAGCACCCGGGCCTGAGTTTCCAGCACGGTGACGTGCGCAGCGTGGCGCCGAGCGCGGTGGATGTGATGATTGCCTTGCATGCCTGCGACATCGCCACCGACTACGCGATCCACATGGGCATTCGCTCGGGGGCCTCGATCATCATGTGCTCGCCGTGCTGCCACAAGCAGATCCGCCTGCAGATCCAGAGCCCGGCCTTGCTCAAGCCGATGCTGCAATACGGTCTGCACCTGGGCCAGCAGGCGGAAATGGTCACCGACAGTCTGCGGGCGTTGTTCCTGGAAGCCTGCGGCTACGAGACCAAGGTCTTCGAGTTCATCTCCCTGGACCACACCAACAAGAACAAAATGATCCTGGCCGTCAAACGCGCCGAACCTGTGGATCCCACCGAGCTGCTGGCAAAGATCGAAGCACTCAAGGCCTTCTACCACATCACCGAGCATTGCCTGGAAACGCTACTGCGGGCGGATGGTTATCTCGCCTGAAGCAGCTACACCGAACCCTGTGGGAGCAAAGCTTGCTCGCGATGAGGGCGACACGGTTCAACTGCCAGCACCACGTCATCGCGAGCAAGCTTTGCTCCCACAGGAGAATTTGTATCTTTGGGTATGCATCCCGTCAGGTAATGAGCGGTTATCGCTCGCCTGCCAATACTCCGGTCTACCTTTAATGCGTTCACCCCTCACGCATTTCCAAAGGAGCCCAACCCATGGCCGCCAAGAAAATCCTGATGCTGGTCGGCGATTACGTCGAAGATTATGAAGTCATGGTGCCGTTCCAGGCGTTGCAGATGATCGGCCACACTGTGCACGCAGTGTGCCCGGACAAAACGGCCGGGCAGACCGTGCGCACGGCGATCCACGACTTTGAAGGCGACCAGACCTACAGCGAAAAACCGGGGCACCTGTTTGCCCTCAATCATGATTTCGCCGGTGTCGAAGCCGCCGACTACGACGCGTTATTGGTGCCGGGCGGTCGCGCGCCGGAATACCTGCGCCTGAATGAAAAAGTCCTGCAGTTGGTGCGCGATTTCGACCTGGCGGGCAAGCCGATTGCCGCGGTGTGCCACGGCGCGCAATTACTGGCGGCGGCGGGCATCCTGGAGGGCCGCGAATGCAGCGCCTACCCGGCGTGTGCCCCGGAAGTACGCCTGGCGGGCGGGACCTATATCGACATTCCGGTGACCGAAGGCCATGTCCAGGGCAACCTGGTGACCGCACCGGCCTGGCCTGCGCACCCGAACTGGCTGGCGGGGTTCCTGACCCTGCTGGGCACGGCCATCACTTTGTAATAACGCACTGGCAAGGCAAGCGCAGCGGGTCTTTACTCTCGGGACATGCCCTCATTGCCTGGAGAACAATCATGTCCGGATGGTACGAAATCAGCAAAAGCAGCAGTGGCCAGTTTCGGTTTGTACTCAAGGCGGCCAACGCCGAGACCATCTTGACCAGCGAGCTGTACACCACCCGCAGCGGCGTCGACGGCGGCATTGCTGCGGTGCAGAAAAACAGCCCGTTGGCCGAGCGCTATGAACTCAAGAACACCAAGGATGGCCATCCGTACTTCAACCTCAAGGCAGGCAACCATGAAGTGATTGGCAGCAGTGAGGCGTATTCATCGGACGCTGCCCGGGACAAAGGCATCGCCAGCGTCAAGGCTAACGGACCGACGACGGTCATCAAGGACAAGACCGTGGCTGCGCTCTGACGGGACAGCAATAAGGGCGCGTAGCCTATGGAGGGGCATCATGTGTGGGGGCAAAGCTTGCTCGCGATCCAGGCGCTGCGGTTGTGCAGGCTAAGTGAGCCATTGTTCATCGCGAGCAAGCTTTGCTCCCACAAATAGATCCCCTCGCTACACGTTTTTTACCCTGCCTTTAAACCTCCACCGGCACCGACAGCTTCGGATCGCCCAGTGGATGGCTCTTGGCATCGAAGAAGCGCAATTGCACCTCCAGCCCCTGGAACACCTTGGCGTAGTGCCGTTTCTGGTGCTGGATGAACGCCTGGCTGCGCGGGTAGATCGAAATCGCCACGGTTTTCGGTGCGGCCAGGCGCAGGGCGTGGACAATGTGCCGGTCCTGCTCGCCCAGGGCATGGCCGAACAGGCACAGGTTTTCGCCATGGCCCAGCAACTGGTCGTAGCAGAACGACAGGTAATCGCTGCTGCGGATGGTCTTGAGCTTGTCGGCACTGGGGCCTTCATTGACGAACAGCGGAACGTCGTCGAGGGTCTTGATCGTGTTGTTGATGGCGAAACTGCCCAGCAAGGTGCCTTCGGTGGACGTGAGCTTGCGCGCCGTGCCGTCCTGGTTGCGCACCAGGTGCAAGCCACCGTGCAGGTACAGCAAGCGCGGTTTGTCCGTGGTCACCTGGCTCAGGTCGAAACTGTGATCATCGCCGAAGAACAGGTCGCTGATGGTCTCGGCCCCATGCTGGATCGCCCAGTAGTTGAGCAGGTCGTAGTTGGTGGTGAACACCGTGCGGTAGCGGCTCAGCTCCTGGTTGAGCGTCGCCAGGGTCGACGGTTGCACCAGCCGCCACGGGATGTGCACTGCGTGCACGGTGTTGATCAGCGCTTCCTTGATCGCGTAATAGCGGTTACGCGGGGCGGCGGAGCTGACGGCCAGGGCCTTGTTGACCCGACTGGTGGTTTTCAGCGCCCCGAGCACCTGTTCGAAACTGCGGGTCTGCATCGCGTCGAACACGCTCAGTTCCGACGGGCTCAAGGGTTTCTCCTCGACGGTGCGGGCGTTTTCGAACAGCGAGTCATAGCCGAAATCGTCCCACACCGCGCGGCTGGCCCCATTGCCCACCAGCAGGCCGCTGAAGGCGGTATCGGCGCGCACGGCCTCCCAGTCTTCGAGCCGGGTGTCGTATTCCTGGAAATCGGTCATCGCAAGGATCATCTCAAAACGTGGCAAAGGCAGGCCGCGACTTTATCACGCCCCAGTCTTGAGCCAGATCAAGATGCGTCGTGACTACTGGGTCATTCTGTAGGTCCTGCCGATCCGGCCTCTACCAGGAGTGTGACCCCATGAGCAGTACTTTTTTCATTCCCGCCGTGAACATCATGGGGCTGGGTTGCCTGGATGAAGCGATGACCGCCATCCGCAACTACGGCTTTCGCAAGGCGCTGATCGTCACTGACGTGGGGCTGGCCAAGGCCGGCGTCGCCAGCAAGGTGGCCGAACTGCTGGCGCTGCAGGACATCGATTCGGTGATTTTTGACGGTGCCAAGCCCAACCCGAGCATTGCCAATGTCGAGCTCGGCCTGGGTTTGTTGATGGAGAACCGGTGCGATTTCGTGGTGTCCCTGGGCGGCGGCTCCCCTCACGATTGCGCCAAGGGCATCGCCCTGTGCGCTACCAATGGCGGGCAAATCCGTGACTATGAAGGCGTCGACCGTTCGAGCAAGCCGCAATTGCCGCTGATCGCCATCAACACCACGGCCGGCACCGCCAGCGAAATGACCCGCTTTTGCATCATCACCGACGAGACACGCCACGTGAAAATGGCCATCGTCGATCGCAACGTGACCCCGCTGATGTCGGTGAACGACCCGGCGCTGATGGTGGCGATGCCCAAGGGCCTGACGGCTGCCACCGGCATGGATGCGCTGACACATGCGATCGAGGCTTATGTGTCCACCGCCGCCAATCCGATTACCGATGCCTGCGCCCTGAAGGCCATGACCCTGATCAGCAATAACCTGCGCCTGGCCGTGCGCGACGGCAACGATCTGGTGGCGCGGGAAAACATGGCGTACGCGCAGTTTCTCGCGGGGATGGCGTTCAACAATGCGTCGTTGGGGTTCGTGCACGCCATGGCCCATCAACTGGGTGGTTTTTACGACTTGCCTCACGGCGTGTGCAACGCGGTGTTGTTGCCCCATGTACAGAGTTTCAACGCCTCGGTGTGCGCCGCTCGCCTGAGCGACGTGGCCCATGCCATGGGCGCCGATACACGTGGCTTCAGCCCGGAAGAGGGGGCCCGGGAAGCTATTGCGACGATCCGCAGCCTGGCCCATGACGTGGACATTCCGGCCGGTTTGCGTGACTTGGGCGTGCGCCTCAACGACGTACCGTTGCTGGCCGCCAACGCCTTGAAAGACGCGTGCGGCCTGACCAACCCACGGGCGGCGGACCAGCGGCAGATCGAAGAGATTTTCCGCAGCGCGTTCTAAGCGACCCGGGGCGGCACGAACCTCACACAGAGCATCGCCGCCGCCCCCAGCAGCGCGCACAACGCCGCCAACGGCCAGGCCTGTTGGCTCAACAACAGGCTGGCCATGGCGCCGATCACCGAGGCCATCAGTTGATGCAGGAACCCGCTCAACGCCATGGCATAAGCGCCGGCCACCGGTGAGCCTGCGTTGGCCAGGGACAGGCTGATGGGGTAGATCAACGATTGACCAAACACCGCGAAGCAATACGGCAGCCAGAAGAGCAACGCGATGCTGCTCAGGGTGAGGCTGCCTGCCAGCATGGTCATGCTGCCGCCCAGCACCAGCGCGATGCCCCAGCCCATCATTCGCCGTTGACCGGTGCGCAGCACAAACGCGTTCACCGCCAGCGCCCCGAACAGGTACGCCGCACTGATCGGCCAACCCAGCAGGCCGTATTCGATGGCCGACCAGTGGAAGCTTTCCTGCAGGATCAGCGGCGCGGCGGTATTGAAAGCGACGATCACGCCGTAACCCAGCCCACCGGCCAAGGCCGGCAGCAGGAACGCGCGTTGCCGGACTATCTGCCCGTAGATCCCCCACGCCGATTGCCCATTGCTGGCGTGCACCAACATCGGGAACCTGGCCCGGGACACCGCCGCTGCCATGGCCAGGCTGACGGCGCCCAAACCATGGAAAATCGCCTCCCAGCCGAAAGCGGCCTGGATCAGCGAG
The DNA here is from genome assembly GCF_014851795.1 of Pseudomonas sp. Pdm06. Classification (NCBI taxonomy): domain Bacteria; kingdom Pseudomonadati; phylum Pseudomonadota; class Gammaproteobacteria; order Pseudomonadales; family Pseudomonadaceae; genus Pseudomonas; species Pseudomonas sp. Pdm06. Next base: position 29,346 of record NZ_JACVAH010000019.1, read on the forward strand.
CCCAGGTACTGGCCGATACCGAGGGCAACCACAAAGGCGATCGATATCCAGGACAGGGCCTTGGCCAGCAGGTCGCCGCTGAAACTGTCGCGAATCAAGACCCGCGCCATCACCGAAATACCGCTGGCACCGATGCCCTGAATCAACCTGAACGTCAGGAACGCCTCCACGCTTGTGCCCAGCGGCAGGGCCAGGTTGCCCAGGCCATACAACCCCAGTGCCGCCAGCAAGACCGGCTTGCGCCCCAAGCGCTGGCTCAGGCTGCCCCACAGCAACATGGGCAGCGCCATGCCGATCAGGTACACCGACAGGCCCCAGGAAACCAGGGACGCATCGGCACCCAGGTCCCGGGCGATAGTGGGCAGGGCCGGCAAGTAGATGCTCATGCCCAGTTGTGCCAGGAAAACGGTGGTGCAGGTGAGGATCAGGGTTGTACGGTTCTTCATCGAGCGTCCTGTCTCAAGGGCGGAGGTCACGCCCGTGGGTCAGCAGCAGTTCGGTGATCGTTTCACAAAACGAGCGAATCACGTCCGGCTCCATGTCGGCGCGCAGGGTAATGCGGATGGCAGCCTTGCCTTGCGGCACCACGGGGAAAAATACCGCCGAGGTGAAATACCCCCGTTCGGCCAGTTCGACCGCCAGGCTGTTGGCCAGGGCCGCTTCACCGCAAGGCACCATACGGATCGCCATGGGTGTGCCGCGCTGTCCGGTCCGCACGAGGCTGTCGAAGAGGCGGATATTAGCCTGCAAACGCTCCTGCAAGGCACTGAATTCGCGGCTGCGGTGCAGGCGGATCGACGCCATGCCGGCACCAATGGCCGCCGCGTTCAGGCTCTGGGACCAATTGCTCGGCCCACCGTAGCGCTGCACCAGCGCCTTGTACTGTTCACAGCCAAACATGACCAGCCCGCCGCTGGCACCGAATGACTTGGCCAGCGAGGCAACGATCAGGGTGCGCTCGTCCACCGCCGGGATGCGCGAACGGACCAGGCCGGCACCGGATTCTCCGACGGCAGACAGGGCGTGGGAGTCGTCCAGGTAAAGAAACAAGCCATAGCGCTGCTTGAGATACATCAGGCTGTCCAGGTCCGCCATCCCGCCCATGCTGTAGGCGCCGTCGGCCACATACGCCACGTCGCGCTGGCGTTTGCACACGTCTTCGATGAAGTCCATGTCATTGTGCGGGCAGGTGATGACCTGGGTTTCGTCGGCGCAGGCGGCCTTGCTGTGGTTCATCGAATAATGGGCGTGTTTGTCGAACACCATGACGGGCGCGCGATGGTGGGTGAATGCGCCGCTGGCCAGCAACGGCAGGATCCCGGCGCTTGCCGCACTGCAAGACAGGGCACTGAGGCAACTGGCGCCGAACAGCTCCGACAATTGGCTTTCGTACTGGTCCAGGATCGCCAGCTTGCAGCGATTCCTTGAGTTGGCGACCCGCAGGGTCCCGGCTTCCCACAGGGCGGTCATGGCGCCGTCCAGCAGCGCGGGGTGATAGTCCAGGCCCAGGTAGGACGTGGTACAGAAGTGATGAAAGGTCCGACCGTATTGGTCGACCAGCACATTGGGTGTCTTGACCTCGACATTCAGCCCTGAGATTTTTCCGGCCTCGGTGCCCTGCCAATCCTGGTCAGCGAGGGAAATGAGCTTGCGGTAGTTGGTGAAGTAATGAGGTGGTTGAGCAGTCTGGTCCATGGTGCGATTACATTCCTTGGTTAATGGTGCTGTCCGTGGGGTGTTGCGATAGCGGTGTGTTTCCAGACTTTACAGATTGTTGTGCAGGGCTTTGAATCGGCTGTTTCCGGCGTGTTTGAGTGTCACTGGAGAGTTCAACGTAGGACTTTGCCTAGGACCCTGGCCGGGGAATCCATCGACGCTGTCGGAGCTCGGGAACACCACGGATTTGCCCCAAGCCTGCTGGGTGATCACTCTTTTCTGAAGATTGCTTGCTGATGCTCTCAGACCTTAATCATCTGACCCTTGCCGTCAGCGATCTGGATCGCAGTGTGGTTTTTATGGCGACCTGGCGTCGCGGCTGAAGGCCTGTCGACAAGCACTGTATGCCTGCATGGTGTTTTTTACGGAGCCGTGATGGGCTGGGTCGAGTCGAGTGGCAGCGCCTGCCAGGCGTTTCATCCCCTTAAGTCTGATCGCCTGCGCTATCCTCATCGGTATTGGGCGCGTCGGTCTCCCTCGCTGTACAGCGTCACGAACTGACCATCGCCCGCTTCGCTCACCGTTGCATTATCCGGATGACCTCCAGCCCCATGGACACTTCAAGTTCCGCGCCGCTGGCCAGCTACATCGACCTTCTGCTGGACGCCGTGTGTGCCGTCGACGGTCAAGGGCGCTTCGTGTTTGTCAGTGCCGCCTGCGAGCGCATTTTCGGCTACACGCCGCAGGAGCTGATCGGCCAGCCAATGATCGATCTGGTGCACCCTGCCGACCGCCAGCGGACCCTCGAGGCGGCGCGGGAGATCATGGAGGGCGAGCCCAAGCTCAATTTCGAGAATCGCTACCTGCGCAAGGACGGGCGGGTGGTACACATCCTGTGGTCGGCGCGCTGGTCGCCGGTGGACCAACTGCGCATTGCCGTGGCCCGGGACATCACTGAACGCAAGCAGGCCGAGTCCCGGCAGGCGGCGTTGTATGCGATTTCCGAGGCGGCCCATGCCGCGGCTGACTTGCTGGCGCTGTTCAAGCGCGTCCACCTGATTATCGGTGAGTGGCTGCCGGCGCTGAATTTCTCGGTGGCGCTGTATGACGAACAATGTTCGCAGTTGAACTTCCCCTATCACGTCGATGATCGGGAAGGGCAGCCTGAGTTGCCGGGCACGGTCACCGGGCGTTTGTGCGCCGAGGTGATTCGCAGCGGCCAGCCGATCCTGCTGACGCCCGGTGGCAGCTCGTTGCCAGCGGGGTTCGACGACCTGGTGGCGCAGCCGGACGCGCCGTGTTGGCTGGGTGTGCCGCTGAATTCGCAGAACGGCACGATTGGCGCATTGATCGTCAAGAGTGCGCCGGACAACGAGCGCTACACCGAACAGGACAAGGAACTGCTGCAATACGTCTGCGCACAGATCACCATTGCCATCGAGCGCAAGCAGTTGCACGCCCGGTTGCAGCACATGGCTCAGTACGATCAGTTGACCCAGGTGCCCAACCGCGAATTGCTCCGTGAACGTTTCAAGTGCGCACTGGCGACCGCCCGCGCCGCATCCGGGCGCATGGCTTTGCTGTATATCGACCTGGATCGTTTCAAACAGGTCAACGACACCTATGGCCACGGAGTGGGCGACATGCTGTTACAGGCGGTGGCCAGTCGTATCAAGGGCTGTATCCGCGACACCGACACCGTGGCGCGCATCGGCGGAGACGAGTTCGTGGTCCTGCTGCACAGCATCCAGGCCTTGGAGGATGCCCGCAGCGTGCAGGAAAAAATCCACCATGCACTGGTCCAGCCGCTGCGTCTGGACGGGCACTGCCTGAGCATCGAGCCGAGCATCGGCGTGGCCTGTTTCCCCGACCATGGCACTGAAGATATCGCGCTGTTCCGCCACGCCGACGAGGCGATGTACGCCGCCAAACGCCACAATCACCGGGCGTTTGGTATTTGATCGTGCGTCACCGTTCGTCGTGGCGCCAGCACCTTTCTCAAACCTTCAGCGTGTATCCCATTCGAATACAAGACGGGGCCTGCGTGCCCGGCATTAACGAATACGGAGGGCTGAACCATGCCTGGTTCAAGCAATGTTTATCCGACAAACATTGCTCATGATCGAACGAAGGTGTCTGAAGCAGGTCGCAAAGGTGGGAGAACCGCCATCACGACCGTCGATAGAAGCCCGTCGAAAGCTGGGTCGGACGTCTCGCTGAATATTCATGGCTGGTTCTGATTCAACGGTGGATAACCCACCAGAACTTTTATTAGAGGAGGGCGCGACCATGAGCCGTATGGCCAGCTTTTTTCGCACCACCAGTCTCGTCGTGCTGATGGGCCTGGGTGCCAACAGTGCCTGGGCCCAATCGCCTGCCGAATTCATCGACGATGCTTCCGCCAAGGGCATGGCCGACATCGAGACAAGTCGCATGGCCCACGCAAAAGCCGAATCCAGGGAGGTCAAGGACTACACCATTATGGTGATCAACGACCGCACCACCGCCAATCAACATCTGGCGAAGATCGCCAAGAAGCTCGACTTGCCTGTCGCCCCCCGGGAGGAAGTGGCCGACAAGGCCAAGGCCTTGATGCCACAGGTCACGGAAGGCGAGTCGTTCGAAGCCGCGTATGCCGCCAGCCAGGTCAAGGCTACCGAGGAGGCCATCGCGCAAATCCAGCAGCAGGCCCAGACCACCGAAGTACCAGAGATCAAGGCCTTCGCCGACGAAACCCTGCCCAAGTTGCAGACCCATCTCGAAATGGCCAGGGCGCTGCAGGCCAGCCGTTGATCTGCCGGATCTGCTTTTACATTCAGGACCGGGGCGCTAGCGTCCCGGTTGATCTTGCCCGCCGAAAAAAGGCCTGACAGCACGCGTGCACAGGCATCAGCACTGGTTCAGGTCGATTTTGTTTTTTTGTTCCAAGCCGTCAAGGCTCTTGGCCTCGTCTTTGCCCATGTCCTGGTAGTGCTTTCTCAGCGCTTCCAGTTGCTTGAGGTCCAGCGACTCGAGGCCGAGCATTGCGTTCTGTGCATCCTTGGTCGCCCGCAATAATTCGTCGACCTTGAGATGCAGGATGTCCGTATCGCGGTTCTGCGTATTCTGGATCAGGAACACCATGAGGAAGGTGATGATGGTGGTCGAGGTGTTGATGATCAATTGCCAGGTGTCGTTAAAACCGAAGAAAGGTCCGCTGGCTGCCCACAGTGCCAACAACACGATGGCCCCCAGGAATGTCTTGGGGCTCCCCGCCCAGAGGGCCAGTTTTTGAGCGATTTTTGCGAACGCCATTGCCGTGTTTCCTTATTGGATGCACCTGTCTGGTGTGACAGCAACGAGGCGGTGAAAATTCTACTTACATTCCAGTCGCCAGCATCCGTCGACGTTCATCGTCCGGCACGATGACCGTCGCAACCATTGCCGCTCTCGCAGGTCACTGCTCAAAGCCCTCGGCATCGGAGTCCAACATGAATCTCGCCCGCACTTTTTGCCTTGCCTGCTGCTTTTTCGCCCTGCAAGGCTGTTTCGACAACTCGGATAACGAGACCAAGGACAACACCGATGGCACCAAGTCTTCGGTGCAGATGCAAGAGTCCGGGGCGGAGAAAAAATAGCCGTCTGGCTGAGTCCTGTGGGAGCGAGCTTGCTCGCGATGGCGTCAGATCAGCAGCATCCATGTTGGCTGACAGGGCGCTATCGTGAGCAAGCTCGCTCCCACAGGTGGTGGCGGCTTCTCACCGGCCTTGTTGCAACACCTTCAGCGCTGCCGACGCCAGGAAGCCGGAGCGGCTCTTCTCTTCAGGATGGTGCAGCACGTATTCATCGATACGATTGAGCAGATAACCGGGCAACGTGATGTTGAGTTTCTGCGCCTTTCCCAGATATTTGGTCACATCAATGTCCACCAGTGCCCAGGTGCAGCCGGCATATTTCGGATTGGCGGCGTGCAAGGTAACGGTGTTGGCCGGCGGAATCGGCGAGCCGTCTTCAGCCAGAATTTCAAAATGTCCCTCAATGGCCTCACGCGCCATCGCCATGGCCTCGTCGAGGTCGTCGCCTGCGGAAAAACACCCTGGGATATCCGGCACTTCAACCCCCCAGGCGTGCTTTTCATCGCCCATGGAAATCGCAATCGGGTAAAGCATATTCATCGTCCTCCGGGAACGTCGCGCAATGGGCCGTCTGAAGCAGCGCCTGTTGCAAAATACTGATGGCCGTTTTCTTGAGCAGATCCTTCTTCGGATGAGGAACCGTGACCAACCCCGGTTTGGTCGGGTGCTTGACGTGATGATGACTGCCCCGAACCCGCACCAGATACCAACCGTCTGCAATGATCTGGCTTATCAAAAATCGGCTATTCACAACACCTCCGTGTGGTGTGCTTGGTGGGTACTATACCTACTGAAATTTAATGATCAATACTATAACCACCAGGGGCGACACTGGCGGGTGGGTGAGTGGGTTGTTCCGAAGTGTAGAAGCCGCGCCTGGTAAGGACTGCGGGAGACGTAGTGAGTTATTTCAGGATGTGATGAGGGTGGTGATGACTAAAACGAGGACATGAAAAACCGGTCACGATGGACCGGTTCTATTTGAGATGTTGATAGGATTGGTCGATGCCGTCACGTATTAGGCAACGTCCGCCAAAAGGCTCTCGTAAGGGATTCTCAATCCATCGTGAAGGCGTTTAATCATCGCCAGACTCAGTTTGCGTTTGCGGTTCAGCACTTCAGATACACGCCCGCTCGAACCGAGGAACGGTTCCAAGTCGCGCGCGGTCAAGCCTTGCTGGTCCATCCGAAATTTGATGGCCTCAATTGGGTCGGAAGGCGGCATTGGGTAGTGCTCGTCCTCATATTTTTCGATTAGCAAGGCAAGGATTTCCAGCTCATCACCTTCAGCCGAACCGACGTCAGCACCCCAGAGTTGCTCGATGCGCGCAAAGGCTGCATTCAAGTCGTCTTGGCTGCGAATGGGTTTGATGTTCATCATACGGTCTCCGCATTAATTTGGTCGTACTGGGCATGGGTTCCGACGAACCGGACAAAACCGAGCTGGCGCTGATAGTCGATCGCCAGAATGATTCGGTATTTGTTACCGCCAATGTTGAATACAACCCTGCTGCTTTTGAGAATGCTGGCTGTTCCGAGTTCTGCCTTAATCTCTTGAGGCGTGTGATAGGTTGCTTTCTCCATGTGTCGATACCATTCAACCAGTGGAATCTGAGAGTCGGCATAAGCCGGATTACTTTCCCAAAATTCCCGCAAGGTACCTCTCGCAATAATCCGCACCCATTATCTCCCGTTTTGGGAGGAGTCTAGTCTGAGCATCCCACCATTGCAAATGGTGCTTAATGGGAATGGAGTTGAGGGGGCTGAAAGGTCCGCTCGACCCCTAGCACCCCATGCTAGTGCGCTATTCCCGATGGTGAAGAAGTACATCAGAAGACGCCTGGTTCGATTTACTGACATTTGGAATGTGATGACGACAGATGATGCCACGTGGCGAGGGAGCTTGCTCCCGCTGGGCTGCGTAGCAGCCCCCGGTTTGCTTCGCTCCAGATCCCGTCCGATCAGCTTATCCACAGGCACTAGGCCTGCTGCACAAACGTCAGCCGCACCGCAAACCCAATCAAAAGACTCCCAAACAACCATTGCTGAACACGCTGGGCCGAAGGGGAGCGTTGAAGCCAGCGCCCAAGCGCGACACCTACCAGCGCGTAGGCGCTATCAAACAACAAACCCACGCTGACCAATACCACCCCCAGGGACGCAAACTGCCCCAACACCGGTCCGCCCTGTGGATCGATGAACTGCGGCAACAACACCGAGCAAAACAGCAATGCCTTCGGGTTGAGCAAATTGGTCAGCAGCCCACGCCGAATCGCCTGATACCAACGCCGCTTTCCGGCCTCGATACCGGCTCCTTCAAAACTTGGCAGCAACGTGGTCCGCAGGCATTGAAAACCGATCCATAAGAGGTAGGCAGCCCCGGCCAGGCGTACCGCATCAAAGGTCCAGGGCGCGGTCTTGAACAATGCCGAAAGCCCCAATGCGGCCAGCGCGACATGACATCCCCGGGCGACGCCCAGGCCCACCGCCGTCGCCAGCGCCGCGCCCTTGCCCTGACGGGCACCGGTTTGCAGCAGCAGGATCATGTCCGGCCCAGGCAGCACATACACCACCATCAAGGCCATCAGGAACAACCAGAGCTCTGCCATGCCACACCCCCTTCATCGACGATTTGGTTGTGCCAGTCTAGGGCCGAAGGGCAGGGCAGGTGGTTGCGAAGTCAGCTTCTAAAGCTTCATTAATTGGCATAATCTGCCAGCTAATCGCACTATTCCATCGGAAACTGCCAACTCATGAAACTGGATGCCTTCGACCGCAAAATCCTCGCCGCGCTGCAGCGCGATGGTCGCTTGAGCAACGTGCAACTGGCCGAAGAAATCGGCCTGTCCCCGTCACCCTGCCTGCGCCGTGTGCGGATGCTCGAAGAAGCCGGTGTCATTCGCGGTTACCAAGCCATCCTGGATCGCGACGAAGTGGGCCTCGGGCTGACGATCTTTGTTGGCGTGAAGGTCGAACGACACAACGACGAACAAGCCGAAGCGTTTCGCCAGGCGGTCACGGCATTGCCGGAGGTGATCTCGGCGTTCCTGGTCTCAGGGGAATCGGATTTCCTGTTGCAAGTGGTGGTGCCGGATCTACGAGCCTACGACCGGTTCCTCACCGGGCGGCTGCTGAAGTTGCCGGGGGTGAGTGACATCCGGAGCAATTTTGCGATTCATACGGTGAAGACGCCGGGAGCGTTGCCGTTGGGGCATTTGCCGGGGGCTGAGCAATGAACGACACAAGTAGGCAGCCAAGACACAAAAAGCCCCGTTGCGAAAAACGCCGAGGCTTTTTGTTTTGTCGTTAGGTGGGGGGCTTGCGGCTCCCATTCTCAAACGTACGGTCTATCTATTGTTTCTCGGCTTTTTTTCTAACTTCAACTTCCGATCTAGGCGTAATGACTTTCACAACGTCATCGATCACCGCCTTGCTCATCTCCAACAAAAAATGCGCAGCCCAGGCGTAGCGGTCGGTGCTCTTCTCAAACGCCGCGTCTTCGGCGAGCCGGTGAGCCAGATGCAAAAGGTCCGATGCCCGTTCCAATGCCTCTTGGATGGGGACGCCGCCGTTGACACGGAACAGTGCTCGATCAGCGGAATAGTTGAAGGGGGTGTAGCCGATGGTTTTTAGCTCAGTGTTTTCGTTCATGGCCTGCCTCCGTTGATCGGAAGGTCGTTGGCTCGAAGCCGAAGCCGAAGCTTGGTTTGGTAAGCGCGGAAAAAGGATGGAATTACGTTTCGCATAGTTTCACTCCTTGACTTGAGAAACCGCCGCCATCCTTTCCTAGATTCGGGTGGCGGCCGTACGTGGGCTAGGAACCGGGAATCAAGGCACCCGGCACACCCGAGGGTGTCCCACGCACAGCCGCCATAAAACATCATCGCAAACACAAAAAGCGCCTGCAATTTTCATGGGGCGCTGTGCGCCTTGAATTCAACGGGTTCCTAGGCCCGGTCGCTGAATTTGCAGCGACGTCTGGGAGAGTAGCCATCGAAGGGCAAGGGCAACAAGGCGAAAACTCGCCGAAAAGTAAAGTAAGCGCACCCCCTACGCAATTTTCGGATTCTGCCTACAAATCTCCCGGGGGCATGCGATATGTGGCGAGGGAGCTTGCTCCCGCTGGGCTGCGTAGCAGCCCCCTCTCGTGAGCGCTTCGCACTCAAGCGGGAGCAAGCTCCCTCGCCACGGGACTCATTTTTCTCATTACAGCGTATTTGTCGTCGTCGCTTTTGTCGCTAAGCACGTTTGATGCTCTATCGCTGAGATACCTTTTTTCGGCGATGCCGTGGCGGTAGCCGGCTCGAGGCGTATTCGGGCTTGCAGTAGGGCGCTTTCTCGATGACGTCGAGGGTGTGGGGCGAATCATCGTTTCGTTGCTTGGAATGAAGCGAGGGAGAAATTTTCAGCTCAGTGACTTTTTCTCGAATACAGCGACCGGCTAAAGCACATACTCAAAATGGCTGAGCAGTTTCACTGTCTCGGGTAGCTTCTGTTGCAAAAGCTTGTCGAGATATTCCCGGACAGTATGTGGCGGATTCTTTAAGGACGCGCGTTGCCGTTGCGCCGCCTCAACAACGGCTGCCTGATCCAGGTCCCACAGGTCGACGATGAATTCGTCCGGGTGTAAAGCCTCGATTCCCCAAGAGTCCAAAGCAGCTTGAGGAAAATCCTTGAGGTTGAAGGGGGCATCCGGGATGGCCCGATCCATGAGCGCTGAAGTGCGGTTTACTTGATCGACCGTGAGATCTGGCCGCTTCATCAATAGATTGCGCTTCCATTCATCGTGGATCTGCGCTGACCAGCGCGCGCGATACGCACCGGTCAGTGCAAGACGCATCAAAAAATCACGCAAGGGTGCAGGGTAGAGAACATTCGCGTCATAAACTGCCGTGTAAGGTGAATGCCTCATTCGTACCCCATCCCCAGCTCCTGCGCCTGAGCGGCTAGCTCATCCAGAATCGCGTGACTGTCCTGTTCACGTCGGTTTTTGTATTCCATCAAGTCAGCAAACTTGATTCGACGATGACGGCCCGTTTTGGTGTGCGGCATCACTCCCTCATCAAGCAGCTTGACCAGGTGAGGCCTCGAAACGTTGAGCAGATCGGCCCCTTCCTGGGTGGTCAGCTCTGCATGAATTGGAACAACTTTGACGGTGTTGCCCAACGCAAGCTCGCTGAGAATTTCACCGAGTAGGCGAATTGCATACGTGGGTAGCTCTACGACTTGCCGTTGTTGATCTCCGTCAACCAATTCAATTCGTTGGGTTTCCTGCTTGGCTGAGAGGAAGGCGGCTATCTGACGGCTTGACTCCACGGCCGCAGCAATCTCCCTTTCATCAGGTAGTACGGCGCGGGTGAGGTCGGCGGTAGTCATGGCTATCTCCATAAATCGTTTATTTGCTTTAGGTGCGGCTGCGCATGGGTAACCGCATGCATGCTTTTTATTCGAAATAAACGAAAAACGCAATAAACGAAATGGCTTTGAGGTTATGACATGCTTGGAGGCGTTTTTTAAGTCAAATCCCGGACATAAAAAAACCGGCCATCAAGGCCGGTTTTTCTTTTCCTGCATCCCCCGTCGATACCAACGTGGGAAAAAATTCGATTGGAGCGGGTGAAGGGAATCGAACCCTCGTTATCAGCTTGGGAAGCTGGAGTAATGCCATTATACGACACCCGCTCAGAGCGGCTGACTTTGTACCAGATGTGGCCACGAATTTGAAGTTTTTCTTTACGTGCGGCGAGGTTACTCGTCTACGCAAGGCTCAAACCAGAGCGGTCGTTGGCGGGCAAGCCCCTGTGCTGATGGGGGAAGGGGCTTGCTCGCCAGGACTCGGTTTCAGATAGCCAGTGCATGGTAGTCCTGCACGTAGCTGTAGCGCGGTCGGCTTTCGTGGTGTTCCGGTGTGAGGAAACCCAACAAGGCGTTGCGGCTGTCGCGGCAGGCGGCTTTGTGTTCCATGTCCAGGAAGTGCCCGGTGGCTTGCAGCGTGCTGAAGGTGCTGTGCTCGACGTGGTTGGCGAACAGCCTGGCGTCGACGGCCGAGGTGTATTCGTCCCATTCGCCGTTCAGGAACAGTACCGGCACGTTGATTTTCCTGGCCGCGTTGACGTAGCACTGCTGGTCGCTGTGGAGCACGTCGGTGATGTGGAAGTGCATCTGCCCGTACTCATGCTCGGCCAGGCTGCTGACGTGGCGATAGTTGAAGCGCTTGAACAACGGCGGCAGATGCTTGCCGATGGTGCTGTTGACCAAGTGCCCGACACGGTCGCCGTCCAGGCTGCCCAGGTAATCCACGCCGCGTTCCAGGTAGTCGCGCATCGGCGCGTTGAGCACCGGTGAGAACGAGCTGATCACCGCTTTTTCGATGCGCCTTGGTCGATGGGCCAGGGCGCTCAGCGTGGCGGCGCCGCCCCAGGAAAACGACAGCACGTGCTCGGCGGCGAAGTGATCGATCAGCTCCAGGAGGATCTGCCCTTCGATCTCCTTCGTCAGCATTTTCTCGTGGCGATTGTGAGCCTTGGACTTGCCCGCGTAGGGTTGGTCGTACAGCACGACATTGAATTGCGGGTAGAGGTTTTTGGCGGTCTGTGCAAACGACGCAGTGGTGGCCATTGAGCCGTTGACCAGGATGATGGTCTTTTGTGCGGCGTCTGCGCGATAGAACTCCGTGTAAACCCGATACTGACCCTGTATATCCAGCACAGCGATTTCTGGCCTCATGTCATAAGACTCCTGGCAAGCGGGTATGCGCGCAATGAGATTGCACGGGCAATGTGACAGGTAGGCATACGCCTGGAAGATAAGGCCCATGTCGATCCAAGGAAGACGGTCGACGGGTGTTGTTATAGGCGGGCAGTTTGCCGGACGGACAAGGCGGAACCTGAGGGTTCCCGCCGGCAAAAAGTTTCTTGGAAGTATGTGGTGACTCATCGGTCACATTTCGGCCGACGGTTTGATTCAAGCAGGGGGGCGACCGTTGCGCAAGTACCTGTCGGAAAATTGTTCGACACTTCTGCCGAGCGGTAGCGGGATCAGATGAGCTGGACTTCCTCAGGGCTCAAGGCGCGGTATTGGCCCGGTTCGAGATGGCCGTCCAACGTCAGTGGGCCCATGCGCTCGCGGTGCAGGCGCAGCACCTTGTTGTTGAAGTGGCCGAACATGCGTTTGACCTGGTGGTAGCGCCCTTCAACGATGCTTAAGCGCGCCGATTTTTCCCCCAGCAGCGTCAGTTCTGCCGGCTGGGTGGTGAGGTCTTCGAAGGCGAAATACAGGCCTCGGGCGAAGGTGTCGGCGTATTCGGCGGTGATGGTTCGCTCGGTTTCGACGTAGTAGACCTTGGGCAGCTTGGTCTGCGGTTGGGTCAGGCGCCGCGACCAGCTGCCGTCATTGGTGATCAACATCAGCCCGGTGGTGTTGAAATCCAGGCGCCCGGCGATGTGCAGGTCGTCCTTGTCCGGTTCGTCCAGCCAGTCGAGGACGGTGGGGTGTTGCGGATCGCGAGTGGCACTGACGCAGCCGGCCGGCTTGTGCAGCATGAAGTAGCGCGCCGGTCGGCCGGCTTGCAGCACTTCGTCGTCGACTTCGACGCGACTGAATTCTCGTACCGGTGCATGGGGATCGTTGACGGTCTGGCCGTCGATTCGCACCCGGCGCTCCACCAGCAACAGGCGCACTTGTTGGCGATTGAATCGCGGCAGATTGCTGAGGAAACGGTCGACGCGCATGGGCAGTTCAGGCAGGGCAGCGGAGGGTGGGCATCTTACGCGATCGGCTGGGGTTTGGCGCCCAACTGGGCTTGAACCTGGGCGCAGCGTGGGCACAGGCAGGACTGATCGCGCAGTTCGGCCGGCAATGCTTCAAGCACCGCCGGGTCGATGCTCACGCCATAACACCAGCAGGCCCGGTCGGCGGTTCGTGGATCGGCCAGGGTGCAGTCGTTGGTGCCGCCGCAGGCCGGGCAAAGGTCGGGTTTATTCATAACTGGAGTGAGGCATGTCCACGCAGGTTCGGTTGCACCCGGTCTGCCGGGCGCGTTGCAACGCATGATCGGTCCGCGACAGCAAGCTGTGCAAGGTGTCTTCGTCCTGCAAGGTGGTGAGGCCGAGGCTGACGGTGACCAGCAATTGTTTACCACTGCAGAAATAGCGCTGCTTTTCGATGTGCTGACGAATTTTCTCCGCGATTTTCAGACCGGTCTGTCCGTCGGTGTCCTTGAGCAGGACGACAAAGGCTTCGGCGCTCCAGCGACAGACGATGTCCGAATGCCGCAGGCTTTCAGTCAGGCTGCGGGCAAACCCGGTCAACAGTTGATCGGTGGCGATATGACCGTGAGTGGTGTCCAGCCGCTTGAAGTCGTCCAGTTCCACCAGCAGTGCCGTCAAGGGTCTGGGCTCGCGCTGGGCTTCGTGCAGGGCTTGCACGGCCAGCAGGTCGAAGCCACGGCGGTTTGGCAATTCGGTCAGGCCGTCGAGGGTGGCCTGGGCGTCGATGCGTTGCTGGTAGTCGTTGATCAGCCGATAAAGAATGGCCAGGACGGCCAGCGTCACGAGTACGCCGACCAGCAGGTTCAGGTACAGCGTTTTGAGAATGTGATCGCGTATCGAGGTATGGGCTGCGTAATAGCCCAACAATGAAATGATCAGGAAGCTTGTACCAAGCAACGCCACCACGACCAGCAGCGGCTTGCGCTGGGAATACAACGGCGAACGAAGCGACATGGCGATTCCCTTGGCTAGGACCCAATGGAGTCAGTTTAGTGGCCTTGTGGGAAAAGACAGTCGAATTTGCAGGTTTGTAGGAGCGTGGCGAGGGAGCTTGCTCCCGCTGGGCCGAGAAGCGGCCCCGAAAGCGTCTGCTTCGCAGCCGAGCGGGAGCAAGCTCCCTCGCCACCCATCAACGCTATTTCAGACTCTGTAAATAAGCCCGCCATCCCCCCAGGTGGCTGATGTCCTGAGCGCCCTCCAAACCATACGAATCACAGATGAATCCGCTCTCCCAGCGCCCATCGGCCAGTTGCACCTTGCCCAGCCCCAACGGTGCGGGAATGCCCGTCAGGAACGAGCCCAGTTCACTGCTCGGCAGCTCCCAGACTTCGACCTCGATCGCCACACCGCCGTCACGAACCCGAACCATGCCGGGTCGCAAGGGTGGGCCGCCGGCCAAGGCATGGAGGCGGTAGTCCGGCGAGCTTTGGGTGGCCTCGATCAGCCGGGCACCGCGTTGCTTGAGCTGCCAGTTCAGCGCCAACCCGTCCAGATGTGCGCCGCACACGACCAGCCGCGCCCGGTCGTGGCGCGCCGGGTGGGCGGGCACGGGCAAGGTCTTGTCCTGTTGACGCTGCAAGGCATCGGCCAGGCTCAAGAGGTATTGATCGGTGAAGGCTCGACCGAACAGCGTCACACCCCAGGGCAAGCCGTTGGTCATGAACGCGCTGGGCACAGCGACTGCGGCGTAGTCCAGCAGGTTCATGAAATTGGTGTAGTAACCCAGTTCCGAGTTGCGTAGCACCGGTTCGGCGGCCAGTTCGGCGAGGGTCACTGGCCGGCCAATGGTCGGTGTGAGTACGCAATCAAGCGCGTCCATGGCCCGGTCGCATTGGGCTTTGAGCGCTTGCAAACGGTAGCGGGCGCGGAAGGTTTGTACGCCATCTACAGTAGGCGCTTTCGCCAATACGGCACGGATGACGGGCAGTACGGCGTCGGGCTCGCGCTCCATCAATGGGCCGGCAACGCTGTAGCGTTCGGCCACCCACGGGCCTTCATAAAGTAGCCGTGCGGCTTCCAGGAACGGCGACAGGTCCAGTTCCACGGCTTCGCCGCCCAGACGTTCGAGTCGCTCGATGGCATCCAGAAACAGTTGCGGACCTTCAGGACAGCCGAAAAACGCCAGGTCTTGCTGGCGCGGCACACCGAAACGAAAGCGCCGAGGCGCGCCGAACGCAGAGCCGTCGTTCCATTGCGGGTTGTGGCGGCTGTAGTCGTCACGAGGGTCTGGACGGGCCGTCAGCGCCAATAGCTGGCTGGCTTCCTTGGCCGTCGCCGTGAAGGTCGTGACGCAGTCCAGCGTGCGACAGGCCGGGACCACGCCCGCCGTGGAGATCAATCCCAGGGTGGCTTTCAATCCCACCAGGTTGTTCAGCGCGGCGGGCACCCGACCGGAGCCGGCGGTATCGGTGCCCAAGGCAAAACTTGCCACGCCCAGGGCCACGGCCAGCGACGAGCCGGCGCTCGAACCGCCTGCCGGATAGTCGGGCAACACGCTGTTGCGGCAGGCGCCGTAGGGCGAGCGGGTGCCATTGAGCCCGGTGGCGAACTGGTCGAGGTTGGTCTTGCCCAGGGGGATCGCGCCCAGTGCCAGCAACTGCTCGACAATGGTCGCCGAGCGAGGCGGCACATAGGCAAACGCCGGGCAGGCTGCCGTGGTCGGAATGCCGGCCAGGTCGATGTTGTCCTTGATGGCAAAAGGTACGCCATACAGCGGCAGGCTCTCCAGGTCGCGGCCTTCCAATGCGGCCAGGTAGGGCTCCAGTTCCTCGACCGTCAGCAGGTGGATAAACAGGTGATAGTCCGGGTTCAGCGCCGCGGCTTTTTCCCGTAGGTCCCACAGCAATTTCCGAGGCGTCAGTTCGCCGCTGCGATAGGCATTGCGCAGGTCGTCCAAGCGAAGCGAAAGGTTCATGGTGTTAATCCTTTGATTGAGTTCAGTCACGTTCCAGCACCACGACGCGCTGTCCGGCGCGCACCGCCGAACCGGCCTGGACGCGCACCTCGCGCACCACGCCGGCCGAGGGCGCAAGCAGCGGGATTTCCATCTTCATCGACTCCAGGATGACCAGCACATCACCCGCGGCCACCCGCGTGCCCACGTCGACCTGCACTTGCCAGAGGTTGCCAGCGATGTGGCTGTCGACGCTCAGTTGACCGTCAGTCAGTTGCGCATCTTCACTTGGCGCGATGGCCGGTTCTTCACTGTCGAAGTGTGCCTGGCCACTGGCGATCCAACGCTCGCGCTCGGCATCGAAGGCACCTTGTTGCTGTTGTCGGAACGCGGCGATGCTGTCGGCTTCCTGTGCCAGGAAACGCTGGTAGTCGGCGAGGTTGAGCTGGCTGTGCTCGATCTTCAGGTCGAAGCGGCCCAGGGGGAATTCGCGGCGGATGTGCAGCAACTCATCGGCGCTGACCGGGTAGAAACGGATCTGATCGAAGAACCGCAGCAACCAGGATTTGCCGTCGAATGCGGCGACCTCCCGATAACGATTCCACATCTGCAATGTGCGCCCGACGAACTGATAGCCGCCAGGCCCTTCCATGCCATACACGCACATGTAGGCGCCGCCGATGCCCACCGAGTTTTCCGCGGTCCAGGTCCGGGCCGGGTTGTATTTGGTGGTCACCAGTCGATGGCGTGGGTCCAGTGGCGTGGCGACCGGTGCGCCGAGGTAGACGTCTCCCAGGCCCATCACCAGGTAGCTGGCGTCAAACACCGTGCGTTGCACCTCGTCGAGGTTGGGCAGGTCGTTGATGCGTCGAATGAACTCCAGGTTGCTCGGGCACCAGGGCGCGTCCTTGCGCACCGTGGTCATGTATTTTTCGATGGCCAGCTGACAGGCCGGATCATCCCAGGACAGCGGCAGGTGGACGATGCGCGACGGCACTTGCAGATCCTGCGCGGCGCACACGGCGTCCCACTCACCAGCGACGATGCTCAGTAGATCGGCCAAGGGCAGTTGTTCGGGTTGATAGTGCACTTGCAGCGAGCGAATGCCTGGCGTCAGGTCGATCACACCGTGCAATTGTTTGTGTTCCAAAGCCTGCATCAAGGCGTGGGCGCGAAAGCGCAGCACCAGGTCCAGTTCGGGGGCGCCGATTTCCAGCAGCAGATGAGTGTCGCCGGCCAGGCGAGCAACCAGGCGGGTATCGTCATGCCCGATATCCAACACCACAGGCGACTCCATCCCCTGTGGGAGCGAGCTTGCTCGCGAAAGCGATGGCACATTCAGCATTGATGTATCAGGCAGACCGCTTTCGCGAGCAAGCCCGCTCCCACAGGTAGCGTATTCCAAGGCAAGTGAGCGGGCGGTCTTCAGGTCCACCGGCACGAATCGCACCTTGTCCCCGGCCTTGAGCTGCCCCAACTGCCAGAGATCCGCTTCGATCACCGTCACCGGACAGACAAAACCGCCCAGGCTCGGTCCGTCGGGGCCGAGGATGACGGGCATGTCGCCGGTGAAGTCCACGGCGCCGATGGCGTAGGGGTTGTCATGGATGTTGGAAGGATGCAGCCCGGCCTCGCCACCGTCGGCGCGTACCCATTCAGGTTTCGGCCCGATCAGTCGGACGCCGGTGCGGCTGGAGTTGAAGTGCACTTCCCAGGCGGTGTCGAAGAATGTCTGAATATAGCGCTCGGTGAAATATTCGGGCGCACCGTGAGGGCCGTAGATCACGCGGATCTGGCGCACGCTCGGCAGTTCCAGAATCGGCGCGCTCGTTGGCGGCAGCGTCGTGTGCTCATCCAGTGGCCTCAGGTGCAACACGTCGCCGGTGCACAACGCTCGTCCGCCATGGCCGCCGAACTGACCGAGGGTGAAGGTGCTTTTGCTGCCCAGGTAATCCGGCACTTGTACGCCACCCTGCAGGCACAGGTAGCTGCGCGCCCCGGCACCGGAAATGTTGCCGATGGCGAGAGTGGCGCCGGCAGCGATCGACAACGGCGTGTTCATCGGCACGGTTTCACCGTCGAGCGTGAGGGCAATCACCGCACCGGTCACCGCCACCCGGGCATCGCAGTTGAAACGCAGCAGCGGCCCGTTCATGGTGATTTCCAATGCCGCCGCACCTTCTTCATTGCCCAGCAGGCGATTGCCCAGGCGCAACGAACGGCTGTCCATCGGTCCTGACGGCGGCACCCCCACCGCCCAGTAACCGAGGCGGCCGGGATAGTCCTGGACGCTGGTCTGGGTGCCGGGGCTGAGTACTTCAACGGTGTGGGCGCGATAGACCAACGCGTCCAGGCAGCGGGTCCAGGGCTGGCCGTTGGCAAACGGTGCATCGAGGAGAATCTGTTGCAGGTAGGCGCGGTTGGTTTCGACGCCGTACAGCAGGCTTTCGTCCAGCGCTTGGTGCAAGCCCAGGCGGGCCTGCTCGCGGGTTGGCGCCCAGCGAATGACCTTGGCGATCATCGGGTCGAAATAGGGCGGGATCTGGCACCCGGCCTCGACCCAGGTGTCGATGCGCAACTGTTTGCCGTCGGCCTCGGGGAATTTCACGGCGGTCAGCAGCCCCGGGCTTGGCTGGAAGTCCCGGCCTGGATCCTCGGCATACAAGCGAGCCTGGATCGCGTGGCCCTCGGCTTTTAAACCCTCGCTCAACTCGTTCAGTGGTGGCAGGTCTCCGGCAGCCAGTTGCACCATCCAGCGCACCAGATCCACGCCCCACACCTGTTCGGTGACACCGTGCTCCACTTGCAGGCGGGTGTTCACTTCCAGGAAATAGAAGCGCCCGGCGTCGCTGTCGAACACGAATTCCACGGTGCCGGCGCTGCGGTAGTTCACGGCCTGGGCCAGTTGGATCGCCGCTGCGCAGAGTGCGTCGGCCATGCCCTCGGGCAGGTTGGGGGCCGGGGTTTCCTCGAGGACTTTCTGGTTGCGCCGTTGCACCGAGCAATCGCGCACGCCCAGGGCGATCACCTGGCCCTGGCCGTCGCCGAACACCTGCACTTCCAGGTGCCGGGCCTTCTCGATGTATTTCTCGATGAATACCCCGGCGTCGCTGAAGTTGTTCTGGCCCAGGCGCTTGACCGCTTCGAAGGATTCGCTCAGCTCGGCGGCGCTGCGACACACGCGCATGCCGATGCCGCCGCCGCCAGCCGTGCTTTTGAGCATCACCGGATAGCCAATCCGGGTGCCGGCCAACAGTGCGGCGTCGAGACTGTCGAGCAGTTCGGTGCCTTCGAGCAGGGGCACGCCGTGTTGCCGCGCCAGGTCGCGGGCGGTGTGCTTGAGACCGAACACGCGCAGTTGTTGTGGCGTCGGACCAATGAAGGCGACACCGGCCGCTTCGCAGGCTTCGGCGAAGGCTGCGTTTTCCGAGAGAAAGCCGTAGCCGGGATGAATCGCCGTCGCGCCGCTGCTTTTGGCAATCGCCAGGAGCTTGTCCACCGCCAGATACGTATTGGCCGCCGCGCCTTCGCCCAGGCTGTGGGCTTCGTTGGCCTGCAAGATATGCAGGCTGGCGGCATCGGCTTGGGAATACACCGCCACGCCGTGGACCTTCAGCTCGCCCAGGGTCCGCAGGATGCGGCAAGCGATGGCGCCACGGTTGGCAATCAGGATTTTTTCGAACATAGCATTGCCCCCTCAGGCATGAGCGCTGCCTGAACTGGGATGCGGGCCGTCCCGCAGTTGTCGATGGCCACCGGGGTCGTCCCAGGTGGCAAACCTTCAAACATCACTGCGCCCCTTGTGGGAGCGAGCTTGCTCGCGATAGCGGTGGTACATCCAACATCAATGTGACTGACAGATCGCTATCGCGAGCAAGCTCGCTCCCACAGGGGATCAGGGCGTTATTTGATGCACTGCCCCGATCGGCTCTGGCACAACGTGAACAGCCAGCGACGCAGGCGGGTGAGTTTCAGTTCCATATCAAAAGCTCCGCTGGCGTGGGGTTGTAGGCGTTGCAGGGGTTATTCAGTTGCGGGCAGTTGGAGATCAACACGATCACGTCCATCTCGGCCCGCAGGTCGACGTATTTGCCTGGCGCCGAGATCCCGTCTTCGAAGGTCAGGCCGCCGTCGGCGGTGACCGGCACGTTCATGAAGAAGTTGATGTTCGGCCCGATATCGCCCTTGCCCAGGCGACCATCGTGGGCGCAGGCCCGCAGGTAGTTGTCACGGCAGCTGTGCATGTAGCGTTTTTCCAGGGCGTAGCGCACGGTGTTGCTTTCCTGGGCGCAGGCGCCGCCGAGGGTGTCGTGGCGCCCGCAAGTGTCTTCGACGATGGTCAGCATCGGGTGGCCGAGGTTCGAATAGAGCACGCTGCCGGTGCTCAAATAAACGCTGTTTTGCCGGCGCAGGGTGCGTTGCACGTCGTAGCGTTCCTTGGGGTTGGCCAGGCTGTAGAACAGCGTATCGACCGCCTGGTTGCCTTCGAGGTCGAGGATGCGCAGGGTCTGGCCCGCCTTGACCTCCACCAGCCAGGGTTCCCCGGCGGGAATCGTGGCACGGTAGACAGCGGTGTCGGGTTGCTTGTGTGCGGTGGCGATGGCGAGTGACATGGCAGCGATCCTCAGGCGAACAGGCGGTCGGTGTTGATGAAGCCGCGCTGGTTTTCCGGGCGCGAAAGACGGCAGTGCTCGGCGATGCTGGCGTCGGCATTCATCCAGCTGAGCTTGAGCGGTTGCGGGGCGTATTGCGGGTTCGGGTCCATCGGATGTTGCAGTGCGGTCAGCACCACCAGGGTGTCCATTGGCGCGTACAGCTCGATGTAGTCGCCAGTCAGGGAGTTGCCCTCGACGAAGTGAAAATTTCCCGCCTCATCGACATCGACCCGGCTGAACAGGTTGAGGGTCATCAGCAGGTCGGACAGGCCCAGGCCCCATTTGCCCAGTTCCACCAACAGGTTGTCGGTGCCGTTGCGAAAGAAGCCGTTGCGCAGTTCCTGGTAGCGACCCTGACCGTATTTTTGTGCGACTTCCTCGGCGCAGAGCACGCCGCCCAGGCTGTCGCTCCAGCCGCAGGTGTCGGCGGTGATGGCGGCGAGTACCCGGCCCATGTCCGAGTACAGGCAATGGCCGGCGGTGATTTTGGCGGTGTGTTGGCATTTGAGGCTGTCGGGCAGGTTCAGGCGTTCGGTTTTCTCGTTGGCATTGAGCAGCGTGAGGCTCACGTTGGCCCCGCCGCGCAGGTCGGTCAGGCGCAGCAGTTGGCCGCGCTTGAGTACGAAAGAACGGTGGCCGCCACCGGGCAGCAGTTCTTCGGCGAAGGGGGTAAACAAGCGGGTCGAGTCGGGCATGGAAAAACTCCTTTCAAGCGATACGCAATGTGCCGGCCAGTTCGGCGGGCAGGGCGTCGACGGCGGCACGGGCGGTGCGGCGGTCGCTGTTCAATGGAATGTCGTAGGTGATGCGGGCGCCGTAGGCGCCAGGGGCGTGGGGATCGACACGGACTTTGTCGAACACCAGCAGGCGCGTGCCGAGGCTGAAACCTTCGGACAGGTCATGGGTGACCATGAACACGGTCAGCCGGGTTTCGCGCCACAACTCCAGCAACAAGGCGTGCATGTCTTTGCGAATGCCCGGGTCGAGGGCGCCGAAGGGTTCGTCCAGCAACAGGACCCGGGGCTTCATGATCAGTGCCTGGGCGATGGCCAGTCGCTGCTGCATGCCCCCGGACAGTTGCGCCGGGTATTTATCCTGCGCATGGCCGAGTCCGACCTTGTCCAGCAAGTGTGCGGCTTCTTCCCGGGCCTGGCGTTTGGCGCTGCCGAACAGACGGCCCAGCAGCGGCGAGCGCGGCAACTCCAGGCCCAGGGCGACGTTGTCCAGCACGGTCAGGTGCGGGAACACCGAGTAATGCTGGAACACCACGCCCCGGCTGGCATCCGGTTCGCCGGCCAAGGGCTCGCCATCCAGGAGAATCTGTCCACGACTGGCGCGCTCCTGGCCCAGCAGCAAGCGCAGGAAGGTCGACTTGCCGCAACCCGACGCCCCCACCAAGGTGCAGAACTCGCCCTCGGCGACGCTCAGGTTCAAGCGCTCGAGCACCACCTGGTCGCCGTACTGTTGCCAGACATTGTTCACGGTAATGAAACTCATGCCTTCGCCCCCTCATACCAGGGGAACGCTTGCCGGGTCAGGCGCTTGAGGCCCCAGTCCATCAGCCAGGCGAGCAGGGTGATCCACACCACGTACGGCAAGATCACGTCCATCGCCAGGTAACGGCGTACCAGGAAAATCCGATAGCCCAGCCCATCGGTGGAGGCGATGGCTTCGGCGGCGATCAGAAACAGCCAGGCCGAACCGAGCATCAGTCGCAGGGAAATCAACAAGCGCGGCAGCAATTGCGGCAGCACCACCCGCAGCATCAGGGTCCAGGTCGAAGCGCCGAGGGTCTGGGCCTTGATTAGCAGCTCGGGCGGAATTTCCCGGGCGCGCTGTTCCAGGTCCCGGGCCAGGCACGGTGTGATGCCGATGACGATCAGCATCACTTTCGACAATTCTCCCAGGCCGAAGACGATGAACAGGATCGGCAGGATAGCCAGCGGCGGCACCATCGACACCACGGTGAGCAGCGGCGATAACGGCGCGCCCAACAGCGGCAACGTGCCAGCGGCGATGCCCAGGCACAGCCCGGCCAGGGCACTGATGCCCAGGCCGATGGCCAACCGGCGCAGGCTTGAGGCGGTGTCTTGCCAGAGCAGGTACTCGCCGCTGCGGGCGTCAGCGGTGAAGGCCAGGCGCTTGACCGCATCGGTCATTTGCACGGCGCTGGGCAGCAGTTTGTCGTTGGGGTTGTCCGTCAACCGTTCGGCCGAGCCCATGAAGTAGGCGAACAACACCAGCGCGAAGGGCAGGATCACCAGCAACAAGCGGCTGGGACGATCCGGGTAGCGGTTGATCAGGCGCATGCCAGGTCCTCCGGGTTACAGCTTGGCGTCGGCGGCCAGCTGTACGTAGGTCGGGTCAAAGCGCAGCTTGAGGTTGGCCTTGTCGCCGCGGGTCACGCCATTGGCGAACGCCATGCCCACCGCGTTCGTGTCCTTGGCGCCTTCGCCCAACAAACCGTGCTGGAACGAGAACTCGGCGACCTTGCCCATGGTGGCGGGCAGTTGTTCGCTGGTGGCGAAGTTGAGCGCTTCTGTGGGCGTGGCGAACAACTTGGTGGTGTCCAGTTGCGCCTGGAAACCTTTGAGGTCGGTGCCCGAGGCTTTGGCCATGTGTTCCAACGCTGCCTGGCTGGCTGGGTTTTTCGCATTCATCAGCGCCACCACTTCAAACCAGGCGCCGGTCAACGCTTTGCCCAGGGCCGGGTTGTCCTGCAAGGTCTGGGTGTTGACCACCATCATGTCCATGATCTCGCCGGGAACCTGGCTGGAATTGAACACTTCGCTTACGCCGGGCTGGGCCTTGATGTCCGAGAGCATCGGGTTCCAGGTGGTGACGGCCTTGACCTGATCGGTGTTGAACGCGGCGGAGATGTCGGCGTCGGAGGTGTTGACGACTTTCAGGTCTTTTTCGGCGAGGCCGACGGAATCCAGGGCGCGGGCCAGCAGGTAATGGGACACCGACAGTTCCACCAGGTTGACGTCCATGCCCTTGAGGTCGGCCACTTTCTTGCCCTCGCCCTTGAGGACGATGCCGTCGTTGCCGTTAGAGAAATCGCTGACGATCAGCGCGGTGCTGTCCACGCCACCGGCAGCGGGAATGGTCAGGGCGTCCATGTTGGTCATGGTGCAGCCATCGAACTGACCGGCGGTGTACTGGTTGATGGATTCGACGTAATCGTTGAGCTGCACGACATCGATCTTGATGCCGTATTTTTTCGCCCATTTGTCGACGATGCCCTGGCTGCCGGCGTATTCCCAGGGCATCCAGCCGGCGTAAATGGTCCAGCAGACGCTGAAGTGGTCTTTTTGTGCGGCGGCGGATGAAAAGCTCACGAGGGCCGAGAGGGCGGCGAGGAGCAGGGCGGACAGACGAAGCTTGAGCATGGTGGTTCTCCAGTTGATCAAGGGCGGACAGGAGCAACGCGGCACCGCGAACGGTGGCTTGTCTCCCGGGCTTTTGTCCCGCCGTGTAACCTCAACTGGAGGTCGCCAACTCTCGGACCAGCCACTCGCCAGAAGCGAGCCGGAACCCTAGTCAGCCATTGCAAATTGTGGTGCCGCGAACCTGTGATGACTCCTGCACGGAGTTTGTTAAAGCGAGAGCCGTGCCAACTCCGGCAAAGCCCCGGGCCAGAGAGGGCAGGTGTTGGGGAAGGAGGATCGAGGGCGGATTTGTGCTTGCTTGTGGTGCTCTCGCGCACCGGAAAAGAGCGACGAGGGACATGTTTCCAGTTGTTGCCAGGTCGCACCAGATTCCGATTTTGCTGTCTGAGTAGTTGTCAGTCACACCCTGTTGACTGCCGCCCATCAGCGTCGCTGATGTGGCCCATCCGCGGTCCAGGAGGCCGCCATGTATCGACGACTGCTGCTCATTGCGTTTCTCGGTTTGACTCTTTCGGCCTGCGTGCCTTATTACGACGGAGACTCGAGCTATTACCGTTCCGAGGTCTACACCTCACCGGCGCCGGTCTATTACGGTGGCGGGAGTTATTATTCGGCCCCGCGTGGCTATTACGCCCCGCGGTATTACCAACCGGCGCCGCGCTATTACTCGGCACCGCGTTACTACCAACAAGGCCCACGCTACTACTCGCCACCGCGAGCGGCGTACCGGTCTTATCCGAATCGGGGCGGCTGGGACGGCCGTGACCGGGGCGGTTGGAATGACGACCGAGGCGGTCGAGGCGGGCGTGATCATCGGGGACGCGGTGGTCATGACGGAAGGGGCGGTCATCGCTGATCCCGGGGCAACAGAAAGCGGCGCATATAGCGCCGCTTTTTTGTACCTGTCATAAAACCGATGGGATAGCTCTTGTGGGAGCGAGCTTGCTCGCGATGGCGTCGGGTCAGCCAGCATTGATGTGTCTGATATGCCGCTATCGCGAGCAAGCTCGCTCCCACAGGGAGTTGTCCCTGGCTCGTTACTCGTTGGACAAATCCGCCAGCGGATGCCGCCCTTCCCACGCCTTGTGGAAATGCGCCTCGACCGCCGCTGCGGGCACATGATTGATATCCGGCCAGTGCCAGCGCGGCTTGTGGTCCTTGTCGATCAATCGTGCCCGCACGCCTTCGCTGAATTCCGGATGACGACAGCAATTGAGGCTCAGGGTGTATTCCATCCGGAACACGCCGGCCAGGGACAAATGCCGAGCCCGAGCGATCTGCTCCCAGACCAGATGAGCGGTCAATGGCGAGCCTTCGCTCATGGTCTTGGCAGCCCTGGCGATCAGTGGATCGGGGTGGTCCACCAACAGGCTGAGGGCTTTCCAGGCGCAGCGCACATCGCTGACATCCAGCCACTCATCGATTTTCGGCCGCCGCGGCAGCCATTGGGCTTCGGGCAGTTGGGCGACGGCTTCCTGCTGCAAGGCCTTGAGCAGGCTGTTGAGTTGCATCTCGGTCTGCTCCTGCCAATTGAGTTGCAGCAGGCCTTCGATCAGGTCGTCCTGTTGTTCATCCAGCAAGAAGCGGTCGGCCAGGCCCAGGTCGATGGCGTCCCGGGCATTCATGTGAGCGCCGGTCAGGCCGAGAAACAGCCCGAGCTTGCCGGGCAGGCGTGACAAGAACCAACTGGCGCCGACATCCGGGTACAGGCCGATGCTGATTTCCGGCATGGCCAGGCGGCTGCTTGGCGTGACGATGCGGGTACTGGCGCCTTGCAGCAGCCCCATGCCGCCGCCCAGGACATAACCGTGGCCCCAGCACAGCAAGGGTTTGGGGTAGGTGTGCAGGTTGAAGTCCAAGCGGTATTCCGCCGCGAAGAATTGTGCCGCCAACGGCGGTACTTCGCCGGGATGAGCGCGGCAGGCCTCCACCAGGCTGCGCACTTCACCGCCGGCGCAGAAGGCCTTGGCGCCATTGCCACGCAACAGCACACAAACGACCTGCGGTTCCCGAGCCCAGGCATCGAGGCGATCACGCAAGGCGTTGATCATCGGCAGTGACAGGGCGTTCAGGGATTTTTCGGCATCCAGGGTGGCGATGCCGATGCGGGCACCGTCGATGCCGGTGAGCTCTTCGAAGTGCAGATTCATCGTGACCTCGATCAGAAATTTGAATGTTCAGTATGACCGCTATGTAGGAAAGTGCCGGTTCTGCGTCAGATCAATTGACAAGCCCTGTAGGCTTTCCTAGGGTGCGCCCATTGTTTTTACCGGATGCAACCATGACTGCTGACGACCGTATCAAACTCGAACCGAGCTGGAAGCAGGCACTGCGTGCCGAGTTCGACCAGCCCTACATGGCGGAGTTGCGTGAGTTCCTACGCAGTGAATACGCCGCTGGCAAGGAGATCTATCCGCCGGCTTCGCTGATTTTCAACGCCCTCAATTCCACGCCGCTGGATAAGGTCAAGGTGGTGATTCTCGGCCAGGATCCTTACCACGGTCCAGGCCAGGCCCATGGCTTGTGCTTCTCGGTACAGCCGGGCGTGCCGACACCGCCGTCCCTGGTGAACATCTACAAGGAATTGAAGCGCGACCTGAACATCGACCTCCCCAGTCACGGCTACCTGCAAAGTTGGGCCGACCAGGGCGTGTTGCTGCTCAACACGACCCTGACCGTGGAGCGCGCCAATGCCAACGCCCACGCCAAAAAAGGTTGGCAGTACTTTACCGACAGGATCATTGAAGTCGTCAGTGAACACCAGCCGCACTTGGTGTTCCTGTTGTGGGGCGCCCATGCCCAGAGCAAGCAGAAGCTGATCGATGCGACCAAGCATTTGGTGCTGACTTCGGTCCACCCGTCACCGCTGTCGGCCCACCGAGGTTTCATCGGCTGCGGGCATTTCAGCCGGACCAACAAGTTTCTCCAGCAGCAGGGCGAGACGCCGATCGATTGGCGGTTGCCGCCGCTTTAAGTGGGCGGCAGTCAGGGCCCCATCGCGAGCAAGCTCGCTCCCACAGGGTTCAGGGCAACACAACCCCCTGTGGGAGCGAGCTTGCTCGCGATGAAGGCGCCGCGGACGATCAGGCCGAATTCGGCTGGCGCGTCCAATACCTGAACAACGGCTCCGCCAGAAACAGCACGAACAGCAACCTCATCACCTGCAACGCCGTCACCAATGGCACCGACAGTTGCAGCGTCTCCGCCGTCAGGCTCATTTCCGCGATGCCGCCGGGCATCATGCCCAGCGTCAACGAACGCAGATCCAGATGGGTCAAGGTGCTCAAGCCTAGGGCGGCAAGCGTGGCGATCAGCATCGTCAACACCGTGCCAACCAACGTGCGGCCCATGAACGACGGTGCCCGACGAAAGAACTGCCGGTTGAAATGGCAGCCCAGCCCACTGCCGATCAGCCACTGGCCGATCTGGCTGGCGCCGTTGGGCAGGCCGATGTGCAGGTCCCAACCGACGCTCACCGCCGCGCTCACCAGCAACGGCCCGAACAACCACGGGTTGGGTTGGCGCAAGCGTTCCCAAACCCAGGCGAGCAGGGCGCCCGCCGGAAACAGGAGCGCCAGCCACAGCCAGTCCACCGTCGTGGCGTGCTGCGCCGGGGTGCCTTCGCCCAGCAGGTACTTGAAGGCCGCCGGCACGCACAGCACCACCACCAGCACCCGCAGGCTCTGGCCCGCTGCGACACGGCTCAGGTCCGCGCCGTTGCGGGCACCGAGGTTGACCATTTCGCCGGAACCGCCGGGCATGCTCGAGAAAAACGCGGTAGCACGGTCCTCGCCGGTGCGACGCATCAGCCAGACACTTACCACGCTGGACACGCTGGTGATCAGCGCGCCAAAAAAAATCAAGCCGAAGTGGCTCAGGACTTGTTCCATCACCACGGGGGTGAAGTGCAGGCCGATGCCGATACCCACCACCCATTGGCCGCATTTACGGCCACCGGGGATTTCCATCAGTTGCCACGGCGTCAGGCAGCGCACCAGGATGATCGCCAGCAACGAGCCGACCATCCAGGGCAAAGGCCAGCCGATCAGGCTGGCCAGGTAACCGCCGGCCAGACCGACCAGCGGTGTTCCCCACCATTGTTTGAAAGTCGCTTCAGACATTGGCCAGGGCGCGACGTTGTGCGACGCGGCGACGCCAGATCCGTAGCAATGGCAACAACAGCATGACCGTCGTCAGCGCCCAGCAACCCAAGGTGATCGGGCTCGACCAGAGGATGTCCAGCGCACCGTTGGAAATCGACAGCGCACGACGCAGGTTCTGCTCCATCAGGCCGCCAAGGATGAAACCCAGCAGGATCGGCGACAACGGGAAGTCGAGCTTGCGCAGGATGTAGCCGAAGATGCCGATGCCGACCATCAGGAACAGGTCGAACGTGGTGGCGTGCACGGCGAAGACACCGATCCCGGTAATGATGGCGATGAAAGGCACCAGCGCCCAGTTCGGCACCGACAGGATGCGGGTGAAGATGCGGATCATCGGGATGTTGAGGATCACCAGCATGATGTTGGCGATGAACAACGAGGCGATCAGGCCCCAGACGATGTCCGGCTGTTGCTGGAACAGCAGCGGACCCGGGGTGATGTTGTACAGCGACAATGCGCCGATCATCACCGCCGTGGTGCCCGAGCCGGGAACCCCGAGCGTCAGCATCGGCACCAGCGCGCCGCAGGCTTCGCCACCGATGGCGGTTTCCGGGGCGGCAAGGCCGCGCTTGTCGCCCTGGCCGAACGTGCCACTGGCACCGGCAATGCGTTTTTCAGTCATGTAGGCCACGGCACTGGCCAGGGTCGCGCCGGCACCCGGCAACACGCCCATGAAGAACCCGAGCACGCCGCACCGCAGGTTGACGGCAAACACGGATGCCGCCTCCTTGAAGTTGAACATCATCCGCCCGGTGGCTTTCACCGCTTCCTGGCCGCGGTGGGTCTTCTCCAACAGCAACAGGATTTCGCTGACGGAAAACAGGCCCAGCACCAGTACGACGAATTGAATACCGTCAGCCAGATGGACGTTATCGCCAGTGAAACGGTACACACCACTGTTGGCGTCGATCCCGACGGCGGACAGGAACAATCCGATCAATGCCGCGATGAACGTCTTGAGCGGTCGATCGCCGGCCATGCCACCGAGGCAGACAATGGCGAACACCATCAGTCCGAAGTATTCCGCCGGCCCGAAGGCTACCGCCCATTTGGCTAGAATCGGGGCAAAAAGCACCATGCCACAGGTGGCGATGAACGCGCCGATGAACGAGCTCCATGCCGACAGCGACAGCGCCACCCCGGCCAGGCCCTGACGGGCCATGGGGTAACCGTCGAGGGCGGTCATCACTGTGGAGGCTTCGCCCGGAATATTGAGCAGGATCGAACTGATGCGTCCGCCGTATTCGCAACCCAGGTACACCGCCGCCAGCAGGATCAGTGCGGATTCCGGCGGCAAGCCCAGGGCGAACGCAATCGGGATCAGCAATGCGACTCCGTTGATTGGCCCCAGGCCCGGGAGCAGGCCAACGACGGTGCCAATCAAGGTGCCGCACAGTGCGGTGAACAGGTTGTAGGGGGTCAGTGCAACGCCGAAACCCTGGCTGAGGTAACTTAGGGTATCCATATCAATTCTCCAGGATGCCGAGCAGGCCCAGGGGCAGTGGCACGTCCATCACTTTGTCGAACAACAGATAAAGACCGATGGCCATCAGGGTGCTGACCACGATGCTGGGCACCCAGCGGCCGCCATACAGACGTGCCATCGGCACGCCGATCAGCGTGCCGGCGAGAATGAATCCCAGGGGCTCGAAGGTGCCGGCAAATACCAGCAACAGCCCCACGCAGATGGCGATTTTCTGCAGCGTTGCGCGGTCCAGTTGCGGCTCGTCGTCGCTGTGTACGATCGGCGTGGGACGCAGCAGCATGTACAGCAGCGCCAGGCCCATCAGTCCCAGGATCAGCAGGGGAAAGGCGCGCGGGCCGACTGGCTCGTAGGAAAAAGCTGCCTGATACGGCCAGGCCATCAGCGCGAGGCCGATGCAAACCAGCAGCAGCATCGCAGCAAAGATACGTTGGATGGTGAGCATGACTAACTCCTGGGCGGCGCCGGTGATGCCAGCGCCGCCACGCGAACAGAGACGGTTACTGGATCAGGCCGAACTCTTTGGCCAGCACCTTGTAATCAGCTACTTGTTTCTTCACGTAGGTGTCCAGCTCCGGGCCGGTCATGGCAAATGGGAACAGCTCGCGCTGGTCACGCAGTTTGGCGAACTCCTCCGAAGCCAGCAGCTTGTCGAACGCGTCTTTCCACCAGGCGTAGTCTTCATCGCTGACTTTTGGCCCGAGGTAGAAGCCGCGGACCACCGGCCAGACGATGTCATAGCCTTGCTCGCGGGCGGTGGGGATGTTTTTCATCTCTGGCTCGTCGATGCGCTTCTCGGCAAACACTGCCAGCAGGCGCATGTCGCCGCTCTGGATGTGGGGCATGGAGTCGGAAATGTCGGTACTGCCGACCTGGATGTGGCCGCCGAGCAGCGCCGTGGCGATCTCGCCGCCGCCTTCGAGGGCGACATAGCGCAGGTCGCGAGGGTTGATGCCGGCGGCCTTGGCGATCAGGGCGGTCTGCATCCAGTCCTGGCTGCCGACGGTGCCGCCGGAACCGATCACCACCGAACCCGGGTCTTTCTTCAGGGCCTGTACGAGATCGTCGAGGGTCTTGTAGGGCGAATCGCTTTTCACCGCGATGGCGCCATAGCTGGTACCAACGGCGGCCAGCCAGCGCACGGCACTTTCATCGAAACGACCGAACTTGCCTTGGGCCAGGTTCAGCAGTGAGCCGCTGGACCAGGCTACCAGCGTGCCGGCGTCGGCCGGGCGCTGGGCGACCACTGCGTTATAAGCCACCGCGCCGACACCACCTGGCATGTAGGTGACGCGCATCGGCTTGGTCAATAGCTTCTGGTTGACCAGCGCGCTTTGCGCTAGTTTGCACGTCAGGTCGAAACCGCCGCCGGGGGAGGCTGGGGCGATACATTCCGGGCGTTTCGGTTCGGCGAGCAACTGTCCGGCGAACATCAGGCATCCGGCGGCCAAGGCTACTTTACGCAGTGATAGGTTCATCATCGTCTCCACAGGAGTTGTTGTTGTGTGTGGTGCAAATTTGGTGTCGATGGGTTCCCGGCCTGGTCGTCGCTGATAGCGGACGCAGTTTGTTGCCAGGGAGTTCGGGATTGAAGGCGTAGGAAGACGCTGGACCGAGGAGCGGCGGCATCGGCCACGCGGGTCTGATTGAAGCGGGAAAGGCGGGCAGGCATTGGGGCCTGGAGCTGTAGGGACAGCATGTGATTACTCCGCTTTTATTGTTTTTATTCGGCGAAAACGCTTCGAGGCGTTTTTCGTTCGCGATGTGCGTCGCGACGGGCAGTCGAAACCGTCCGTTGGAGGACTCTAGCGGCCCAACCTTTCGCTAACCTTTCAAAAGCTTTCAACGTCTTTTTTGGCTTCACAGTGACGGACTCGGCTGTAAACTCCGCGCCAAAGAATGGCGTCGACCATCCCTGAATCGAGGAATAACCCATGCGTGTTCTGCTCGTCGAAGACCATCTGCAGCTCGCCGAAAGCGTTGCCCAGGCGCTCAAGAGCACCGGTTTGACCGTGGACGTGCTACACGACGGCGTCGCGGCCGACCTGGCCTTGAGCAGCGAGGAATATGCCGTGGCGGTGCTCGATGTCGGGCTGCCGCGCATGGACGGTTTCGAGGTGCTGGCGCGCCTGCGGGCTCGCGGCAAGACTTTGCCAGTGCTGATGTTGACCGCCCGCAGCGACGTCAAGGACCGCGTCCATGGCCTCAATCTCGGTGCCGACGACTACCTGGCCAAGCCATTCGAGCTCACTGAGCTGGAGGCCCGGGTCAAGGCCCTGTTGCGGCGCAGCGTACTGGGTGGCGAACGCCAGCAGCGCTGCGGCGGGCTGGTCTATGACCTGGACACCCGCCGTTTTACCCTCGACGATGAATTGCTGACCCTGACCTCCCGCGAGCAAGCCGTGCTCGAAGCGTTGATTGCCCGACCGGGGCGGGTGATGAGCAAGGAACAACTGGCGGCCCAGGTGTTCGGCCTGGACGAAGAAGCCAGCCCGGACGCCATCGAAATCTACGTCCATCGCCTGCGCAAGAAACTCGACGGCCATGCGGTCGCGATCGTGACGTTCCGCGGCTTGGGCTACCTGCTGGAAAACCGCAATGCATAAGCCCGACAGCCTACGCTGGCGGCTGCTCTGGAACCTGGCGTTGCTGCTGGTGGTGCTGATGCTCGCCAGCGGCCTGAGCGCCTACTGGAACGGCCGCGAAGCGGCGGACACCGCCTATGACCGGACCCTGCTGGCCTCGGCCCGGACCATCGCCGCGGGCCTGTCCCAGCGCGACGGCAGCCTCAGCGCGGATGTGCCCTACGTGGCCCTGGACACCTTTGCCTACGACAGTGCCGGGCGCATTTATTACCAGGTCAATGACATCGACAAGAAGTTGATTTCCGGCTATGAAAACCTTCCCGGCCCGCCGCCCGGGACGCCCCGCACGGACGATTATCCGGCCTTGGCGCGCTTCTATAACGCCCAATACCAGGGGCAGAGCGTGCGGGTGGTGAGCCTGCTCAAAGCGGTGAGCGAGCCGAACATGAATGGCATGGCGGAAATTCGCGTGGCCGAGACCGAAGAGGCGCGGGTCAGCATGGCCCGTGGCCTGATGGCCGACACCCTGTTGCGCCTGGGCATGCTGGCCGTGGGCGCGCTGCTGTTGGTGTGGTTTGCGGTCAGTGCGGCGTTGCGCCCGTTGGAGCGCTTGCGCACGGCGGTGGAGGAGCGCCAGCCGGACGATCTGCGGCCGTTGCCGCTGGTGGAGGTGCAGCACGAATTATGGCCGCTGGTGCGGGCCCTCAACCATTTCACCGAACGCCTGCGCGGGCAGTTCGAGCGACAGGCTCAGTTCATCGCTGATGCCGCCCATGAACTGCGTACGCCGCTGGCCGCGCTCAAGGCGCGCCTGGAGCTGGGTTTGCGCGCCAGCGAGCCGGCGACCTGGCGTGAAACCCTGGAAACCGCGGCTCAGGGGACCGATCGATTGACCCACCTGGCCAACCAGTTGCTGTCCCTGGCGCGGGTGGAAAATGGCGCCCGGGCCATTGCCGAAGGCGGTGCTCAGTTGCTCGATCTCAGCCAGTTGGCCCGTGAGCTGGGCATGGCCATGGCCCCGCTGGCCCATGCCCGAGGCGTGGCGCTGGCCCTGGAAGCCGACGAGCCGGTATGGCTGCGGGGCGAGCCGACCTTGTTGAACGAGCTGTTGAGCAACCTGGTGGACAACGCCCTGGCCCACACACCGTCGGGCGGCAACGTGATCCTGCGGGTCACCCCACCGGCGGTCCTGGAAGTCGAGGACGACGGGCCAGGCATTCCGCTGCATGAGCGGGACCGGGTGTTCGAGCGCTTCTATCGACGTAACCAGCAAGTGGCCGGTTCCGGGCTGGGGTTGGCGATCGTCGGCGAAATCTGCCGCGCACATCTGGCGCAGATCACCTTGCATGACGGGCAGGAGCGCGGGCTGAAGGTGCGGGTGAGCTTTATTCCTGGATCAGACTGAGCCAGAGCAGAACGCCGTTGTGGCGAGGGAGCTTGCTCCCGCTGGGTTGCGCGCGGCGCTAAAAGCCTTGCGCCTGCTGCGCAGTCGAGCGGGAGCAAGCTCCCTCGCCACAAAAGCATCTGCTGACCACAGCATGCTCGGAGACGTCTCTAATAAAACATCGACCGCGCTTCTTCGATATCCGCGCACCGGGCCTTGTTCTCCGGGTCGATGCCCAGTTTCTTGAAGGCTGGGACGCCGAATACATCAATCTTGCTCAGAGGATGGTCGGTGTCCTTGTAGCAATACAGCGCAGCGACCTGCACCAGGTCGACATAGTCGATTTGCTTGGAGTCGCGGTTGAAATCCAGATACAACCCCGGCAGCTTCACCAGCCGCTCCGGAAATTCCCAGACACTGAGTAACTTGTCCCCCAGCACCGGGTGAATCGTTTCGATGACATGGTTGAGGCTGACCGGATCCGACAGTAACTCATTATTGTCCTGTGCATACGTGAGGATCGGCAGCACGCCGATCTGATGCACCAGCCCACCCAACGCAGCCTGGTCGGGCTTGAGTTGGGTGTAGCCGCGACACAACGCATAGCTGACGCCGGCGATCTCCAGGCTTTTGCGCCAGACTTCGCGCATCTTCAGTTCCACCACCTCGGAGCGGGCATGGAAAATCTGCTCCATCACCAGGCCAATGGCCAAGTTGCTGCTGTAGTTGACCCCCAGTCGAGTGATGGCCGTGTGCAGGTCAGTGACTTCCTGGGTGGCGCGCAACAGCGGGCTGTTGACCACTTTTATCAGGCGTGCCGAAAGGGCCGTATCGCGGCCGATCACTTTGCTCAGGTTGCTGACGCTGATTTCCGGGTCTTCGGCGGCCCGGCGAATCTGCATGGCCACTTCCGGTAATGTTGGCAGAACCAGGTCATCGTTATCGATGGCCTGCACCAAATCCCGTTGGACCTTATCCGCCAAATCGCTCATTTTGGTTCTCTAGGGTATTGCGACACAAATGCTGCGATCAGCGCTGGATTTCGCGGTCGCGGTCCAGTTCGTAAGGCAGGTCCAACAATTGAAGGCGAGGGCCTTCCAAGGCACCGAGGTGCAGATTGTCATCTTCTGCAGCTTCGGCCTGTAATACCGCCAGCAGTTCAATGTTTCCTTCGCCACGGGCGGCAATCACCACTTCGCCGATGGAACTGCCGTGAGTGGGGGAGAACAGCGCCGTGCCGGGTTCCGGCAGTTCGCTGGCGTCCAGTTGCAGGCGATACAGGCGCCGCTTGAGCTTGCCCAGGTATTGCATGCGGGCGACGATTTCCTGGCCGGTGTAGCAGCCTTTCTTGAAGCTGACGCCGCCGACGGCTTGCAGGTTGAGCATCTGTGGAATGAACAGTTCGCGGGTGGTCGGCATGACCTGGCCGATCCCGGCACGGACCTGGCCCAGCAGCCAGGGATTCAGGTCCGCCTCGGCCAGTTCGGCGCCCAGGCGGCTTCGCAGTGCCTGTGCCTGTTCGGCGGGGGCCCACAGCTCGGCGCGGCCGGGAGAAACGCGGATGGCGATCAAGGCTTCATGGCGCGCCACGCTGTCGGTGTCGCTCGGCAGTTCGAGGCCCAGGCCAGCCAGGGCATCGTCGGCATTTTCCAGGCCGAAGCGAACCCAGGCGGCGCTTTCGTCGGTGAGCTTGGATTTGGAGAACACGGCGTATTTTTTCAGGTCCGCCAATTGCGGTTCGAGCAGTTCGGTGGCCATGGCCATCAACACACCGTCACCTTCGAGCAGGATGCGGAAGCTCGATTGCATCCGGCCTTTCTGCGTGCAGCGGGCGCCGAGGCTGGCCCGGCTGTCGCTCAGGTAGTCGAGGTTGCAGGTCAATTGGCCTTGCAGGAATTTGCTGGCATCCACGCCGCGGACCGCGAGGACGCCTTCGTGGGACAGGGTGCAGAAAAAAGCGAAATCAGCCATGGGTCATCGCAGGGTAAAAAGTCTGGTAGACATCATAAGGGGACGCCCTTGAAATGGGTAGTTCACAAAGGATCGGTGGTGCCAGACCAAAGCCGTCTGTTGCGCTGTGGCGAGGCCTGTATACTTGCGCTCTATTTGAGGAGCGCTCCATGGTCGAAGATGTTGAACTGAATCGCCTCTACTGGCACAGCCGCCGCGGCATGCTTGAGCTGGACGTGTTGCTGGTGCCGTTCGTGAAAGAGGTTTACCCCCATCTCAATGAAGTGGACCGTGCGTGCTACGTCCGCCTGCTCGAATGCGAGGATCAGGACATGTTCGGCTGGTTCATGGAGCGCAGCGAATCCGAAGACCCCGAGTTGCAGCGCATGGTCCGGATGATCCTGGACCGTGTCCAACCCAAGTAATCGCTTCGAATGCCGCTGGCAGGCCTCTGGGCAACTGCTGGCGGCCTATCTGCTGGCCCAGGTGTTCGCCCTGGGTTCGTTGTTGCTGTTGTCCATCGCGTCCTGGTGCGCCGCGCTTGGCATTATTGTGTGCCTGGCCCATGGCGCCTGGGTGATCCCCCGACATGTCGTGCTGACCCATCGCCGGGCCTTTTGCGGGTTGCGTCACAATGCCGCGGGCTGGCAGCTCTGGAGCCGGGCCGATGGCTGGCGGGCTGTGCAGTTGCGCCCCGATAGCCTGGCGCTGCCGCTGATCATCGTGCTGCGTTTCCGATTGCAGGGTGAGCGGCGGGTCCGATCGCTGTGCGTGCTCCGCGACGCGCTGGCGCCGGATGTCCATCGGCGCC
The DNA here is from genome assembly GCF_014851795.1 of Pseudomonas sp. Pdm06. Classification (NCBI taxonomy): domain Bacteria; kingdom Pseudomonadati; phylum Pseudomonadota; class Gammaproteobacteria; order Pseudomonadales; family Pseudomonadaceae; genus Pseudomonas; species Pseudomonas sp. Pdm06. Next base: position 65,701 of record NZ_JACVAH010000019.1, read on the forward strand.
TGCGGGTGCGGCTCAGGTTCAGTCGGCGTAGGTGGGCGGCACCAGGATAGTGTCCAGTGCCTCGGGCAGCAGGTTAGGGTAGTCGAGGGTGTAATGCAGCCCCCGGCTTTCCTTGCGTTCCATGGCCGAGCGAATCATCAGTTCCGCCACCTGGGCCAGGTTGCGCAGTTCGATCAGGTCGCGGCTGACTTTGTAGTTGCTGTAGAACTCGTCGATCTCATCCAGCAGCAAGCGCACCCGGTGCTGTGCCCGCTGCAGGCGCTTGTTGGTGCGCACGATGCCCACGTAGTCCCACATGAAGCGCCGCAGTTCATCCCAGTTGTGCGCAATGATCACGTCTTCGTCCGAGTCGGTGACCTGGCTGGCGTCCCACGAGGGCAGGGTGGCCGGAATGGCGATCTGCGGCAATTGCTCGAGGATGTCTGCCGCCGCCGAGCGGGCGTAGACGAAACATTCCAGCAGCGAATTGCTGGCCATGCGATTGGCGCCGTGCAGGCCGGTGAAGCTGGTTTCGCCAATGGCATACAGGCCAGGCACGTCGGTGCGGCCGTGTTGGTCGACCATCACGCCACCGCAGGTGTAGTGCGCCGCCGGCACCACCGGGATCGGTTGCTTGGTGATGTCGATGGAAAACTCCAGGCAGCGCTCGTACACCGTCGGGAAGTGGCTCTTGATGAAGGCTTCAGGCTTGTGGCTGATGTCCAGGTAGACGCAATCGATACCCAGGCGCTTCATTTCGTGGTCGATGGCCCGGGCGACGATGTCACGCGGCGCCAGTTCGGCGCGCGGATCGAAGCGTTGCATGAAGCGTTCGCCGTTGGGGAGCTTCAAATGGGCCCCTTCGCCACGCAGGGCCTCGGTCACCAGGAAGCTCTTGGCCAGCGGGTGATAGAGGCAGGTGGGGTGGAACTGGTTGAACTCCAGGTTCGCCACCCGGCAACCCGAACGCCAGGCCATGGCGATGCCGTCGCCGCAGGCGCCATCGGGGTTGCTGGTATACAGGTAGACTTTCGCCGCGCCACCGGAGGCCAGGACGACGAAGCGCGCGCCATAGGTGTCGACTTCGCCGGTGCCGCGATTGAGCACGTAGGCGCCGAGGCAGCGGTCACCGTCCAGGCCCAGGCGTTTTTCGGTGATCAGGTCGACCGCGACGCGCTGTTCCAGCAGTTCGATGTTCGGCCGTAATCGCGCCTGGGCGAGCAGGGTCTTGAAGATCGCCGCGCCCGTGGCGTCGGCCGCGTGGATGATGCGCCGATGGCTGTGGCCGCCTTCGCGGGTCAGATGGAACTCGAAACCGCCGTCTTCGGTGCCCGATTGTTCGTCACGGGTAAACGGCACGCCCTGGTCGATCAGCCACTGGATGGCTTCCCGGCTGTGCTCGACGGTGAAGCGCACCGCTTGCGGATCGCAAAGGCCACCGCCGGCGTTGAGGGTGTCGTCGACATGGGATTCAATGGTGTCGGTATCGTCCAGCACGGCGGCGACACCGCCCTGGGCCCAGAAGGTCGAACCGTTGGCCAGGTCGCCCTTGCTCAGCACTGCGATGCGCAAATGCGCAGGCAAGGTCAGCGCCAGGCTCAATCCGGCGGCTCCGCTGCCGATTACCAGAACATCGTGTTGAAACTGTTGGCTCATTCGAATGGTTTCCGCTCAAGGCGACCCGGGTCGGGGTTGGCGCCAGACACCGCTTCAACGGGTCGGGCAGCCACGCAGCCCACTAGTATATAGAGGGGGGGATCGGCACAATAGCCGGGCCTTCATGGCAATGTGAAACCAGCGTGACAGAAAAGCGACACGCTTCGTCGGATCATCCGTTTGGCTTTGAGTCGACAAAGGCGGCCGTTTCGAGGACAGATCGCTGTTTATCACGTCATGGTTGCCTGATATTCAGTTCATGGCGATGTAAATAGCGGGAACTTTTGCCAAGCGCCTACGTTCAATAGACGGTTGTCTGCAAAAGGGAGCAGCGTCGGGTTGGTGCAAGATTTCGATTGAAATCTCTGCCGACAGACCCGATGACAGATTATTCGCGCAGCCGGGGAATCTCCTGCTGCGTTTTTCGTGCGTGCCGAGATCAGAGCGCGCCGGAAACTTGCTTGGAAGGGGGAGAACTTTTGCGAAAAGCCCGAGTCTATGTTTGCAAGCCCGGTCAATTAGTAATGCAAGCCTCCTTCGAGCTTATCGAGGAGTGTTCATGCTAACCCAGGAAGAGGATCAGCAGCTGGTCGAGCGGGTCCAACGCGGCGACAAGCGAGCTTTCGATCTGCTGGTGCTGAAATACCAGCACAAAATTCTCGGGTTGATCGTGCGTTTTGTGCACGACACCCATGAAGCGCAGGATGTCGCTCAGGAGGCCTTCATCAAGGCCTACCGCGCACTTGGTAATTTTCGCGGGGACAGCGCGTTTTATACGTGGCTTTACCGCATCGCCATCAACACGGCGAAAAACTATCTGGTTTCACGCGGCCGCCGGCCGCCGGATAGCGATGTAAGTTCTGAAGATGCCGAGTTCTATGATGGCGATCATGGCCTCAAGGATCTCGAATCACCAGAACGTGCGTTGCTGCGGGATGAGATCGAAGGCACCGTCCATCGAACCATCCAGCAATTGCCTGAAGATTTGCGTACGGCTTTAACTTTACGTGAGTTCGACGGTCTGAGTTACGAAGACATTGCGAGCGTCATGCAATGTCCTGTGGGCACCGTGCGCTCCCGGATTTTCCGCGCTCGGGAGGCCATCGATAAAGCCCTGCAACCCTTGTTGCAGGAAAACTAGAGACAGCGGCGACAGCCAAGAGAGGAACGCCATGAGTCGTGAAGCCCTGCAGGAATCGCTGTCCGCAGTTATGGACAACGAAGCGGACGAACTTGAATTGCGTCGGGTACTTAATGCCTTCGACGATGTTGAAACACGTGAGACCTGGGCTCGTTACCAGATCGCCCGGGCTGTCATGCACAAGGATTTGCTGCTTCCACGCCTGGACATCGCCTCTGCCGTTTCTGCTGCATTGGCTGACGAAGCCGTACCGGCAAAAGCTTCACGCGGACCATGGCGTAGCCTGGGTCGTCTGGCGGTAGCCGCGTCGGTCACCGTTGCCGTATTGGCCGGTGTGCGCCTGTACAACCAGGATGAGATTGCCGGCGTGCAAATGGCGCAGCAGTCCAACCAGCCTGGCTTGGCCGCTCCACAGGTCAAGGGCCCAGCGGTATTGGCCGGTTACAGCGAAGGTTCGGAAGCCGCAGGCCCGATGGTCAACGGTGTTCTGCAGGGCCAGCCTGGCTGGCATGATCAGCGTCTGCCCAACTACCTGCGTCAGCATGCCCAGCAAGCTGCCCTGAAAGGTACCGAAAGCGCGCTGCCTTACGCCCGTGCCGCCAGCCTGGAAAACCGTTAAGTAAGGAAAACCATTGCGCGCCATACCTCTATTCACGCTTATGCTTGGTGGCTGGTGTGCGATTCCAGCCCATGCCGATGAGGCTCAGGACTGGTTGAGCCGCCTGAGTCAAGCCGAGCAACAGCAGAGCTTCCAGGGCACTTTCGTTTACGAGCGCAACGGTAGTTTTTCTACGCATAACATCTGGCATCGCGTCCAGGATGGCAAGGTCCGCGAGCGGTTACTCCAGCTCGACGGTTCGGCACAGGAAGTCCTGCGCATTGATGGGCATACTCAATGCGTCAGTGGCTCCTTGATCGCGGGGCTGGGCAATACGCCGGACGGCGCTTCACGTGCGCTCGATCCGCAAAAACTCAAGAATTGGTATGACCTTGCCGTCATAGGCAAGTCGCGCGTGGCCGGGCGTCAAGCGGTCATCGTGGCGTTGACGCCCAAGGACCAGCATCGTTATGGCTTTGAGCTGCACCTGGACAAAGAGACCGGCCTGCCGCTCAAGTCCTTGTTGCTCAATGACAAGGGCCAGTTGCTCGAACGTTTCCAGTTCACTCGCATGAACGTCGCCGCGCCCACGGACGGTGACCTGCAAGCCAGCGCCGAATGCAAGGCTGTCGCGCAGGATCCCGGCAAGGCCGTTGCGGTGAAAGCCGCCTGGCACTCGGACTGGGTGCCGCCCGGCTTTGAGCTGACCGGCAGTGCCGTGCGCAAGGATCCGGACACTCAGGTCCAGGTCAGCAGCTTGATGTACGACGATGGTTTGGCGCGCTTCTCGGTGTTCCTGGAGCCGTTGAACGGTGCCAACGCCACCGATACCCGTACTCAACTCGGCCCGACGGCTGCCGTCTCCCGCAGGCTCACAACGCCCCAGGGCGAAATGATGGTCACGGTGGTCGGTGAGATTCCTATCGGTACGGCGGAACGGATCGCGCTTTCCATGCGCTCCGACGTCACCGCGACTCAATAGTCGGCTGACAGCTTGGGTGGTTCGATTGCGCGAGAGGCTGATGACGCCAGGGCTTGATCGAAATGCCGAAACTTCCTGTCAGCATTTTCATTTGCAAAACCTCAGCTTTTTTTCTATAGGTCAGAGCCGCTCGGCTCTGGCCTTGTCTGTTCCCGGAACAAAAATACCGGCGTATCTTTCCCTGGTATTCCTTGCTCCATATCGCTTAACCATGCTCGTCGTAACGGGAGCCGTATGTCGATACCACGCTTGAAAACCTATCTCTCCATTTTTGCCACCGTGCTTGTGCTCGGCCAGGCCGTTCCTGCCGTGGCGGTCGAATTGCCTGACTTCACACAACTGGTCGAGCAGGCTTCACCCGCCGTGGTGAACATCAGTACGACCCAGAAGCTGCCGGATCGCCGTGTATCGGACCAGCAGATGCCGGACCTGGAAGGCCTGCCGCCGATGCTGCGGGAGTTCTTCGAGCGTGGCATGCCACAACAGCCCCGTTCTCCCGGCGGTGGCCGTCAGCGCGAAGCGCAATCCCTGGGGTCGGGCTTCATCATTTCACCTGATGGCTACATCCTGACCAACAACCATGTGATCGCCGATGCCGACGAAATCCTGGTACGCCTGGCCGACCGCAGCGAACTCAAGGCCAAGCTGATCGGCACCGACCCACGTTCCGACGTGGCGCTGTTGAAAATCGAGGGCAAGGACCTGCCAGTGCTTAAACTGGGCAAATCCCAGGACCTGAAAGCCGGCCAATGGGTCGTGGCTATCGGTTCGCCGTTCGGCTTCGACCACACCGTGACCCAGGGTATTGTCAGCGCCATCGGTCGCAGCCTGCCGAACGAAAACTATGTGCCGTTCATCCAGACCGACGTACCGATCAACCCGGGTAACTCCGGTGGCCCGCTGTTCAACCTTGCCGGTGAAGTGGTCGGCATCAACTCCCAGATCTACACCCGTTCGGGCGGCTTCATGGGCGTGTCCTTCGCGATTCCGATCGACGTTGCCATGGACGTGTCCAACCAGCTGAAAAGCGAAGGCAAGGTCAGCCGTGGCTGGTTGGGTGTGGTGATCCAGGAAGTGAACAAGGACCTGGCCGAGTCGTTCGGGCTGGATAAACCCGCCGGTGCGCTGGTGGCGCAGATCCAGGAAGGTGGCCCGGCTGCCAAGGGCGGTCTGCAAGTGGGGGACGTGATCCTGAGCATGAATGGTCAGCCGATCGTCATGTCCGCCGACCTGCCGCACCTGGTGGGGGCCCTCAAGGCTGGCGCCAAGGCCAATCTGGAAGTGATTCGCGAGGGTAAGCGCAAGAACGTCGAGTTGACCGTCGGGGCCATTCCTGAAGAGGGCAAGGAGCTGGATTCGCTGCCCAAGTCCGGCGTCGAGCGCAGCAGCAACCGCCTGGGCGTGGCGGTGGCCGAGCTGACCGAAGAGCAGAAACGCACCCTGGAGCTCCAGGGCGGAGTGGTGATCAAGGAAGTGCAGGACGGTCCTGCCGCGTTGATCGGTCTCCAGCCGGGCGACATCATCACGCACCTGAACAACCAGGCCATCGGTTCGGCCAAGGAATTCACCGACATTGCCAAGGCATTGCCGAAGAATCGTTCAGTGTCGATGCGAGTCCTGCGCCAGGGGCGTGCGAGCTTCATCACCTTCAAGCTGGCCGAATGATCGGTTAGCCGCTGAAAAAAAACCGCCTCGAAAGAGGCGGTTTTTTTATGCCTGGCGAATGCTCAGCCCATCATGTCCTTGACCATGCGTTCCTGCTCCATGAGTTCCCGCTGGCGGGCATCGATGCGCGACGACAGGGGGAAATTGGTGCCGGCGCGCCGTTTGGCGAAGTCCAGTTGCTGGATGGCCTGACGGTAGTCGCCCACCAGGGCGAAGTACTCTGCACGGGCCTGATGCAGGCCAATGATGTTGCCTGACAGCCCGCGGGTCTCGGCCACCATGTACCAGACGTCCGGATCGTCCGGGCGCGACTTGAGCAAGGTTTCCAGGGCTTTCTCGGCATCGGCGGGGCGGTTCTGCTTGAGCAGCAGGTCGACGCGTACCTGGTTCAGCGGATAGTTGCCCGGGTACTGGCTCAGCATCCGGTCGACGCGGGATTGAGCGTCGGCCAGTTTGTTGCTGGTGATGTCCAGGTCCACCTGGGCGAGGTTGTAGATGATCTCGTTGGGCGATTTGGCCAGCAGCGGCTTGAGATTCTCCCGTGCGTCATTCAACTGGCCGCCCTTGATCTGCGCGATCGCCAGGCCATAGCGAGCCACGTCGTTCTTCGGGTTCTCATCCAGCTGTGCCCGGAAGCGCTTGGCGCCCAGGCCCGGGGTTTCTTCGTAGGTCAGTTGGACCCGCGCGCGAATCAGTTGATAGCGCACACTGTCTTCGATGCCGCCCGGTTTGGCCTGTTCGGCGCGGTTGCGGGTGTCGGCGATCCGCGATTCGGTCACCGGGTGAGTCAGCAGGAATTCCGGCGGCTTGGCGTCGAACCGGTACTGGCGCATCAGGCGCTCGAACATGGTTGGCATGGACCGCGGGTCGTACCCGGCCTTCTCGAGGTTCTGGATGCCGATGCGGTCGGCTTCCTGTTCGTTCTGGCGCGAGAAGCGCCGTTGTTCCTGGATGGCGGCGGCCTGGGTTCCGGCGATGGCCGCGATCCCGGCGTCACCACCACCGGCGGCGGCAATCACGATGCCAGCCAGCAGCGCCGCCATCATCGGCACCTGCATGCGTTGCTGGGCTTCGACGCCGCGGGCGAAGTGGCGTTGTGACAAGTGCGCCAGTTCGTGGGCCATGACCGAAGCGTATTCGCCTTCGGTCTGTGCGTTGAGGAACAGGCCGCCGTTGACCCCGACGATACCGCCCGGTGCGGCGAAGGCGTTGAGCTGCGGGCTGTTGATCAAGATGAATTCCAGGCGCCGGTCGTTGACCTGGCTGGTTTCCACCAGCTTGTAGACGCTGGTTTCGACGTAGTCCTTGAGCTGTGGATCGTTGAGCTGTGAAACCTGGCTGCGCAGCAGGGCCAGCCAGGCGCGGCCCAGTTGGTGCTCCTGTTCTGGCGAGACGATGGCAGAACTGGCATCGCCAAGTGACGGCAAGTCGTCGGCGAAGCCCGGTGAGGCAAGCAGGCAAGCGAGCGTCAGCAGGGTGGGGCGCAGAAATGTCATGCACGAAGCCTTAGTTGACAAAGACCCTACTGTAGCCGGACACCGGGCCCGGGACCAGATATTCTAGGCCGCTCAACGACCTGCCGCGGAGCGAACCCATGACTGATGCTGTAGCCCACGATGCCGAACTGGACGCCAGCGGCCTGAATTGTCCGTTGCCGTTGCTCAAGGCCAAACTGGAGCTCAACCGCCTGGCCAGCGGCAGTGTGCTCAAGGTCATCGCCACGGATGCGGGCTCGCAACGTGACTTTCGCACCTTCGCCCGATTGGCCGGTCATACGCTGCTGCGTGAAGAAGACGAAAACGGCGTCTACCGTTACTGGCTGAAAAAGGCCTGAAAAAAACCGATAGCGTCTCTTAAGGATTTTTAATGTTCAAAGTGTTACGCGATTGGATTCAGCGCTACTTCTCCGATGAGGAGGCGGTGGTTCTGGCAGTGCTGCTATTCCTGGCGTTTACCGCCGTGCTTACCCTGGGCGGCATGCTGGCGCCGGTGCTGGCGGGAATGGTGCTGGCGTATCTCATGCAGGGGCTGGTCACGACGCTGGAGCGTTTGCGGCTGCCCGGCACTGCGGCAGTCGGGCTGGTATTTGCCTTGTTCATGGGCGTGCTGGTGGTGTTTATCGTGGTGATCGTGCCGTTGCTCTGGCACCAGTTGGTGACCTTGTTCAACGAGTTGCCGGGGATGCTCGCCAAGTGGCAATCCCTGCTATTGCTGCTGCCTGAGCGTTATCCGCACCTGGTGTCCGATGAGCAGGTGTTGCAGACCATCGAAGTGGTGCGCGGCGAGATTGGCAAGTTCGGCCAATGGGCGCTGACGTTCTCGCTGTCCAGCCTGCCGCTTCTGGTCAACATCATGATCTACCTGGTGCTGGTACCGATCCTGGTGTTCTTCTTCCTCAAGGACCGGGAAATGATCGGGCGTTGGGTGCGTGGCTACCTGCCTCGCGAGCGGGCGCTGATCACCCGAGTGGCCCAGGAGATGAATAGGCAGATCGCCAATTACATTCGCGGAAAAGTCATCGAGATTTTCATCTGCGGCGGCGTGACCTATATCGGTTTCGTGACCATGGGGCTCAATTACGCCGCCCTGCTGGCGCTGCTGGTGGGCATTTCAGTGGTGGTGCCTTACGTCGGCACCGTGGTGGTGACCGTGCCGGTGGCCTTGATTGCGCTGTTCCAGTGGGGCTGGAGCGATCAGTTCATCTACCTGATGGCGGTCTACGGGATCATCCAGACCCTGGACGGCAACGTGCTGGTCCCGCTGCTGTTCTCCGAGGCGGTGAACCTGCATCCGGTGGCGATCATCTGTGCGGTGTTGCTGTTTGGCGGGCTGTGGGGATTCTGGGGGGTGTTCTTTGCGATTCCCCTGGCGACGCTGTTCAAGGCGGTGCTGGATGCGTGGCCGAGCAAGGAGCCGGTTGTAGCGCCGTTGTTGTAGCTTTGACTGATGGGGTGAGGCGGATGGCCTCATCGCGAGCAAGCTCGCTCCCACACTGGATTGAGTAACACCACCGATCCCGTGTGGGAGCGAGCTTGCTCGCGATAGCGCCAGTAAAGGCAGCGAAAGTTTCAGCCCTTGTTGAGCGCCTGGGCCGCCGCCAACACCGCATCCACATGCCCCGGCACCTTCACGCCACGCCATTCCTGGCGCAGCACGCCGTTCTTGTCGATCAGGAAGGTGCTGCGGTCAACGCCCAGGTATTCCTTGCCGTAGAGCTTTTTCAGCTTGATCACGTCGAACAGCTGGCAGACCGCCTCGTCCTTGTCGCTGATCAGTTCGAACGGGAACTCCTGCTTGCATTTGAAGTTCTCGTGGGACTTGAGGCTGTCCCGGGAGACGCCGAACACTTCGGTGTTGGCAGCCTGGAATTGTGCGTACTGATCGCGAAAGCCCTGGCCTTCGGTGGTGCAACCGGGAGTGCTGTCCTTGGGGTAGAAATAGATCACCACCTGCTTGCCCTTGAGGGCGGCGAGGCTGATGGTCTGCCCGCTGGTGGCGGGCGCCTGGAAATCGGTAACCGGCTGGTCGACGGCAACGGCCATGAACGTTTCCTTACATTGGGTTTTGTGGGCGCCACGGTTCGATCAGCGCATCCAGGTTCATCGCATCGGCGAAGTCCAGGAACTGATCGCGCAGCCAACTGATCTGGGTGCCGGCGGGCAGGGTCACGGTGAACGTGGCGTTGAGCATGGTGCCGCCGGTCTGTGGGGCCTGATAGGTGTCGCAGGTCAGGTTCTCCAGCTCGACGTGGTGGTCCATGAAGAACTGGCACAGCTCGTTGATGATGTCCGGACGGTAGGCCGAGCTCACGTAGGCCACATAGGGCAGGGCCTGGGGACGGTTCTCCAGGGCGGCGCTGCGCACGACGTTGACGGTAAAGGCATGCTTCTTGGCCAGCACCGGCAGGCTGCCTTCCAGGCGCGCCAGGGCGTCCCAGCTGCCGGAGATCTCGAGCACGAGTGCACTGCATTCGCCATGACGGGTCAGGCGTGAGGTCACGACGGCGCAGCGATTTTCATGGCTGGCGCGGCACAGGACGTTAGTCAGCTCCATGGGGTTGGCGCCAAGGGCACTGATAACAAGGAATTGTTCGCGGACTGTGGGGGTGGACATGCAGCATTCCTAAAGCGATGAGCGGTCGGTACCTTTGCCGCTCGACACAGCGCCCGGCCCGGGAAAACGAACGGTTCAAGCCTTTTGTCCGGGGTTGCGCTGCATTCCGCGACAGCAGGAATGCACCAGGACAAACCCGGGATCGGGGCTTGTGGCGTCGAAAACGGAGGCTGGAAACCGGCGTATGAGCTTGTCGGTACCGATCAAAGCCTGAAGGGTAGCGAAAACCATCGCCCAGGGGAATGGTAGTTCGCTTGTACAAGCATCTTGGCGCCAGTACCATTACCGCTCTCTTTTTCCGGCAGGAGCGGTTTCATGATTGCGGGCAGTATGGTGGCACTGGTCACACCCATGGATGCACAAGGGCATCTTGACTGGGCCAGCCTCAGCAAACTCGTGGACTTCCACCTTGAGAACGGCACCCATGCCATTGTCGCCGTCGGTACCACCGGCGAGTCGGCAACCCTCGACGTCAATGAGCACATCGAAGTCATCCGTGCCGTGGTCAAGCAGGTCAACGGTCGCATCCCCGTCATCGCCGGTACTGGCGCCAACTCGACTCGCGAAGCCGTCGAGCTGACCCGCAACGCCAAGGAAGCCGGTGCCGACGCCTGCCTGCTGGTCGTCCCGTACTACAACAAGCCGACCCAGGAAGGCCTGTACCAGCACTTCAAGCACATCGCCGAAGCCGTCGACATCCCGCAGATTCTCTATAACGTTCCCGGCCGCACCTCCTGCGACATGCAGGCCGAGACCGTGATCCGCCTGTCCACCGTGCCGAACATCATCGGCATCAAGGAAGCCACCGGCGACATGAAGCGCGCCAAGGCCATCCTCGATGGCGTGAGCAAGGACTTCATCGTGCTGTCCGGGGATGATCCGACAGCGGTCGAGCTGATCCTGCTGGGTGGCAAGGGCAACATCTCCGTCACCGCCAACGTTGCCCCGCGCGAAATGGCCGACCTGTGCGAGGCCGCGCTCAAGGGCGACGCCGAGACCGCACGGGCCATCAACGAAAAACTGATGCCGTTGCACAAGGACCTGTTCATCGAGGCCAACCCGATTCCGGTGAAGTGGGCCTTGGTCGAAATGGGCCTGATGCACGAAGGCATCCGCTTGCCACTGACCTGGCTGAGCACCCCCTGTCACGAACCGCTGCGGCAGGCCCTGCGCCAGTCCGGCGTCCTGGTTTAATTGAGGAAGTACAACGCATGAAGCGAATGGCCGGACTTTCCGCACTTGCCTTGATTATCTCCAGCACCAGCGGCTGCGGATGGATCTGGGGGCCGGAAGGTTACTTCCGCGACCGTGGTAGCGATTACCTGCAAGCGCAACAGACTGCACCGATGCAACTGCCGCAAGACGTCAACATCGCCAAGCGCCTGGATCCGCTGCTGCCGATTCCGCGCAACGTCGCGGACGACAGCGTCAAGGGCGAATACATCGTTCCACGTCCGCAGCCGCTGTCGGCCGTGGCCGACGCCAGCGACTACACCCTGCAGAAGAGTGGCGATTCCAGCTGGGTCATGGGCCAGCATCCGCCGGCCGAAGTCTGGCCGGTGGCGATTCAGTTCTTCCAGGACAATGGTTTCCGCCTGGACGAACAGCGTCCGCAAACCGGCGAGTTCACCACCACCTGGCAGCGCTCCGATGAACTGTCCGCCGCCATGGCCAAGCGCCTGAGCGCCGCCGGTGTCGCGGCCGACAGCGAAACCCGCGTGCGGGTGCGTATCGAGCCGGGCGTGCAGCGCAACACCAGTGAAATCTACGTGGTCAGCGCCGAGCGTCCTGCCGGCAGCACCGCCGACGTGGCCTTCACCAACCGTTCGGTCAATACCGGCCTCGACGCTGCCCTGGTGGACGACATGCTTGCCAGCATGAGTCGTACCGCGGAGCAGGGCGGTTCGGTCTCGATGCTGGCGTCCAAGGAATTCGATGCGCCGAGCCGCGTCAGCCTGAGCGAAGACGGCAGCGGCAACCCGGTGCTCAACGTCGGCTCCGACCTGGACCGTGCCTGGTCGAGCGTTGGCCGTGCGCTGGAACAGGGTGAGTGGCGCGTTGAGGACATCAACCGCAGCCTGGGCCTGTACTACATCAACCTCGCTGAGAAGGCCGAGAAGAAAGACGACAAGCCTGGCTTCTTCAGCGGCCTGTTCGGCAGCAAGCCGGACAAGGAAGAGATCGAAGCCCGCGCCGAGCGTTACCAGGTTCGCCTGAGCAAGGTCGGCGAAAGTGTCCAGGTCACTGTCGAGAAGAACATCAACACCGTGGCGCCGGCCGATGTGGCCCGCAAGGTATTGAGCGTGATTCAGGATAACCTGGGCTGATCCGATGCGTTTCGCCGTTCTCGGCAGCGGTAGCCAGGGCAACGGCACGCTGGTCGCCAGTGCTGGCACGTACGTGTTGGTCGATTGTGGTTTCTCCCTGCGGGAAACCGAGAAACGCCTGTTGCGCCTGGGTGTGCACCCAGCGCAACTGAGCGCGATACTCGTGACCCACGAACATGCCGACCACGTGCATGGCGTGGGTTTGCTGTCTCGGCGCTACAATCTGCCGGTGTACCTGAGCCGTGGGACACTGGCAGGCCTGCGCAAACCCATCGAGCCAGCCGGTTTCGTGGCAGGTGGCGAGCAGTTGCGCATTGGCGCCCTGGATATCAGCGTGGTCAGCGTCGCCCATGATGCCCGGGAACCGACGCAATATGTGTTCAGCGATGGTGAACGACGTTTCGGGTTGTTGACCGACCTGGGGTCGTACTGCAACAGGGTGATGGACAGTTACCGGGACCTCGATGCGTTGATGATCGAGTCCAACCACTGCCGTGACATGCTGGCCCGTGGTTACTACCCCTACTTCCTCAAGCAGCGGGTCGGCGGGGAACACGGACATTTGAACAACCACCAGGCCGCGTTCCTGGTGGCCGAGTTGGGCTGGCAAGGCCTGCAACACCTGGTCCTGGCCCATCTGAGCAGCAAGAACAACCTGCCGCAGCTGGCCCGGCAATGTTTTGTCGACACCCTTGGGTGCGACCCGGACTGGCTGCAACTGGCCGATCAAGATTCAGGGCTCGACTGGCGACATATCGCCTAGCCCACTACTTAGCAAGCGGAGCCCATCATGGAAAAACGTGAAGAACTCTACCGCGGCAAAGCCAAGTCGGTTTACAAGACCGACGACGCTGACCGCTTGATCCTGCTGTTTCGCAACGACACCTCGGCGTTCGACGGCAAGCGCATCGAACAGCTGGACCGCAAGGGCATGGTGAACAACAAGTTCAACGCCTTCATCATGCAAAAACTCGAAGCCGCCGGCGTGCCGACCCAGTTCGACAAGCTGCTGGGCGACAACGAATGCCTGGTCAAGAAGCTGGACATGATCCCGGTCGAATGCGTCGTGCGTAACTACGCCGCCGGCAGCCTGGTCAAGCGCCTGGGCGTGGAAGAGGGCATGAAGCTCAACCCCTACACCTTCGAGCTGTTCCTGAAGGACGACGCCAAGGGCGACCCGTTCATCAACGAATCCCACGTCGTGGCATTCGGTTGGGGCACCACCGAGCAACTGGCCCGAATGAAGGAATTGTCCCTCAAGGTCAATGAAGTGCTGACCAAGCTGTTCGACGACGCCGGCCTGCTGCTGGTGGACTTCAAGCTTGAATTCGGCGTGTTCAGCGATGGTTCCATCGTCCTGGGCGACGAATTCAGCCCGGACGGCTGCCGCCTGTGGGACAAGGACACCAAGAAGAAGATGGACAAGGACCGCTTCCGCCAGGGCCTCGGTGACGTCATCGAAGCCTACGAAGAAGTCGCCCAGCGCCTGGGTGTACCGCTGTAATCGACGCAAGCATCTGATAGCACGGAAAAAATTTCGCTCGGGGGTTCGCTTCCGACGAATGTGCTGGTATGATGCGCGCCACTGGAGAGATGCCGGAGTGGCCGAACGGGACGGATTCGAAATCCGTTGTACTGGCGACAGTACCTAGGGTTCAAATCCCTATCTCTCCGCCATTATTGAATACGACTAAGCCCCTGAAATGGTTGAACATTTCAGGGGCTTTTTCGTTTTTGGCGTTTTGTCGCGTATGGCGAACGCGGCGACATGGATTGTGCGGCAGTACTGCGAGCGTGAACGTCGGGGCGCGGATCGCCTGACCTATGATTTGCGCCGCGATTTAAAGACTGGGACAGGCCACAGTTTTGAGTTCACTCATCATCAGATCGTGATCTGTTCCCATTTCTTCCCCCGCCCCCGGATTGAGAATACGGAGGGATGACCAGCATCAGTATCTTGACTTCTAGTATCCAACTGGATACGGTCCGCCGATTAATTATCTCATTCAGCAAACGCAGACGTTTACTGCTTGGCATTCATCGGTTCGTGATCTGCGAGCAAAAATCGCTATCGCCCCCCGCATTGATCGTGCCGCAGCGGGTCACCTGGGCGATGTGAAACCTGTCGGTGATGGTGTTTCAGAGTTGCGTGTGGATGTAGGCGCTGGCTACCGGGTCTATTTCACCCTGCGCGGTGGAGTGGTCATCGTGCTACTGGCTGGGGGCGACAAGTCTTCACAGAGTGCTGATATCCGGCGAGCGAAGAAATTGGCAAAGGAGATTTGAGCATGAGCCAACATCTGACGACATTTGACATGGCGGCACTACTCGATAGCGACGAAGCGATCAGTGAATACCTTTCCCAGGTGTTGGCTGATGGTGACAGCGAGGAGTTTCTCCGAGCGATCGGCTATGTAGCCAAGGCCCGAGGCATGGCGCAGATCGCTAAAGACTCCGGCATGGGACGAGAACGCTTGTACAAGGCGTTCGCCCCTGGATCAAAACCGAGATTCGATACCGTACTCAAGGTCATTCATGCGCTAGGCATCGATCTTCATGCGCAGCCTGGGCATGCGGCTAATCATTCACCTGTCTGAAGAGTGGATTAGAGCGGAGACTGGGAACAGGCCACGATTGTGAGTTCATCTGTAATCAGCCTGCCTCTAATCGTGGTCTGTCCCCGTTTCCCCCTGACTAAATGGGTCCCTGTGAAAGTCTAATGCCAGTCAATTAAGCCCCAAACCCGTGGGAGCAAAGCTTGCTCGCGATTGGGGTGAGCCAGTCGACAGCGCCATTGACTGGTCCGCCGCCATCGCGAGCAAGCTTTGCTCCCACAGGTTTTGTGTCGTTTGATCCTTAGACTGGCATTACCTGTGAGAGGCCGGCTCCGCATCCAAGCGCCGAGCTATGACATCGAGTACGTCGTAGCCATCCCTCAAAGGAATGCAGCACAGCTGTGCAAAATCCTGGAGGACCACTGAGTCACTCGGAATGTCCCCTCGCATTGCGAGGTTCTCTAAAAGCTGGGTGACCGCGCGAATTCTATAACCCGCCGTGTCGAGCAGGATGTGCAAAGGCGCAGAGGTATCGACGAAGAGGGGTTGATCGTCGGCATTGCTGGTAAGAGCCATGTATCTATTCATTTCAAACTCCGCTTGATTGAGGGCTTTCTTACCATTTGTCATTGAGTCGCCAAACCCAAGCCGCTCTTACGAACGACGCTTGGACTATAGAGCCCTTCCGGAGAAATCATCAATCAGATGATGAGTCAGAAAACTCCCTAAATTATGTGGGCGGGAAATGTCAGAAAACTCCCCGCAGCTATTGCCTCCCCCCACCTTTTTTTATCCCGCCCAACCCGCTCCGCAACCTGCATGATCACAGCCCAAGGCTTTGTAACAATTGGACTAATGGTCTATAGCTCAAGGCATGGCTGCCGATAGGTAAGTTAATTCCCATGAAAGGAGTGACACCCCATGCCACGGTTTTTCGCCGATCTGGGCTTTCGCTGGAAAATCACTCTGCCCATTGCGTTCCTGGCGCTGTTGTTGGTGCTGATGGGGTGGTCGGGCATGCGTGGCATCGACCAGGTGACTGAATCGAGCACGCAGTTGACCAAGCGCTATCTGCCGGCCATCAGCCTGTTGCTCAACGCTGACCGCGATCTCTACCAGGCCTTTGTGGCCGAGCGGAGTTTGCTTGGGGGCAATGCCGGCAGTCATGCCGAGGCGCTGCGTGCCAGTCATCGGGACAATATGAAGCAGGCTTATGACCGTGTGCAGAAATATGCCGCGATGCAACCCAGTGCCGAAGCATTGGCGCTGGTCAGTCAGTTCAACGATCGCTTTGCACAGTGGTCGCAGGTTTCGCGGCAGGTCGTCGAGCAGGCCGTGAGCAATCCGCAGGCGGCCAGTGCGCTGAGCTTTGGTGACGGCGAAAGTAAGTTCGACACCATGCGTGATGCCATCGACAAGCTGGGCGAGCTGGAAGACGAAGCGTCGCTGCGCGAGGGGCAAGCGGCGATTGACCATGGCCAAGCGGTTGGGATGCAGCAGGGCGGTATTCTGTTGGTCGGCCTGCTGGGGTGCATTCTGCTGATTGTTGTCTTGCCAATGGTCGTGCTGCGCCCCATGCGTCGCCTGTTGCATCGGGTCGAACAGATCGCCGAGGGCGGTGGCGATCTGAAAGGCCGTCTCGAAGTGCGTTCGGCTGATGAATTGGGGCAGCTTGGCAGTGCGTTCAACCGCTTCCTCGATAAACTGCAACCGCTGATTGCCGAAGTGGGCCGGGTGACCGGCGAGGTCGATGCCGCGGCGCGCGCCATGGCCACGATGGCGGCGACCAATGATCGGTTGATCAGCAGCGAACATGCAGCCCTCGACCAGGTCAGTACCGCTGCTACCCAGATGAGTGCGGCTGTGCATGAGGTGGCTCACAACGCCGTAAACGCGTCGGACGCCGCGCAGCAAGCCAGTAGCCAGTCTCGCGACGGCACTGAGGTCGTCAGTAACACCATCGAGTCGATCCGCCAGTTGGCCCAGGAAGTGGAGAGCGCTTCGGGCACGATCGAGGCACTGGCCCAGGAAACCTCCAGCATCGGCGCCGTGCTCGAAGTGATCCGGGGCATTGCCGAACAGACCAACCTGCTCGCGCTGAACGCGGCTATCGAGGCGGCACGGGCGGGTGAGCAAGGCCGTGGTTTCGCTGTCGTGGCCGACGAAGTCAGGGCCCTGGCGGCACGCACCCAGGACTCGACCAAAGACATTCAGGTGCGCATCGAGCGCTTGCAAAGCGGTGTCGCCAAGGCCGTGCAAGCCATGCAGGTCGGCAGCAGCAAGGCCCGGGACAGCGTCGAGCGCGCCGCGGGCGTCGATCAGGTGCTCAGCGGTACCAGTGGCTCTATCCAGCGGATCAACGACATGGCCGCGCAGATCGCCAACGCGTGTGAAGAGCAGAGCAGTGTCACCGAAGAGATTGCCCGCAACATCTCCGACATCCGCGACTTGTCCAACGAAGCGGCATCCAATTCCGCCCAGAGCATGCAGGCCAGTCAGCAACTTTCGAGCCTGTCGAGAAACCTGGCGGAACTGACCGGCCGCTTCCGTACCTGAAGCTGGTGGTGTGGTGCCTACTGGCGACCTCCTGCGAGCCCTGCATCAGCGGGGCTCTGTCCTGATGCCCGGTGTGTTGGATGCCGGGCAGATCGCCGACCTGTGTTGGCCGATCGATGCAGGTGTGTTGGGCGATCACCAGGAAGCTGAATACGATTGAGCCTGGCTCAGTCAGATCCAGACATCGTTGACCGCCGTTCGCTCATTGGTTTCTTCGCCGGTATTGATCACGCCGCGAGGCTCGATCAACAGCAGTTTCACTTCCTGGGCGGCGCTGGGCTTATGCTCCACACCTTTTTTGACCACGTACATCTCGCCCGGGCCAATCGTCACTGCGCCGTCGCGAAAGTCGATACGCAGCTCGCCCTCCAGCACGATGAAGGTTTCATCCGTATCGGCGTGGGCGTGCCAGATGAAGTCGCCTTCGAGCCGGGCGATCTTGAATTGGTAGTCGTTCATTTCGGCCACGACTTTCGGCGTCCACTGTTCCTGGAACAGGGTGTATTTCTGGGCGAAGTTGATGGGGGCGTAACGGGTCATCGAGGCATCTCCTTGGTGGGGTGGTGCGTCCTACTTTATGGTTCGAGCCAGCGTGCGTATTGGATGATCGTGCAACTTTTTGCGCCGGGCAGTCGCTGTCTTAGCGCAGCATGTTCAGCCAGCGTGCCGGTGAAATACCGAAGGCCTGGGTATGCAACCGGGTCATGTGGCTCTGATCGAAAAAGCCACAGGCCAGGGCCACTTCGCTCAATGGCGTGCCCTGGAAGGCCAGGCGCCGGGCTTCATTCAAGCGACGCTGGGTGATGTAGCGATAGGGGCTGGTGCCGTACAGCGCCCGGAAATCCCGGGACAGACTCCATCGGTCCCTGCCGCTTGCCTGCACCAGATCGTCCAGGGTGATCACCTGGTCGAGGGCATCGTGGATGAACAGGCGGGCACGCTCTGCCGCCGGGTAGTCGATCAGCCGCCGTCCACGCCTGTTGCCCGCCGCAACGTCGAGGGCCTGGGCCACATCATAGATGGCGTCCTCTTCCTCCAGCGGGTCGAGGGGATGATCCAGGCTGTTCAACAATCGACGGGTCGCGATATTGAGGCGAGGGTCGTTGGACAATCCACCTTCGATGAAAGGCAATGGCCTGCCCCCCAGAACGTGCTGGATCACCGACGGTTCTATGTAGAACATCCGGTAGCGAAAGCCATCGCGGGTTCCTGCTTCGCCATCGTGCACTTCGTCCGGGTGCAGGACGATGGTGCCGCCGGGCTGGCTGTGACGCTTGCTGTGGCGATAGTTGAAGCTCTGGACGCCGGAAAGCGTGATGCCGATGGCGTAGGTGTCATGGCGATGGGTGGTGTAGCCATGCCCACTGAAATAAGCCTCGATGCGTTCCATTTTCCTCGATTCGGGTGCCCGCACCAGCCAGTCGCGGTTGTGGGTGGATCGAGTCATTTGCACCAGCCTCCTGTCTTCGTCCGCATTACCCTACCTGCCTGGAAACCATCGTCACAGCAAAAAAGCCTAACCGGTGTAGGCGCTGTCGAGTGCAACGAGGCTGCGATCTTTCTCCAGACACTTGAATCTCAAGCGAAAGATCAAGATCAAAAGATCGCAGGCTTCGCCAGCTCCTACAGACCCCACTTGGCGGTGCTCAGATCTCTTTCACGGGCGTCTCGTCATGGACGTTCTTGATCAACCTGACGGCGTGAAGGCAGTCACTCTTGTTCACATAGGCTTCGCCACTGGCGATCGTTTCGTGGTTGCCGGCTCTCAAGCGCCAGCGCCATTGGCCTTTTCCGGTGCTCGGGGTACCTCGGGTCTGTCGATAGATTTCAAAATACATCGGTTCGCTCCCTGCGATTCATTCACTCAAGACATGCGTTGAACATGTGGCTGCAAGCCTAGCCAAGTGGTTGGTTTTGGCTATGGGAAATTCGTTTCCATTGGTTATCAAATATTGCTGGGTATGAGCGCTGGTTTGGAATTTGACCGTTGCATTGTTAAAAGTCATGTTGCGAACATGTGGTCGACTGAAGTTCTGGCTGGATCCTTGCGTTGCCCTGCCTGGTCCTGCTTAATACGGTTCGACGCCTAGGGCCGGAAGCCCGATGGGACTGAAAACACTATAAGAAAAAGAGCCATCAAGTGACTGAATATCCAGGAGCGGATCTGCAAGGTCGTCTAGCGCTTTCGCTTGTCATTCCGGTCTATAACGAAGCCCAGTCCATCGATTTGTTCATGGCCAGGATCGACCAGGTCTTTGCCCGTGAATCGCTGGTGAGCCTGGAGCTGGTGTTCGTCAACGACGGCAGCGTGGATGATACGTTGGCGCTGCTGCTGGACAGGCAGAAGGCCGACCCGCGTATCCGCATCGTCGACCTGAGTCGCAACTTCGGCAAGGAGGCAGCGTTGAGCGCCGGCCTGCAAGCCGCCCGTGGCCAGGCGGTGGTGCCGATAGACGTCGATTTGCAGGACCCTCCCGAAGTGATCCTGGAAATGATCGCCCATTGGCGCCACGGCGCCGAAGTGGTGCTGGGGCATCGGATCAATCGCGACTCCGACTCCTGGGCCAAACAGGTTTCCGCCAACGGGTTCTACCGGCTGCACAACAAAATCGCCGACCACAAGCTGCCGGAAAATGTCGGCGATTTTCGCTTGATGGATCGCTGTGTGGTCGATGCCCTTCTAACCCTGCCTGAATCGCGCCGCTTCATGAAAGGGCTGTTTGCCTGGGTGGGGTTCCGGACCACCCACGTGGACTACGTCAGGCCGGAGCGGTCCGCCGGTGAAAGCAAGTTCAATGGCTGGCGCCTGTGGAATTTTGCCCTGGAAGGCATCACCAGCTTCAGCACCGAACCGCTGCGTATCTGGACCTACCTGGGGCTTTGCGTCTCGCTGGTGTCCTTTGCGTTCGCCATGTTCATCGTATTGCGGACTCTGATTTCCGGGGTCGACCTGCCGGGCTATGCCTCGCTGATGGTTGCGGTCACCTTCCTGGGCGGACTGCAACTGATCGGCATCGGCGTGCTGGGGGAATACCTGGGCCGTACCTATATCGAATCCAAGCGTCGGCCGGTTTTCCTGGTGCGGCGCATCTATGACCCCAAGGACTGACCATGGATCTCAAGGAAACCGACATCCTCGGTCCCGATATCGAGCAGCATTGGTACTACCGATCGAAAGCGCGGGCCATGCTCCACATGCTCAAGGGCACCTCGGCCAGTACGTTGCTGGACGTGGGCGCCGGGTCGGGCTTTTTTTCCCATCACCTGCTGACCCATACCCCAACGGCCCAGGCCTGGTGCGTGGACATCAGCTATCCGGCCGACTCCGACGCCAGCACCGCCGGTAAACCGGTCCGCTACCGACGCGCCATCGACACGTTGGACGCCGACCTGGTATTGCTGATGGATGTGTTGGAGCACGTGGATGATGACGTGGGCCTGCTCAAGGCCTACGTCGACAAAGTGCCGTCCGGCAGCCGCTTCCTGATCACCGTGCCGGCGTTCCAGTTTCTCTGGAGCGGGCATGACGATTTCCTCGAGCACAAGCGCCGCTATACCCTCAAACAACTGGAAAGCGTCGTGGCGCAGGCCGGTTTGCAGGTCCAGCAAGGGGCGTATTACTTCGGCCTGGTATTTCCCATTGCCGCCGGCCTGCGCCTGTTGCAGCGCAAAGCCTCCGGGGCACCGTCCAAATCGCAGCTTGCGCGGCATCATCCGCTGGTCAATGGCGTGTTGAGGACATTGTGCAGCCTGGAGCGTCCATTCATGGGGGCCAATCGTATCGCCGGCCTGACGGTGTTCTGCCTGGCGCAGAAGCCGTGACCTGGACGCACTCGCCGCTGCTGCGACGTGCCTTGCGCTTTGCCATGACCGGCCTGCTCGTCACCGCGGTTCATGTGGTGGCTGCCGTGCTGTTTGTGCACTTGATCCTGGCCAACCCGCCACTGGCCAACGGTTTCGCCTTTGTCGTGGCGACCGTGGTGTCGTACCTGATCAACACCCTCTGGAGCTTTTCCAGCCACTTGCATGGCCGCACCCTTGGCCGTTTCGTCGTGGTATCGATCGGCGGGTTCTGGCTGGCGATGCTGGTGGCCTGGGTAGCTCAACGTGTCGGCCTGGATTACCTGGCGGGCATCGCGGCCGTGGCGCTGATCATCCCCGTGTTCACCTTCATCCTGCATAATTTCTGGACGTATCGATGACCGTTCGCGGCAAGCATTACCTGGTTTCCTTGTTGCCCATACTGCTGGGGACGCTGGCGTTCCTGCTGGTGATCGGCCCGCGGGTGCTGGACCCGACGAACATCGCCTGGTTGGGGGAGGGCGATGCGGCGACCCATTACATGGGCTGGGCATTTTTCCGCAGTTCGCCCTGGACCTTTCCGTTGGGCATGAACCCTTCCTATGGGTTGGAGTTGGGCAACGGCATCATTTTTTCCGACTCCAATCCGCTGCTGGCATTTGTGTTCAAACCCTTCAACGCCTGGCTTCCCGAGACGTTCCAGTATTTTGGCCTGTGGTTGCTGGCCTGTTTCATCCTGCAAGCCTGGTTCGGCTGGAAGCTGGTCGGCCTGCTGACACCGTCGCTGTGGATCAGGCTGTTGGGAACCGGGTTGCTTGTGTTTTCGCCGCCGATGTTTCTGCGCATGGGCGGGCATCTGTCGCTGTCCGGACATTTCCTGATCCTGGCGGCCTTGTACCTGGCGCTGATGCCCGGTTTGCAAAAACGCCGGCTGGCCTGGGGCGGGCTGTTGGCCGCCACAGCGCTGGTACACGCTTACCTGTTGGCCATGGTGGCGTTGATCTGGCTGGTGGACCTTGCCAGCCAGGCCAGCAAGGGCCGGGTGTCCCGGCGCGATGCCTGGATCGAGCTGGGTGGCTTGTTTTTGCTGGTTGCGTTCTGCTGCTGGCAGGCGGGTTATTTCAGCGTGGGTGGCGGGACCGTGGCGGGGGGTTATGGGCTGTATCGCCTGAACGTGATGTCGCTGGTCAACCCCAGCGGCTGGTCACACACCTTGCGCGACATGCCCCAGGGCCCCGGGGACTACGAAGGTTTCAATTACTTGGGATTGGGCGTCATCATGCTGGCGATCTGCGCTGGCGTGGCATTGCTGCAAGGCAACACCGGTTTGGCGAATGCCGTGCGCCACAGGCGACTGTTGCTGTTGGCATTGATCGGGTTGACACTGTTTTCGCTGACCAACCACCTCGGCATCGGCATGCTGAATATGCACTACTGGCTGCCCAAACCCCTTGAGCTCCTGGCAAACGTCTTTCGCGCGGCCGGCCGAATGTTCTGGCCCGTGTTCTACGCTATCGTATTTGTCGTCATCTTCGCGGTGATCCGCGGCAACAAGCCACGGGCAGCGGCGTGCCTGCTGGCCATCGCCCTGGTGGTGCAAATCCTGGATACCCGCGCGGGATGGGCCGGCCTGCGCCAGAGCCGGATGGTGCCGTCGGCCTCGAGTTGGCCCACGGCCATGAACGATCCGTTCTGGGCCAGCGCGGCCGGTCATTATTCGAAAGTCCGGACGCTGTTGCCGCAGAACCAGCCGGACAACTGGCTGCTGACCAGCCAATACGCCCTGGCGCATGGCCTGGAAACCGATGGCGTGTACCTGGGACGCATGAGCGACCGGGCGATCGAGCGAGCCCAGCGACACGCCGATCAGATGCTTGCCAGCGGCCAGTACTCAGCCGATTCGCTGTACATCCTCGACCCTCGCGCCGCGCTCCAGGCGGCGAAAACCGTCAACCGCCAAACCGATCTGTTGACCCGTATCGACGGCCTCGTGGTGTTGGCGCCGGGCTGGAAAACTTGCGCCCAATGCCCGCCGTTTGCCGACGAGACGCTGGACATGCAGGTCAAGCTCGGTGAGCGCCAGGTGTTCAGCCGAATCAACGCCATGTTGGCCGAGGGCTGGGGGCGCGTCGAGGAGTGGGGCACCTGGTCGGAAGGGCCTGAGGCTGAGGTTGTTTTGCGCATACCGCCAGAAGCGCGGGCCATTTCGATCGAAGTGGCGGCGTTCGTGCAGCCCTCGCATACGCGCCAGCGGGTGGAGGTCTTGATCAACGGTGTTGATGCGCTGTCGACGCAATTCACGCGCCTGCAGGACAACACCCTTGAACTGCCCCTGACACCGGCCATTCGTGAAACGATTAACGCGGATGGGCGGTTGCGCGTGCATTTCCATTTGCCTGATGCCATCAGTCCCAAGGCGCTGGGGTTGGGGAGCGACGAGCGAGTCATGGCGCTGGGACTGAAATCATTGACCGTGAAATAGGCTTTCCACTGTGGCGAGGGAGCTTGCTCCCGCTGGGCCGGTGCGACGCCTTGGGCGAAGTGACCTCAAGATTTTGCGGTTGCTGCGCAACCGAGCGGGAGCAAGTTCCCTCGCCACAAAAGCAGTGCCTCTTCCAAATTCTTTGGCGGTATTACACAGGCGCTTCGCCTTTTTGCGCATAGACGTGCAGCACCCGGCGTTTCTACACTGCATCCAGTCAAGGAATCGGGGGGGCGGGGATGAACCGCAACGAATTGCGCAAGGCCGACATCAACCTGATGGTAGTTTTCGAAACGTTGATGCTTGAGCGCAACGTGACGCGGGTGGCGGAAAAATTGTTCCTGGGCCAGCCGACCATCAGCTCGGCCCTCAATCGCTTGCGCAAGATGTTCAACGACCCGCTGTTCATTCGCGTCGGCCACCGCATGGAGCCGACGGCCCGGGCCGAGGAAATCATCCAGCATCTCTCGCCGGCGCTCGATTCGCTGTCGGTGGCTTTGAGCCTGACCCACGATTTCGATCCTGCCAACAGCACCATGACGTTTCGTATCGGCCTGTCGGACGACGTCGAGTTCGGCTTGTTGCCGCCGCTGTTGAGCAGCCTGCGGCAAGAGGCGCCGCAAATCGTGTTCGTGGTCCAGCATGTCGATTACTGGCGCATCCCCGATTTGCTGGCGTCAGGCGACATCACCGTGGGCATCAGCCAGACGCGCGGCCTGCCGGCCAACGCCAAGCGCAAACTGTTGCGACACATTCAACCCCGCGTGTTGCGTGCCGATGCATCGGACACGCCGCTGACCCTGGACGAGTACTGCTCGCGACCTCATGTGCTGGTGTCCCATACCGCCAACGTCGCCGGGTTCGCTGATGAATGGCTGGCCGAGATCGGACGCACGCGCCAGGTCGTGCTGTCGGTGCCGCAATACAGCGCATTGCCGGCGTTGCTGGCCGGCACCGACTTGATCGCCAGCCTGCCGGACTATACCGCCGCCGCCATGGCCGCCTCGGGGCAACTGTTCAACGAGCCCTTTCCCTTCAAGACCCCGACCCTGGATTTGTCCATGGTCTGGCTGAGCCATGTCGACAGTGACCCGGCCGAGCGCTGGTTGCGGTCGCGCCTGGAGGCGTTCATGGGCGAACGCGTGCCCCTGGCAGAGCCCTGACACCGGCCTGGAGCGAAACAAAACCTGCCTGAACGCATAAAGTCGAGGTAAGGTTGTGACGACTGAAACCCCCTCGTCATATTTTCGAAACGGAGTCGAACACATGCCTCACCTGCACATGGAATACACCGCCAACCTGCCCGAGCTGAAGGCCGAGGTCGCACTGCTGCGCCTGAACAATGCACTGGTGGCCTCCGGTCAATTTTCTGCCGAGCACGACATCAAGAGCCGGGCCGTCAAGCTCGAGACTTTTCGAGTGGGCACAGGAATAGGCGAGCGGGGTTTTGTGCACGTGAAGCTGGCCTTGCTCAGCGGACGCTCGCCGGAAATCAAGAAGCAATTGGCCGATAGCCTGCTGGCGGTGATCCAGGACCTGGGGCCATGGCCGGCCGAAGTCAGCGTGCAACTGTGCGTGGAAATCCTCGACATCGATCGGGAGCCGTATGCCAAGGCCTTGATCGGTCAATGACGATCAGGTGTCGCGTGGGGCGCAGGCCTTGATGATCTGTTCGCGTAGCCAGGCGTTGGCACTGTCCTGATCGAGGGCCAGGCTCCACTGCATGTTCAAGGTAAACCCTGGCAGCCCCCTGGGCGCTTCGTGGTGATTGAAAATCGCCTCGTTGGCCAGCAGTTTCTGGATGCGGCGGGGCAGGGTCAGGATGAAGTCGGTGCCGGTGATCATCTTCAGTGCGGCACTGTAGCTGTTGGCGCGAGCGGCGATTTGCCGGTGATGCGCCTGCTGCGACAGCCAGCCATCCACCATGTTGGTCGCTGACGTCCAGGGTGTCGGAAACACGTGTCGGCGCTGTACGAACGATTGAAGGCTCAGTTGCGTCTCAAGCGGCGTCGCCCGTTTATCCACGACGCAGACCAGGTCCTCCTGCAACAGCTGCCGGGATTTGAAATCGGTATGGTTGCTGTGGAAGTTCGGGCCGAAGCAGATCACCAGGTCCAGGCTGCCGTCCCGTAGCTCTTCGGCGGGAATGTCGGCTTCGAGCTTGTGCACGTTCACCACCACCGGCAGATTGGCGTAATCGAAGCCTTGCAGCAGTTGCGGCAGGATCAGGTGTTCGAAATATTCCGGTGCGCAGATATTGAAGGTAATGGCCTGCCGGGCCGGATCAAAGGTTGGCCTACCGGCATGGCACAGGTTGATGCTTTGCAAAATGCCGCGTACATGATCGTACATGCCCTCGGCTTTGTAGGTGGGGCGCATGCCAGTGCGGGTGTTGATAAACAGTTCGTCTTCGAAACAGGTTCGCAGTTTCTTGAGGCAATAACTGACGGTTGACTGGCTGACGCACAATGCCTCGGACACGCCGGTGACACTGCTTTGCTCGTACACGGCGCTAAACACCATGAGGTCCTGCATGTCGAGCTTTCTGAGGGAGTTACTGTTCAGCATCCGTTCTGTCTCTCGCTGTGCTCCTTGCGCGGATCTTGCGCAAACCAGGCTGACGATCCTAACGGAACGATGGTGCCAAGAGAATGCCGGGCAGGCGCTTTCATGGTCGGGAACGGGACAGATAATGTAGGGAACACGACGTGTCGATCAACGACCGATTCGTTTGCCTATGTTTAGTTTGCGCCGATCCAAGCTCCAGCAAATCCAGGTTTAACCGTCCAGGGGGCCGTGGGACGCTTGTTCGATGTGTTTCCTGTGATGCGCTCATGGACGGTTCGCCCCTGGCATTCCAATACCCTTCATACGCCGCAGTCGATCCGGTCGGCCGGTTCACGCCTGCCATGGCCCCAGCCCTGAGTGCGTTGCCTTCCGAGCTGGCCTTTTGGGCGCTCTGGCATTGCCGGCATGCGCGCCCTCCAGATACTCGTGTTTCCTGTTGATCACTCATCGTGCTCGCACAACGGCGAGCACGCATTGACGGCGCTTTGTCGCCCGTCCGACATGGAGATACGAGCCTTCCCATGAGCCTTGCGAAAATTTCTTTTGCACCCGTGCAAGACGCCCAGGCGTTCCTCGCGCAGAACCCCGATATCGAGCTGTTCGAGTTGTTCATTCTCGATAACAACGGCGTGCCTCGGGGCAAGTTGTTGCATCGGGACGAGTTGCTGGCGGTCTACGAAAGTGGCCGGCCACTGCCCAGTACGATTCTCGGGCTGACCATCAATGGCGACGATGTGGAAAACTCCGGGCTGGTGTGGGACGTCGGTGACATCGATTGCCGCGCCTATCCCATCAGTGGCAGCTTGCAACGCATGCCGTGGCGGTTGATTCCCACGGCCGCGGTGCAGGTCAGCATGCATCCCCAGGAAGGTGGACCGGCGACCATCGCCGATCCGCGTTATTTGCTCAGCCAGGTGATCGAGGCCTTGCAGGCCGACGGTTATTACCCGGTGATGGCGGCGGAACTGGAGTTCTATCTGCTGGATGCGCAACGCGACGACCAAGGCCGGCCGCAGCCAGCGCGGGACGCCGACGGTGGACGACCGCGTGCCACCCAGGTCTATGGTTTGCGCGAACTGGAGCAGATCGAGCCGTTCCTGGCCGACCTGTACGCCGCATGCAAACTGCAAGGCATTCCGGCCCGGACCGCCATTTCCGAATACGCACCCGGGCAAGTGGAGATCACCCTCGAACATCGCAGCGATGCCTTGCAAGCCATGGATGAAGCGGTGCGCTACAAACGACTGGTCAAGGGCGTGGCCCACAAGCACGGCATGCAGGCGTGTTTCATGGCCAAGCCGTTCGATCACTTGGCGGGCTCCGGCATGCACATGCATGTCAGTCTGGCGGACCGTGATGGCCACAACCTGTTTGCCAGTGAAGCCGGCGATGGCACGCCGTTGCTGCGCCATGCAGTGGGCGGGATGCTCGACACCCTGCTCGATTCGCTGCTGATGTTTTGCCCGAACGCCAACTCCTACCGGCGATTCCAAAGCAACAGCTACGCGCCGCTGGCGGCGACCTGGGGCGTGGACAACCGCACCGTGAGCCTGAGGGTGCCGGGTGGCCCGGCATTCTCGCGGCACATCGAGCATCGTATCTGCGGTGCCGATGCCAACCCTTACCTGGCCGCGGCGGCGATATTGGGCGGCATTCATCGTGGCATACGTGAACAGTGCGATCCCGGGAAACCTGTGGAAGGCAACGGCTATGCCCAGGTGATCGAACCGCTGCCCACCGACTGGCTCACCACCCTGCGTGCTCTCGAGGCTTCGGCCTGGGCGCGGCAGGCGTTTGGCGAGGCGTTTCTGGGTGTTTATCTCACGGTCAAGCGCGCCGAGTACCGTCAGTTCATGGGGGAAGTCGGCGAGCAGGATTGGCGCTGGTATCTGCATCAGGCCTGAAACAGGTGCCTGGCGGGATCCTTAAATAATTATTTAATAGCAACTTTTTCACGAAAAATTGATGGTGGGCTACCTAAAGTTTGTGTTGCCGTAGGAAACGATTTTTTCATGTTTACTGCGGCACTTCTTATTCAAAGAGCAACTTCAGGAAACCGTCAACCATCATGCTGACTATTAAAGCCGTGCGCCCCGAGTGGGTGACGCTGGCCGCCAGTGCCTTTTTGTTAGTGGGCTTCAACATCGTGCTCTGGCAACACTTGCTTGCTATCACCACGGCTGACGCGCGAGGCCTGCTGATGTGCGCGGCGTTTGGCGTGATGATTTTCTGCGCGTTCAACCTGGTGTTGACGCTCGTGGCCTTCCGTCCGCTGCTCAAGCCCGTGTTGATGCTGCTATTCCTGATCAGCGCTGGCGTGGCGTATTTCATGGCCCAATACGGCGTACTGATCGATGCCGGCATGTTGCGCAACTTCGCTGAAACCAATGCCACGGAAGTCCGTGATCTGTTGTCGCTGAAGTTGTTTGTCTATATCGGCTTATTGGGTGTCTTGCCATGTTGGTTGTTGTTCAAAACCCCAATCAACTACCGTAGTTGGCCCAAAGAATTATTAAGTAAGTTGCTGGTCGGCGTGGCCTCGGCCGCCGTGATCGGCCTGGTTGCCCTGGCCAACTACCAAGGCCTGTCTTCATTGTTTCGTAACCACCACGAATTGCGGTTGATGGTCGTGCCGAGCAACTACATCGGTGCTTCATTCGGGTACTTGCGTGAGCAGGTCGCGTCGGCCAAGCAGCCGTTCATCACCGTGGGCGAAGACGCGAGCCGCAACCCGGCCTGGCAAACCCACGGTCGCAAATCCCTGACTGTCCTGGTGGTGGGCGAGAGTGCCCGGGCCGAGAACTTCGGCATCCTCGGTTACAACCGCGACACCACGCCGACACTGGACAAAGAGGCGGGCCTGATCGCCTTCACCGACGTGCATTCCTGCGGCACCGAAACCGCCGTGTCGGTGCCCTGCATGTTTTCCAACATGGGACGCAAGAACTACGACGCCAGCAAGGCCAGGAATGAAGAGGGCTTGCTGGACGTGCTCAAGCGTGCCGGGCTGGAGGTGATCTGGCGAGACAACCAGTCCGGCTGCAAGGGCACCTGCGATCGGGTCACGCTGCAGGATGTCAGCAATCTCAAGGACCCGGCCCTGTGCGCCAACAGTGAGTGCCGCGACGAGATCCTGCTCCAGGGCCTGCAGCACTTCATCGACACGCTCGACAAGGACACGGTCCTGGTGCTGCACCAGATGGGCAGTCACGGGCCGGAGTACTTCAAGCGCTATCCCAAGGAGTACGAGCATTTCACCCCGGTGTGCGAAAGCAACGCGCTGAACAATTGCAGCCGCGAGAGCATCGTCAATGGCTACGACAACACGCTGGTGTACACCGATCACGTGCTGTCGACCCTGATCGACCTGCTGCGGGCCAACCAGGACAAGGTTGACACGGCCATGCTGTACCTGTCGGACCATGGCGAGTCCCTGGGCGAATACAACCTGTTTCTCCATGGCACGCCCTACATGCTTGCCCCGGAGCAACAGAAACACGTGGCGATGCTGGCCTGGTTCTCCGACAGCTACCAGAAGTCTTTTTCGGTCGACACCCATTGCCTGCAACTGAGCCGGGAAAAGCCCTTGAGCCAGGACAACCTGTTCCACTCGATGCTCGGGCTGCTGGAAGTCAACAGCCAGGTCTACAACCGGGACCTGGACCTGTTCGCCAACTGCCGCGGTGCGGTCATCGACGGCGTGCTCGCCCGGGAATGATCGCCTCCACCTTTTTTTCACGCCGGGTTGTTTAACCTGTCCCCATTCATTCCCCAAGAGCCGTTTGTATGTCCGGGCAGCCCCCTTCCACCGTCGAGCTTGAGTTCGCCAGGCAACACGACCGGGAACACGCACAAGTGTGCTGCCAGCCGGCGCCTCGGCGTTTGCGCCTGGCGTTCTGGCGCGACGAGCACATGGTGCGCAATGCCCTGAAGGTGGCGGGCGAGCCGGGGCTGGTGCTGGATGTGGCCTGTGGGGCGGGGCGGTTCTGGCCAGTACTGGCCGAGCATGCCAACCGAGTGATCCTGGCGGCGGACCCGTCGCCGGACATGCTCGAACATGCGCTCACCCACCATGGCGGCGCATTGCTCCAGCGGGTCAAGACCTTCCCGAGTTCGGCCTTCACCCTCGGGCTGTCGGCCAACGCGGTGGATTGTATTCTCTGTCTGCAACTGTTTCGCCACGTCAGTGCCAGCGAGCATCGCCTGGCGCTGTTGCGCGAGTTTCATCGGGTCAGTCGCGACACGGTGATCGTTTCGGTGCAAATCGAAGGACGCCTCAAGATCGGCCAGGCCCCGCGACGGACCCTGGCTGACAAGGCTGATGTGGAAGCCGAGTTCCGCCAGGCCGGTTTCAGCGTGCTTTGGTACCAGGATTTCCTGCCCGGTTTTGCCCTGACGCGGGTTTATGTGTTGCGTAAGACCGGTTAAGTCTTGATGTAGGACTATTCTTGCTTTTTCGCAGGCGATTTCTCTCAGGCGGCTGCTCTATGGATGCTCGCAATCGCCGGCGGCGATATATACTGCGCGCCATTCTTCAAGGGAGAGCCGTGTGGCCATCGATATTCACTGGATTCGCGACAACGATAGCCTCGGTCAGTTTTGCGCCGAGTGGCAGCAGTTGCCATTCGTCGCCCTCGACACCGAATTCATGCGGGTCGACACCTTTTATCCCATTGCCGGTTTGCTGCAGATCGGCGACGGCAAGCGTGCCTACCTGATCGACCCCTTGACCATCGACAATTGGCAGCCCCTGGCCGCCCTGCTGGAAAACCCGGCGGTGCTCAAGGTGCTGCACGCCTGTAGCGAAGACCTTGAAGTGCTGCTGCGCCTCACTGGCAGCCTGCCCGCGCCGCTGTTCGATACTCAACTGGCCGCCGCCTACCTGAACCTGGGTTTCTCCATGGGCTATTCGCGGCTGGTGCAGGAAGTGCTGGGCATCGAGTTGCCCAAGGGCGAGACCCGTTCCGACTGGTTGCAACGGCCCCTGTCCGAGACGCAGATCAGCTACGCGGCAGAGGATGCGGTGCATCTGGCAGAGGTTTTCGTACAACTTCGCCCGAAGCTTTCCGATGAAAAGTACCGCTGGGTCCTGGAGGATGGCGCCGAACTGGTGGCCAACCTGCGTCGCGAAGTCGACCCGTACGAGGTCTACCGCGAGGCCAAGCTGGCCTGGAAGCTGTCCCGGGCTCAATTAGCCGTGCTGCGCGAGTTGTGCGCCTGGCGCGAACGCGAGGCGCGGGCCCGAGACCTGCCGCGTAACCGCATCATCCGCGAGCATTCGCTGTGGCCCCTGGCCCGCACCCAGCCGGATAACCTCGGCGCACTGGCGAAGATCGAAGACATGCACCCGCGTACCGTACGCCAGGACGGCCAGTTTCTGCTGGACTTGATCCAGCGC
Organism: Pseudomonas sp. Pdm06; assembly: GCF_014851795.1. Classification (NCBI taxonomy): domain Bacteria; kingdom Pseudomonadati; phylum Pseudomonadota; class Gammaproteobacteria; order Pseudomonadales; family Pseudomonadaceae; genus Pseudomonas; species Pseudomonas sp. Pdm06. Next base: position 97,522 of record NZ_JACVAH010000019.1, read on the forward strand.
GCCGCCAGCATTCCTCCCGAGCAATGGCCGCCGGCCGTGGCCGAGCCGTTGCCCATCGAGGCTTCCGCCCTGGTCAAGCGCCTGCGGGCGTTGGGGCAGGCTGAAGCCGAGCGCCTGGAGATTGCCCCGGAGCTGATGCTGCGCAAGAAAACCCTCGAAGCACTGATCAAGAGTGGCTTCCCCGAGGGCCCTTACCAATTGCCCGATTCGCTGCGTGGCTGGCGCCGCGAATTGATGGGCCAGGCGCTGCTCGACAGCCTGGCCACTGCCGGAGAACAGCCTTGAAACGTATCTGCTCCATCTACCGCAGCTCGAAGAAAAACGAGATGTACCTGTATGTGCTCAAGAGCGATGCCTTGAAGCGTGTGCCCGAGCCCCTGATGGCCGCCTTTGGCAAGGCGATCCATGCCTTCGACCTGGTGCTGAGCCCCGAGCGGGAGCTGTCCCGGGAAGACATCAACAAGGTGCTGGAAAATCTCGACACCCAGGGCTATCACTTGCAGATGCCGCCGGCCGAAGACGAGTACATCGAGCATTTGCCCGAAGAGTTGCTGCGCCGCAACGACCCGGTCTGACGGTAGTGGGGGCACCTGTCCTGGGTGCCTTTTGCAACACTGGAATGGTTTATTGACGACGATCGCAGGGATGGAGCGACACTCTGCCGGCGCTCGTCTGCACTGTTTTTGAAAGGTTTGATTCATGCGCGTTCTGATTGCCGAACACGATCACGCGGTGTATGCCCAGCTTCTGCGTCAGGCTGCACCCGATATTGAAGTCCTGACCAGCGGCGATTCCGCCGAACTGTCGCGATTGGCCGCCGATTGCCCGGTCTGGCTCGGCCAGCCTGATCTGCTGGCCACCCTGTTGCGTCAAGGCCACCAGCCCCGTTGGCTGCAATCGACCTGGGCGGGCATCACGCCGTTGCTGGCCGATGGCTTGAGTCGCGATTACCGCCTGACCCGTGCGGTGGGCATTTTTGGCCAGGTGATGGCCGAGTACGTGCTCACCTACATGCTCGGCCATGAGCGCGAGGTGCTGGCCCGGTTGGTCAGCCAGGTCGAGCGCAAGTGGGACAACCGCCAGGGGCAAGGCCTGGCCGGGCGCAAGGTGTTGATCGTCGGGACGGGGGACATTGGCCAGCGTGTGGCGCAGTTCCTGGTGCCGTTCGGTGTGCAGTTGTATGGCATCGCCAGCGAAGCCAGGACGTTGGCACCGTTTATCGAAGTCGGGGCGCTGAAGGACTTGCCTCGTCTGGTGGGCGACATGGATTACGTGATCAATTTGCTGCCCAATACGCCGGATACCCATGACATCTACGACGCGGCGCTGTTCAAGCAATTCAAGCCGAGCGGATTGTTCATCAACGTCGGTCGCGGCGTGGCGGTGGTGGATGCGGACCTGGTGCAAGCCCTGAAGGACGGGCACCTGGCCGGTGCGGTGATCGACGTTTGCCGCCAGGAGCCATTGCCACAGCGCCATCCGTTCTGGACTGCCTGGGGGCTGCTGCTGACCGGCCACAGCTCGGCACCGACCTCGCCACCGATGATGGTGCAATTGTTCCTGGAAAACCTGCGGGCCTACCAGGCGGGCGAAGCGCTGCGCGGGGAAGTGGATTTCAGCCGGGGTTACTGAAGCTCATTTTCAGTGCTCACAAAAAATGAGTTCGCCACAGATCAAAATGTGGGAGCGAGCTTGCTCGCGATGGCGGAGTGTCAGTCAACATCAAAGTGGCTGACTTGACGCCATCGCGAGCAAGCTCGCTCCCACAGTGGATCTTCATAGGGTTACAGGGTGAAGTCGCCTTCTGCCACCAGTTCGCTCAATGGCCGGCGCGGGCTTGGGACTTCGCGGGCCTGTAGGTATTCGGCCAGGGTCGACTTGTCCCCCAGCTTGCCAATCGCCACGGCGGCGTGCAGGGCGTAGCCTTCCGGGATCTTCAGTTCCTTGCGGGTCAGTTCCTGGTCGAAACCGGCCATGCCATGGGTGTGCCAGCCGCTGAGACTGGCTTGCAACGCCAGGTGGCCCCAGGCCGCGCCGGTGTCGAAGGTGTGGGTCTGCGCCGGGGTTTCCTCGGTGGCGCCGGGCACCGCGAAGGTGGTTTTCGAGACGACGATCACCAGCGCCGAGGCGTGTTGGGCCCAGCCGCGGTTGAACTCGTTGAGCAAACCCAGGAAACGCTGCCAATTCGGCGTGTCGCGCCGTGCGTACAGGAAGCGCCAGGGTTGTGAGTTGTAGGCCGAAGGGGCCCACCGAGCGGCTTCGAAGAAGCTCAGCAAGGTTTCTTCGGCAATGCTTTCACCGGTAAACGCGCGGGGCGACCAGCGTTCGATGAACTGAGGGTGGATCGCGTAATCGGCAATGCGGGAATTGGCGCTCATGGGCTCACCTGGCTCGAGTTTTGGAAAGACAATGCAGCAAGCTACGTCCCGCTGCCCGGCCTGACAAGCCCCTGCCTACCGACAGTCGCCAATGCTTGGCCTGAGGAGGTCCCGGCACTAGACTGTCGGCCTTTCACCACCTGATGTTGATGCTTGAGCCATGGCCGCCAAAGTCGAACCGTTCTGGATACGCAAAACCCTCGATCAGCTCGATACACAGGAGTGGGAATCGCTGTGCGACGGCTGTGGCCTGTGCTGCCTGCAAAAGCTCGAAGACGAAGACGACAACAGCGTCTACTACACACGCATCGCCTGCAAACTGCTGGACCTGAAAACCTGCCAGTGCACCGACTACCCTAATCGCCGTGAGTTCGTGCCCGATTGCATCCAGCTCACGCCGGGCAAGGCCGATGAGTTCAAATGGCTGCCGCCCACCTGCGGTTATCGGCTGGTCAGCGAAGGCAAGGACTTGCCGTTGTGGCACCACTTGGTCTGCGGTGATCGAGAGGCCGTGCACCACGAACGCATTTCCCAGTCCGGGCGCATGCTGGCCGAAGGCAGCGTGCCGGAAGACGATTGGGAAGATCATCTGATTTTCCGCGCCGGCTGAACCACCGGGCGGCGCACCACCAGGGAGAACCCATGGCTGCAGGATTGAAATGGATGCTGGCAGCCGGGCTGCTGGCGGTGTGCGGGCCGCTGTGGGCGGCGCAGAAAGTCGACCTGGATTATCACGTGCACCTGTTGCCACAGAGCGATCAGGCCGAGGTGCGCCTGACCCTGGCCCGGGGGGCGGCGGTGCGCAGCCTGGATTTCGACCTCGGCGACGGCAGCCGCTACAGCGATTTCAAGGCCGACGGCCAATGGCTGCTCACCCCCGGCAAGGCGGCGCGTGGCGTCTGGCGTCCGGCCACCGACAAGGCCAGCCTGAGCTACCGTGTGCGCATCAGCCATGCCCGCAAGAACACCACCTTCGAAACCCGCATGACCCCGACGTGGGCGTTGCTTCGCGGCGACGATCTGGTGCCGGCGGCCAAGCTCGACCAGCAGGATGGCGTCGAACTGGTGGCCCGTCTTGAGGTGGAATTGCCCGACGGCTGGAAAAGCATCGAGACCCCCTGGCCGCGTATCGGCAAACAACGTTTTCGCATCGACAATCCCTCGCGGCTGTTCGACCGCCCCACTGGCTGGATGCTCGCCGGCAAACTGGGCAGCCGCCGCACACGCCTGGGCGAAACCGAAGTGACGGTGGCCTCGCCCCAGGGCCAGGGCATGCGCCGGATGGATGTGCTGACACTGCTGACGTTCGTCTGGCCGCAGGTACAGGCGCTGGTGCCGCGTCATCCGGCCAAGTTGCTGATCGTCGGTGCCGGCGATCCGCTGTGGCGTGGTGCCCAGGCCGGCCATGACTCGATTTACCTGCACAGCCGTCCGCCGCTGGTCAGCGAGCGGGGCAGCAGCCCGTTGTTGCGGGAGCTGGTGCAGGCGCTGGCCCGGGTCAATGATCAGGATCGTAGCGACTGGATCAGTGAGGGGCTGACCGAGTACTACGCCATTGAACTGCTACGCCGCGCCGGCGGCCTGAGTGATGAGCGCTACCAGACCTTGAACGACCGGCTCGCCCGCGAGAGCAAGGGAGTCACCACCTTGCGCGGGGAGCAGATCGGCCCGGCGGCGGTGGCCAAGGCGGTGCTGCTGTTGCAGGAACTGGACCGCGAGATTCGCCTGAAAACCCGCAACAAGCGTTCGCTGGATGATGTGTTGCAGGGGGCGATGCGCTTGGAAACGGTCGATACCAAGGAGTTTGTGCAGCTCAGTGAGAGCGTTCTGGGTGGGGCCTCTACTGTGCTGGATACCCGGTTACTTCAGTGACACCGCTTTCGCGAGCAAGCTCGCTCCCACATTGGATTTTCGGCGTTCACAAAACCTGTGGGAGCGAGCTTGCTCGCGAAGGGGCCATCAGGGGCGCTGCAAAAATCAGAGCCCAACCTTCGGCGAAACCAGCGAATCATTCCCCGTCACCGTAGCCGTGCCAGTCGCCGCCTCGGCATTGGCCTTCAAACGACTCAGTTCTTCACCTGCCTCCTCGATACGGGTGCGGGCGCTGTGCAGATTCTGGCGATTCTTCTCCAGCAGGCTCTTGGCCGAGCAGTGCCCGGTGATGCCCCGGGCCAGCGCCAGGCCGCCGATCGCCAGTTGAGCCAGGCCGATCACCCCGCCACGACGCAAGCCCTTGCCCATCATCAGAACACCGCCGGCCAGTGAGCCAATGCGTTCCCAACCATGCACGTTTTGCGGTTGATGGGATTGGAAAGGGGTGCTTTCGATCGGCTCGAACGGATTGTTATCGCTCATGATCTGTCTCCGGTATGGGGTTGGTATAAAACTGACTGCCCGAGCGATTGCCTTGTTCAATCGAGTTTTGCACCGATCAGCGGAATTGCGGCCCCGAACGGGTGTTGTTGCCTTTGGCCATGCGGTCGTACAGCACGACGTTGACGGTGGCGGCCAGGTTCATGCAACCGGTGGTGGGGATGTACACCACGTCTTCGCACCAGTCGCGGATGTCCTTGTCCAGCGAGCCATCCTCCGGGCCGAAAATGTACAGCGCCCGGTCCGGGTGGGTGTATTCGGGCAGGGGGCGAGCGCCTTCCACCAATTCCACAGCCACTGGCACACAGCCCAAGGGCAGGATTTTCTTCAGGTCGTCGATACCGATCAGCGGGATGTCGTAGTGGACTTTCTTGGTGTCGGTGACGAAGTCAGCGGCGCGCTCATAGCGCTTGCCGGTGTAGAACACTGACGCCACGCCGTAGCAACCGGCGGCACGCATGACCGAACCGACGTTTTCCGGTGACTTGGGGTTGAACAGACCGATGCAGCTATAGCGTTTGTTGGCCACGGGCGGGGTGCCTTTGGGGAAAAGGCGCGATTATACGGGGAATGGGGGAGGGTGGTCAGGTTCGAGATGTGTGGTTCACACCATCCTGTGGGAGCAAAGCTTGCTCGCGAACCACGCGCCTCGGTTCCTGAAAGACCGCATCGCCTTCATCGCGGGCAAGCCTTGCTCCCACAAAACGGGGCTCGCCATAATGGCTGGATTACTCGTCTTTCTTCATCAACCCGGCCAGCGCGGCGAAGGGGTTGTGGGTCGCCTTGGCGATTTTCGGGGTGCTCAGGGAACCGTCGCCGAAGTATTGCTGGTCGGTGTAGCGCGAGTGCTCGTTATCGTGGCAGTACAGGCACAGCAGTTCCCAGTTGGAACCGTCCTGGGGGTTGTTGTCGTGGTTGTGGTCGCGGTGGTGAACGGTCAGTTCGCTCAGGCGCTTGCCGGAAAACTCACGGGCGCAGCGGCCACAGACATGGGGGTACATTTTCAGGGCTTTGTCGCGGTAGCCCATCTCCCGGTCGCGCTGAGCATCGGCGAGGATGCGGTCCAGCTTGGCGGTGTTGGACGGTGGCGTTGACGAACTCATGGGTTCACCTTTGTAGATAAAGACTGATGACGGTTGGGCACAGTTTAGCTTAGCCCTTGAGTTTCTCGGCAATCCAGATGGTGTGGCGGGTGCCTTTGTTGCCGTGGGCGAACACTTGCACTTCTTCGGCCTTGAAGCCGGCTTTCTTCAGCTTGTCGGAAAACTGCCGGTCAGCGCTGGCCGACCACACTGCCAATACGCCCTTGGGCCGCAAGGCCTTGGCGCAGGCGGCCAGGCCACCGGCCGAATACAGCCAGCTGTTGGCTTTCTGGGTCAGGCCTTCCGGGCCGTTGTCGACGTCCAGCATGATCGCGTCGAACCCCTGGGGTTCGGCTTGCAGCACCTTGGCCACGTCTTCCATGCGGATCACTGTGCGCGGGTCTGCCAGCGGTCGCCCGGCCTTTTCACCCAAGGGGCCACGGTTCCACTCCACCACCCCGGGCACCAGCTCGGCCACCACCACTTCGGCGGTCTTGCCCAGGTGCTTGAGGGCCGAGGCGAGGGTGAAGCCCATGCCGAGGCCGCCGATCAGCACGCGCGAGCCAGGACGACCGGCGACCTTGCGGCAAGGAATCTCTGCCAGGGCGTCTTCGGAACCGTGCATGCGGGTGTTCATCAACTGCCCGCCGTCGCCGCCCTGGATCTTGATGACGAAGTCTTCGCCGTACTCGAACAGGCACAGGGCACCGCCGTTATCAGGGATGGGTGTGGTGTCGAGCAGAACGAAACGTTTCATGGAAATCTCGTAGGAGGGCAAACCGCGCGGTAACGACTAGCCTTAAAGCAGACAATAGCCACGGAGCCATTGATGAAGTGCATCATTCTAACGGCCATTGCCCTGGCGGCGCTCTCAATAAGTTGCGCCCAGGCTCAACAACCGACGATTCCGGTCAACCCGCCCAGCATCCCCGGGTCGCCGGGCACCGCTACCCCCATGCCGTATCCGCCGGTCACGCCCAACGGGGTGCCCAAGGCGGGCACCGGAAGCGGTGGGCCGCCCTTGCTGCCGCCCATTGAAATGCCCAAGCCGCCCAAGGACCAGCCGATACCGGGCCTGGAGCCGAAGCCGGTGAAGGCCAAGTCGCCGGGGGGGTAAATCGACAAGACGACGCAATAACCTGTGGGAGCGAGCTTGCTCGCGATAGCGGTGTGTCAGTCGACTTCAATGCTGGCTGATCCGCCGCCATCGCGAGCAAGCTCGCTCCCACAGGTATTGTGGTCTGGCTGTCAGACCTGCTGCGACAACAACTGCCCGTCGGCCATGCGCAGGCGCTTGGACAGGGAGACGGCGAGGGCGCGGATGATCTTGGCGGCGATCTTGGGGGCGTCGTTGAGCATTTTTTCCAGGGAATCCTTGCCCAGGTTCAGCAACTGGCAATCACTGGCGGCGATGCAACTGGCCGAGCGCCGTTCGCCATCGAGCACGGCCATTTCACCGAAGGCCCGACCGCTGCGCAGCGTGGCGATGGTCACGGGTTGGCCGTCGGGACCGGTTTTCTGCACGGCCACCTGGCCGGTGTGGATGATGCACATGAAGCTGCCTGCATCGCCCTCGTGGAAAATCGCTTCGCCCTCGGCGATGGCGCTGATGCTGAAATAGCCCGACGCCGCGGCGAAGTCGACGGGCAGCAACTGGTCGAACAGACCGCAGTCCATCAGCCAGTCGCGGATTTCTTTGTTCAGTAAGGTCGGTTCTGACATGTTGGCACGGTCTTTTTCTTGTGTGTGTTGCAGGTTCAGTTTGGCCCCGGGTGTAAGAAGATTCCCGGGACAGGCGCGTGTGGGAGCAAGGCTTGCCCGCGATGGCATCAGCTTGATCTGACAGACGGAACTGAGTCGCCTGTATCGCGGGCAAGCCTTGCTCCCACAAAGCCTTGCCTACATTGGACTGGGTTTCATCCGAGCCCAGCGCATGGAGCTAAGACCCGGCCATCCCACAGAGTTCCTCAACCCAACCCCAAAACCTTCAAGACAAATGCATATTCGAGCGCTACGTCACGCAATCCCTGGTAGCGCCCGCTCATTCCGCCGTGGCCGGCGCCCAGTTCGGTCTTGAGCAGCAGGGGGTTGTCGTCGGTCTTGGTGGCGCGCAATTTCGCCACCCACTTGGCCGCTTCCCAGTACTGCACGCGACTGTCGTTGTAACCGGCGATCACCAGCAACGCCGGGTAGGCCTGGGCGCGGACGTTTTCGTACGGGGCGTAGGCCCGGATCCGATCATAAACGTCTGGCTCCTCAGGATTGCCCCATTCGTCGTATTCGGTGACGGTCAGCGGCAGGTCCGGGTCGAGCATGGTGTTGAGCACATCGACGAACGGCACCTCGGCAATCGCGACCTTGAACAGCTCCGGGCGTTGATTGAGCACTGCGCCGATCAGCAGGCCACCAGCGCTGCCGCCGCTGATCGCCAATTGTTCGGCGGTGGTGAAGCCGTTGGCGATCAAATGCTCGGCACAGGCGATGAAGTCGCCGAACGTGTTGTGCTTGTGTTCCTGTTTGCCGGCGCGATACCAGGCTTCCCCCAGCTCGCCGCCGCCCCGCACATGGGCGATGGCAAACGCCACGCCGCGGTCGAGCAGGCTCAGCCGCGCATGGGAAAACCATGGGTCGAGGCTTTCGCCGTAAGCGCCGTAGCCGTACAGGTACAGCGGCACCGGCCGGCCGAGGGCCTCGCGCTTGACCACCAGGCTGATGGGCACTTGTGTGCCGTCTGGCGCCGTCGCCCAGAGCCGCTGGCTGACGTAGGCATCGGCATCGAACGGGCCCAGCACCGGGGTCTGCTTGAGTACGACCTGTTCGCCGCTGGCCAGGTCCAACTGACGGATCTGTGCCGGACGGTTCAGGGCCTCGTAGCGCAGGCGAATGCGGTCGCTGACGAATTCCAGGCTGTTCTGCACATGCAGGCTGTAGGCCGCGTCCGGCAACTGCACCCGATACGCCGGCAAGTCCTGGGGATGCACCTCGATGATCGGCAGGCCGCCCTCACGCAGGCTCAAGGTCATGGCCCTGGCGTTCAGGCTCAGGCCGTCGATCATCACCGTATCGCTGTGGGGGATCAGGTTCTGCCAGTCGGCCTCGGTCGGCGCCACGCCAGTGTCGGCGGCCTGGTACAGGGCGAAGTTGATCCCGTCGCGGTTGCTGCGGATCAACCAGGTCCATTGGCCATCGAGCAGGCCGTGGTCGACGTCGTATTCGTGGTTTTCCAGGCGTGGCGCCAGGCAGGTGAAGGGCTGTTGCGGTTGTGCGGCGTCCAGTACCCAGACTTCGCTGGTGGTCTTGCTGCCCAGGGACAGGATCAGTTGCTTTTCCGAGCTCGAACGATAGCAATGCAGGAAGAAACGCCCGTCCGGCTCATGGAACACTTCTTCGGCGGCGGTGCCGTCCAGGCGATAGCGCCAGAGTTTGTGGGGGCGGTGGGTGTCGTCCAGTTCACCAAAAAACAGCGTCAGGCTGTCGTTGGCCCAGGTCATGCTGCCGTCGCAATTGTCGAAGGACAGTTCACTGATCTTGTCGTTGGACAACTCCTTCACGAACAGGGTGTAGATCTCGTCGCCCGTGGTATCCAGGCTGTAGGCCAGGCGCTGGTGGTCGGGGCTGATGCTGAAGGCGCCCAGGGCAAAGAATTCACCGCCGGCCAGCGCGTTCGGGTCCAGCAGCAGTTGTTCGTGGCTTTCGTCCACGCTCAGGCTGTCATCGGCCGGGCGTGGGCAGCGGTAGTGGCGCGGGTATTCGTCACCGGCCGTGGTGCGGGTGTAATACAGGTACGGGCCCCAGGGCGAGGGCAGTGACAGGTCGGTCTCGAGGATCCGGCCCTTGATTTCCTGGAACAGGGTTTCGCGCAGTTCGGCCTGATCGGCGAGTTGCGCCTCCTGATAGCTGTTTTCCGCCTTGAGGTAGTCGAGCACGGCGTCGGTGTCGCGCTCCTGCAGCCAGGCGTACGGGTCAACACCGGCGTCCCTGCGGGCAATCGGGGCGTTGGAAACGTGGGCAGATAGGGACATGAAAGGCTCTCGAACGTTGTACGAAAAGGGACACGCGGCCTGGACAGAACCCACCACACAGGCCATTCGCCAGACGCCGGGGCAGCCTGACGCGCGAAAAGCCGTTACTATAAGCGTCTCTTTGCCTGCCTTGCCATGGACACCATGACCGAGAATGACTATCTGATCGCCTGGGGCCTCTACGCCTTCGCTGCCCTGGGCTGCCTGCTGGTGTGGATGCGCATGACCCGCTGGATGTGGCGCTGGTTGCGCGAACCGCTGCGCTTGCTGATGGCGGTGTTGCTGTTCAGCCCCACCGTCGTCGACCCGGTGAAGGACAAAGTCGCCCCGGCCTTGGCCATTGTCGCCCTGGATATCCTGTTCAAGGTCGGCAACAACGTCTGGCGGGCGGCGTCCGATCTGCTCATGTACGGCATGATCGCCTTCGGCCTCTACCTGGTGATCGTGCTGATCCGCTTCCCCATCGAGCGCGCCGCCAACGCACGCAAGGAACGGGCGGCCGCCGCCAAAGCCGCCGCCGCGGCCGATGAGCCAGAGGACGAACCACCGTTCGGTGTGGCCGGTGATGACCGCTACGGTCGCCCGCCTGTGCCGAGCAACCCCCAGCGTTCGCGTATCGAACCGCGCCTGTAAGCAGGCCTGCCCCTTGAAGCGAGAGTTCGAGCATGTGTGAGTTACTGGGCATGAGCGCCAATGTGCCGACCGACATCGTGTTCAGCTTCACCGGGCTGATGCAGCGCGGTGGCAAGACCGGGCCGCACCGGGACGGGTGGGGCATCGCCTTCTATGAAGGTCGTGGCCTGCGCCTGTTCCAGGACCCGGCCGCCAGCAGCGAATCGGAGGTGGCGAATCTGGTGCAGCGCTATCCGATCAAGAGCGAAGTGGTGATCGGGCATATTCGCCAGGCCAACGTCGGCAAAGTCTGCCTGTCCAACACTCACCCGTTCGTGCGTGAGTTGTGGGGGCGCAACTGGTGTTTTGCCCACAACGGCCAGCTTGCCGATTTCCAACCGGGCGTGAGCTTCTACCGCCCAGTGGGCGACACTGACAGCGAAGCGGCCTTCTGCGATCTGCTCAATCGCGTGCGCCAGGCCTTTCCGGAGCCGGTGGAGGTAGAACAGCTGCTGCCGTCGTTGATCGAGGCCTGCACCGAATACCGCAGCAAAGGCGTGTTCAACTGCCTGCTCAGCGACGGCGACTGGCTGTTCTGCTATTGCTCGACCAAACTGGCCCAGATCACCCGTCGCGCGCCGTTCGGCCCGGCGCGGCTCAAGGACGTGGATGTGATTGTCGATTTCCAGGCGGAAACCACGCCCAACGACGTGGTCACGGTGATCGCCACCGAGCCCTTGACCGAAAACGAAACCTGGACCCGCTACGAACCGGGCCAATGGAGCCTGTGGCGACGCGGCGAATGCGTCAGCCACGGCCGGACCGAATAAGGACGTCACGCTATGTTGCTCAGTTATCTACGGCTGGTGTTGTTCGCGGTGGGCCTGTTGGTTGGGGTCCAGGTGCCGGGCTTCATCAATGATTACGCCAAGCGGGTCGAGGCTCACCTGATCGAGGCGCAGACCGGCCTGCAAGGTTTCCAGGGCACCGCCAACCAGTTCTTCAAGGGCGACATGCAGGCCCTGGTGGCCCATTACCGCGCCAGCGAGGACCCGATCTTTCGCAGCGATGCCGACAGCCTGAACACCTTGCTCGTGCGCCAACAGGCCCTCGACAAGCAATTCCAGGCCATGCAGGGCCCGTGGTACATCCGCCTGCTGCAAGTGGCCCTGGCCGCCGATCCGGACATTCGCAAGGAAACCTGGAACGGCTACAGCTACCAGATCCTGCTGACCCCCGAGGCCATGGTCTGGGGCATCAGCGGCGCGATGTTGCTGTCGTTCGGTTTGGAATGCCTGTTCCGCCTGATCGACTGGGTGGTGTTGGGCGGCAAGCGCCTGCGTCAGAGCCGGCCGATTGAAGAGCGGGACCTGCGGGGGCTGTAAAGCCGCAGCCGGCTTCTGTGGCGAGGGAGCTTGCTCCCGCTGGTCCCTGTAGGAGCTGGCGAAGCCTGCGATCTTTTGATCTTTCGCTTGAGACTCAAGTGTCTGGGGAAAGATCGCAGCCTCGCTTCGCTCGACAGCTCCTACAATGCGGCCCAGCGGGAGCAAGCTCCCTCGCCACAACGGTGTTCAGCCAGGCCCTGCGTCTTACCCAATCAAATTTTTCTTATGACCCAGCCAGGGTTTTATTCGTTGGACGGGATCGGCCGCGCGCTCAAGAATCGGGGCAACGGTCTCCACGTCAGCGTCGTCGAGACTCACAACAATAAAACCGTGGAGAACCACCATGAGTGCACCCGACACGCTCGGCGTCCCCCAACCCCAGGCCCGTTCTGGCCCGTTCGATTGGTATCGCAACATCAACCAGCAGGAACGTCGCACCTTCTGGAGCTGCAAGATCGGCTACGCCCTGGACGGCATGGACACCCAGATGCTCAGTTTCGTGGTACCGACCCTGATCGCGATGTGGGGCATCACCACCGGCCAGGCAGGCCTGATCCACACCAGTACCTTGATCGCCTCGGCCATTGGCGGCTGGGTGGCGGGCATTCTCTCCGACCGGATCGGTCGGGTGCGCACCCTGCAACTGACGGTGCTGTGGTTCGCGTTCTTCACTTTCCTGTGCGGCTTTGCCCAGAACTACGAACAACTGTTGATCGCTCGCACATTGATGGGTTTCGGCTTCGGCGGCGAATGGACCGCCGGTGCGGTGTTGATGGGCGAGGTGATCCGTGCCAAGGACCGCGGCAAGGCGGTGGGCATGGTGCAATCGGGCTGGGCGCTGGGCTGGGGCATGACGGCGATCCTGTATGCGCTGCTGTTCTCGGTGCTGCCGCCGGAAGACGCCTGGCGCGCACTGTTCATCCTCGGCATCGTACCGGCAGTGTTCGTGATTTTCGTCCGCCGACTGGTCAAGGATCCGGAAGTCTATAACCAGACCAAGGCCCGGCTGACGCCGGAAAACCCAGCGAAGTTCTACGAAATTTTTGCCCCCGGCATTCTCTTCACCACTCTTCGCGCCTCGCTGCTGACCACCGGTGCCCTGGGTGGTTACTACGCCATCACGTCCTGGCTGCCGACGTTCCTGAAAAATGAGCGCGGCCTGAGTGTCTTGAGCACCGGCGGCTACCTGGCGATGGTGATCGTCGGTTCCTACGTGGGCTATGTCATCAGTGCGTACCTGTCGGACATCCTGGGGCGCAAAAAGAACTTCGTCCTGTACGCCGTCGGCTCCTTCACCATCGTCCTGCTGTACACCCAGGTGCCGGTGAGCAATAACGTGATGCTCTGGCTGGGCTTCCCCTTGGGGTTCTTCGCGTCGGGCATGTTCAGCGGCATGGGCTCGTTCCTCACCGAACTGTTTCCTACGCGCATTCGTGGTTCGGGCCAAGGCTTCTGCTACAACATTGGCCGGGCGGTGGCGGCATTGTTCCCGCTGTTGATCGGTATTCTGAGCCAGAAGGTGCCGCTGAGCGTGGGTATCGGGGCGTTCGCAGCGGTGTCCTATGGCGTGGTGATCCTGGCGGCCCTGAGCCTGCCGGAAACCCAAGGCAAGCAGTTGGAAGCCGAGTAACTGATAACCTGTGGGGCACGTGCCCCACAGTTAAACAAAGAAAGAATCTACAGGAGCGTTCACCGTGAACCGCCTGCTATTGAACTGCGACATTGGCGAAAGCTTCGGCAGCTGGACCATGGGTCTGGACGCCGAGGTGATGCCCTTCATCGATTGCGCCAACATCGCCTGCGGCTTCCATGCTGGCGACCCGAGCATCATGCGCAAGACCGTCAGCCTGGCCCTGAGCCACAGCGTGCGGATCGGCGCGCACCCGGCCTATCAAGACCTGGCGGGCTTCGGCCGCCGTTCCATGGCCTATGGCGCCCAGGAATTGCAGGACTTGCTGCATTACCAGATCGGCGCCCTCGACGGCATCTGCCGGGCCCAGGGCGGGCAGGTCAGCTACGTCAAGCCCCACGGCGCGATGTACAACGACATGATGGCCAACCCGGTGCAACTGCGCGCGGTGATCCAGGCTGTCGCGGCCTATGATCGGCAACTGCCGCTGATGCTCATGGCGACCCGGGACAACAGCGCCGCCCAGGCCTTGGGCGACGAGTATGGCCTGACCCTGTGGTTCGAAGCCTTTGCCGATCGCGCCTACGACAGTGCCGGCCGCCTGGTTTCGCGGCAAGCGCCGGGCGCGGTGCACCACGATCCCGAGGTCATCATCGGGCAGGCCCTGACCATTGCCCGCGCCGATGCGTTGACCGCCAGTGATGGTAGCGCCTTGCACCTGAAGGCCAATACCTTGTGCGTGCACGGTGACAACGCCAGCTCCGTGGCGGCCGTGCAACGCATCCGCGAAGCCCTGGACCGGCAGCGTGCGCCATGAAACCACGCTTGGAAGTGGTGGCGGTGGACTGCTTGATGGTGCGCCTGTTCGACGAGATCGCCGAGGCCAACATGCCCTGGATGCTCGCTGCCAGCGAGCGCCTGCGAGCGGTGTTTGCCGAACACCTGATCGATCTGGTGCCGTCCTACACCACCTTGATGGTGCACTACGACTTGCTCGCCCTGGACCCGGCCCAGGCCCGCGAATTGATCGACGAGGCGCTGCATAACCTCTCCCCGGATGCCCGGTCCGCCGGCCAATGCCACGTGCTGCCGGTGTGGTACGACCTTCGCGTCGGGCCGGAACTGGCGCTGCTGGCGAGCCGCAGCGGCTTGACGGTCGCCCAGGTGATCCGTCGCCACAGCGAACGCGAGTACCAGGTGTTTGCCCTGGGCTTCGCGCCCGGCTTCGCCTTCATGGGGCTAGTGGACGAAGCATTGGCTGCACCGCGCCTCGACACGCCACGCAAGCGCGTGGCCGCGGGCAGTGTCGGCATCGCCGAGCGCCAGACCGCGGCGTATCCGGTGGTGTCGCCCGGCGGCTGGAACCTGATCGGTCGCACCCCGACCAAACTGTTTGATCGTGAGCGCGACGGCTACAGCCTGATGCAGCCGGGGGACACGGTGCGTTTTGCCCCCGTGGACCACGCCGAATTCATCGCGCTGGGTGGCGACGATACACCGCTGGAGGCCCAGGCATGAGCCGGTTGTTGATCGAGGCCAGCACACCGCTGTGCCTGTTGCAGGACGCCGGCCGCTTCGGCGTGAGGCACCTGGGCGTGACCCAGGGCGGGGCGGCGGACTGGCTGTCGATGGCCTGGGCCAATTGGATGCTCGGCAATGGCCTGGACGCGGCGGTGGTGGAGATTACCCTCGGCGGCTTTACCGTGGTGGCCGAAGAGGATTGCGTGCTGGCGCTGGCCGGGGCGGACCTGGGCGCGCGAATAGACGGCCAGGGCGTGGCATCGTGGCGCTTCTTCAGCCTGCGCAAGGGCCAGGTGCTGGCGCTCACCCAGCCCGTGCTCGGTGCCCGGGCCTACCTGGCAGCCCCTGGCGGTTTCAACGCGCCTGCGGTGCTGGGCAGCCGGGCGACGGTGGTGCGCGAGGAACTGGGTGGCCTGGATGGACGGGGGCGGGCGCTGAGTCGCGGCGCGCACTTGAGCTATTCAGGCACGGCGACGCCGCGGCCCATGCCGTACACGCGGATTCCGGATTTCCAGCAAGCGCAGCCGCTGGACCTGATCCTGGGGGCGCAGAATGGCGCGTTCAGCGGGCAGAGTCTGTTCGACGCGTTCAACACCCCGTGGACGCTGGACAGTCGCGCCGACCGCATGGGCATGCGGTTGCTGGGCACGGCGCTGGAGTATCAGGGGGCGGCGATGATTTCCGAAGGTATCCCCCTGGGCGCTGTGCAGGTGCCGCCGGACGGCCAGCCGATCGTGCTGCTCAATGACCGGCAAACCATCGGTGGTTATCCACGCCTGGGCGCCCTGACCCCATTGGCCCTGGCCCGGCTGGCGCAATGCCTGCCGGGGGCACAGGTGCGGTTGCGGCCGGTGGTGCAGGAGGTTGCGCATCGGCAGCAGGTGGAGTGTTTGCGTAGTTTTCTCGACCGCTAAAAGCATCGCGAGCAAGCTCGCTCCCACAGGGGTCTTATGTACGACGAAGATCCAGTGTGGGAGCGAGCTCGCTCGCGATGAGGCCTGAACAGGCAACCAAAATCTTACTTGGACAGAAACCGCATCCCTTCCTCCAACCCCCGCAAGGTCAGCGGATACATCCGGTCTTCCACCAACTCGCGCACGATGTTGGTCGAGGCGGTATAACCCCAGGTGTCCTTGGGGTACGGATTGATCCAGATGAGTTTCTTATACTTCTCCATGAAGCGCTGCATCCACACATAACCGGCTTCTTCGTTCCAGTGTTCGACGCTGCCGCCGGCCTGGGTGATTTCATAGGGGGCCATGGCGGCGTCGCCGATGAAGATCACTTTGTAGTCGGCACCGTACTTGTGCAGCAAATCCTGGGTCGAGGTGCGCTCGGAAGTGCGGCGCAGGTTGTTCTTCCACACCGATTCGTAGACGAAGTTGTGGAAGTAGAAGTACTCCAGGTGCTTGAACTCGGTCTTGCAGGCCGAGAACAGTTCTTCGCAGATTTTCACGTGGGCATCCATCGAACCACCGATGTCGAACAGCAGCAACAGCTTGACGGTGTTGCGTCGCTCCGGGCGCATCTGGATGTTCAGCAGGCCGGCGTCCCGGGCGGTGTGGTCGATGGTGCCGTCGATGTCCAGCTCTTCGGCCGCACCCTGGCGGGCGAACTTGCGCAGTCGGCGCAGAGCGATCTTGATGTTGCGGGTGCCCAGTTCCACCTGGTCGTCGAGGTTCTTGTACTCGCGCTGGTCCCAGACCTTCACGGCCTTGCCCTGGCGCTTGCCGGCGTCGCCGACCCGAATGCCCTCGGGATTGAAGCCGCCGGAGCCGAACGGGCTGGTGCCGCCGGTGCCGATCCACTTGTTGCCGCCGGCATGGCGTTCCTTCTGTTCCTCCAGGCGTTTCTTGAATTCTTCGATCAGCTTGTCCAGGCCGCCCAGGGACTGGATCTGTGCCCGTTCTTCATCGGTCAGCGAGCGCTCGAATTCCTTGCGCAGCCAGTCCTCGGGAATCAGCGCCTGGAGGTGATCGTCGAGTTTCTCCAGGCCGTTGAAGTAGGCGGCGAACGCCCGGTCGAACTTGTCGAAATGCCGTTCGTCCTTCACCAGGATCGCCCGGGACAGGTAATAGAACTCGTCCATGTCGGCGAAGATCACCCGCTGTTTCAGCGCGTTGATCAGGTCCAGCAATTCACGCACCGACACGGGCACCTTGGCGGCGCGCATCTCGTTGAACAGGTTAAGCAGCATGGCAATCGCCCTCGCTCTTGTGGGACGAAGAGGATCAGCGGGTGCCGCGACGGCTCATGAACGCCAGGCGCTCGAGCAGTTGCACGTCCTGCTCGTTCTTGACCAGGGCGCCGGCCAGCGGCGGGATGGCCTTGGTTGGATCACGCTCGCGCAGCACCGCTTCGCCGATGTTGTCGGCCATCAGCAGCTTGAGCCAGTCCACCAGTTCGGAAGTGGAGGGCTTTTTCTTCAGGCCCGGCACCTTGCGCACGTCGAAGAACACGTCCAGCGCTTCGCTGACCAGGTCCTTCTTGATGTCCGGGTAATGCACATCGACGATTTTCTGCAGGGTGACGCGGTCGGGGAAGGCGATGTAGTGGAAGAAGCAGCGACGCAGGAAGGCGTCCGGCAGCTCTTTTTCGTTGTTGGAGGTAATGATGATGATCGGCCGCTGCTTGGCCTTGATGGTTTCATCGGTCTCGTAAACGTAGAACTCCATCTTGTCGAGTTCTTGCAGCAGGTCGTTGGGGAACTCGATGTCGGCCTTGTCGATTTCGTCGATCAGCAGGATCACCCGCTCCTCGGACTCGAAGGCTTCCCAGAGCTTGCCCTTCTTCAGGTAGTTGCGCACGTCGTGGACCTTGTCCACACCCAGTTGCGAGTCTCGCAGGCGGCTGACCGCGTCGTACTCGTACAGGCCCTGGTGAGCCTTGGTGGTGGACTTGATGTGCCAGGTGATCAGGCGCGCGCCGAAGGACTCGGCCAGTTGCTCGGCGAGCATGGTCTTGCCGGTGCCCGGTTCGCCCTTGACCAGCAACGGCCGCTCCAGGGTGATGGCGGCGTTCACGGCCAGTTTCAGGTCATCGGTGGCCACGTAGGCGCTGGTGCCTTCGAACTTCATCTGCAATTCCTCGAACGGTGTCGCCGGCCTGGCGAGGCGGGGCGCGCGAAATAGATATCGTGCCCGACTATAACGCGAGGCCCCGCCGACTGTGAACGCAGACGCTGTATTCAGTCTCTGAATGGGGCGTCACATGTTGACTCAGTCTCGGCTGCTTGCCAGTGGGCAATTGGCTGGAATGCATCGGTGGTCATGATCCGCGCTTGGTGGCGAGAGATATCATGGGGCCAAGGCCACAGGCCTAGTCGGTCGAAGGCGGTGGCTGTTCATAACGGGCGTTGAAGGCCTGGACGAAACCGTTGCGCAGGATCTGCAGGAAGGCTTCGAAGGCGCTGATGTCCTGCTGGTGAACGTTGCCGCTGAGTTCCACCCGGGTGGCGAACTGGTTCTTGCGCTGGTTCTTGAGGGCCGTTTCGCCTGTGCCGACCAGCGCTTCCCAGACCGAGCGGAAGATGTTCTTGTTCTTGTTTTCCACGTCCTGCTGCCAATCGAACACATCGACATCACGCAACAGTGGTTTGATGTAGCCGCGGAGTCGGGCGTTGTCGGCTTCGGCCTCGACCACCAGGTCGCCGTGGCCGGCATTGAAATCGAACTTGCCATAGGCTGCGGCGAAGTCGTTCAGGCGCTTGAGTTCGATGTTCGTGGCCCGCAGGCGGAAATCGAAATCTTCGAAATTGCTCAGCGGGTCGAAAGTGGCCTGCATTTCCAGGGGCGCATGTTCGGCTACCAGGGCTTTACCTTCGAAGCGGGCGTCGCGCTTGCCTTCGGTGTCGACCACGTTGGTCAGGTTGTAGAAGCTGGCGTTGACGTCGGTGGCCCGCAGGTTGACCGGTGGCTTGGAGTTGAAATTGCGAAAGGTGACCTTGCCATCCCTGATGCGTACTTCGTTGAAGGTGATGGGCAAGAGTTTGCCCAGTTGCTCGCGCCAGTTGGTGCCCCGGCCGGTCTGGGAGTTCTGCCGGTTGGCTCCGCCGTCGACGAAGTTCACCTCGGGACGGGTGAATTCCACCTCGGCCACCACCGCGTGGTCGTACCACAGCGAGTGCCAGCTCACCGACAGGTCCACCAGCGGTGCGCTGACGAACGGTACCGGGACCTTGCCGTCGACCTTGACGATTTCCAGGCCGTTGATCCGATAGGCACCGCGCCACAGGGCCAGGTCCACATCGGTGATCTGGCCGCGATAATCGCCCATGTTGGCCAGTTTGTCGTTCAGGTAGTCGCGTACCAGGTACGGCAGGGCGAAATGCAAGGCCACCAGCACCGCGACGAGGGTGGCGAACACCCACAGTGGCCAGCGATATCGACGCTTCATGTCAGTCAGTCTCCAGCGTTTGTTGGGGGAGCGCCTCCTAATGCCATTGACTGTCGCAACAACGGGAACGTTCGGTGCAACTGGACGCCCATGGGCAACAGGCATACCTTTAAAGGCTTAAATTCTCGCCGCATCAAGGACCCAGCCATGAGCCGTATATTCGCTGACAACGCCCATTCCATCGGCAATACGCCACTGGTACAGATCAACCGCATTGCGCCGCGCGGTGTGACCATCCTGGCCAAGATCGAGGGGCGCAACCCAGGGTATTCGGTCAAGTGCCGGATCGGCGCGAACATGATCTGGGACGCTGAAAGCTCGGGCAAGCTCAAGCCGGGCATGACCATCGTCGAACCGACCTCGGGCAACACCGGGATCGGCCTGGCGTTCGTGGCCGCCGCCCGTGGCTACAAGCTGATGCTGACCATGCCGGCCTCCATGAGCATCGAGCGCCGCAAGGTGCTCAAGGCCCTGGGGGCGGAGCTGGTGCTCACCGAACCGGCCAAGGGCATGAAGGGGGCCATCGAGAAGGCCGCCGAGATCCTGGCCAGCGATCCGTCCAAATACTTCATGCCGCAGCAGTTCGATAACCCGGCGAACCCGGCGATCCACGAAAAAACCACCGGCCCGGAAATCTGGAACGACACCGACGGCGCGGTGGATGTGCTGGTGGCGGGCGTGGGCACCGGCGGAACCATTACCGGGGTATCGCGGTATATCAAGAACACCTGTGGCAAACCGATCTTGTCGGTGGCGGTCGAACCTGAGGTTTCGCCGGTGATTACCCAGGCGATGGCGGGCCATGAGATCAAGCCCAGCCCCCACAAGATCCAGGGAATCGGTGCCGGGTTCGTGCCGAAGAACCTCGACCTGTCGATCGTCGACCTGGTCGAGCGGGTCACTGACGACGAGTCCAAGGCCATGGCCCTGCGCTTGATGCAGGAGGAGGGCATCCTCTGCGGGATTTCCTGTGGTGCGGCGATGGCCGTGGCTGTGCGCCTGGCGGAAAAACCGGAAATGCAGGGCAAGACCATCGTCGTGATCCTGCCGGATTCGGGCGAGCGGTACTTGTCGAGCATGTTGTTCAGTGATTTGTTTACCGAGCAGGAGACTCAGCAGTAGCCGTGAATTCACAGGTGTAGCGAGACGCTTTTGTGGTGAGGGCGCGCGCTCCGCACGCCAGCGGGAGCAAGCGCCCTCGCCACAAAAGCCCTCGCCATTGTAGGTTGAATGATTGTTCGATGCGTCAGCCAAGGTTCAGGTGGCGCATGTTAGAAAGTATTTATTGCGTTTCACTCAACAGAGCATGTTGCGTCAGACGGTTTTTACCCGGGCCATTAGGGATTAACATGGCCCCCGGCTACGTCGGGCAGTAGGCGTTGCGTCAGTTGTTTTTGGACAAGGAGTTATAAAAATGACCGTTTCGTTTGTCGCCAAGGCCTCGGTGTTGCTGCTGTTTTTGGGCAGTACGCTTTATGTGCATTTGCGTGGCAAGGCACGCTTGCCGGTATTGCGCCAGTTCGTCAACCACTCGGCGCTGTTCGCCCCCTACAACGCCTTGATGTACCTGTTCTCCGGCGTGCCCTCGAAGCCTTACCTGGATCGCAGCAAATTCCCCGAGCTGGATGTGCTCAAGGACAACTGGCAAGTCATTCGCGACGAGGCCATGCACCTGTTCGACGAGGGTTACATTCGTGCCGCCGAGAAGAATAACGATGCCGGTTTCGGCTCGTTCTTCAAGAAAGGGTGGAAGCGTTTCTACCTCAAGTGGTACGACAAACCGCTGCCGTCGGCCGAGCTGCTCTGCCCCAGGACGGTCGAGCTGGTCAGCCGGATTCCCAACGTCCGGGGCGCGATGTTTGCCCTGTTGCCCGGTGGCAGCCATCTGAATCCGCATCGAGACCCCTTCGCCGGTTCGTTGCGTTATCACCTGGGGTTGTCCACACCCAATTCCGATGACTGCCGGATCTTCGTCGACGGTCAGATCTACGCCTGGCGCGACGGCGAAGACGTCATGTTCGATGAGACCTATGTGCACTGGGTCAAGAACGAGACCCCACAGACCCGCGTAATCCTGTTCTGCGATGTCGAGCGGCCCCTGAAAAGCCGGCTGATGACCCGCCTCAACCGCAGCATCAGCGCGTTCCTCGGCCGCGCCACCGCGCCGCAGAACCTGGAGGATGAACACGTCGGCGGCATCAACCGGGCCTATGCCTGGAGCAAGTCGTTCAGTGACGGCATCAGCGGCCAGGTCAAGCAGTTCAAACGCAAGCATCCCAAGGCCTACCGGGTGATGCGGCCGGTGTTGGCGGTGGCGGTGCTGACGGCGCTTGGCTATTGGTTGTTCGTTTAAACATTGCGTAGTCCATCGAGCGCTGGTTATAGTCAGCGCTCTTCGGGTTTTCGAACCCACCCTTCAAGAGATCGGCTCATGCCTGCATCCCCTGTCATCGCGGTCGTGGTTCCAGCGTTCAACGCTGGCGTCGTGCCGTGTGGGAATCAGCAGCCTGCGCAGATCGGTCAATACCCCCCACCTGTCAGTAGCTCATCGGTGTACGCCGTCGTATCACCGCCGGGTGTTGGCATTCAGGGCTGATCGGCAACGGTTGCCATCCCCTGTGCCCGCCTGAAAAAAACTACTGGACTTCAGCTTCGGCTGAGTTGGCTTTTTGCCTGACTACAGGTGGTATCCATGTTTTCCCTTTCCAAAAACGCCTTATTGGCGGCGGCTTCCACGAGCCTGTTCGTTTTGCTGTGGAGCAGCGGGGCGATCTTTTCCAAGCTGGGCCTGGCCCACGCTTCCCCCTTCGCTTTTTTGCTGATCCGTTTTGCCATCGCGCTGTTCGCGTTGGTGCTGTTGATCCCCATGCTCAAGTTCAAGCTGCCCAAGACCGGCAAACCGATGCTGTACGCGGCGACCACCGGGCTGGTGCTGCTGGGCGCCTATCAGATCTTCTACCTGCTGGCCCTGCAGATGAACGTCACCCCCGGAGTGATGGCGACGCTGATGGGCGTGCAGCCGATCCTTACCGTGGTGCTCGTGGAGCGTCAGCGATCCTGGCAGCGCCTGTTCGGCTTGGCGCTGGGGTTGGTGGGATTGGTCATGGTGGTGTACCAGGGCATCGGCCTGGCCGGCATGTCCCTGGCCGGGATGCTTTATGGTTTGCTGGCACTGGTGAGCATGACGGCTGGTTCCATCATGCAGAAGCGCATCACCGATAACCCACTGGGCACGCTGCCAGTGCAGTACCTGGCCGGGTTGGTGTTGTGTGCGGTGTTCGTGCCGTTCCAGCCGTTTCACTTCGAATACAGCACGGGGTTCTTCGTGCCGGTGTTGTGGATGGCGCTGGTGGTGTCGGTGCTGGCGACGTTGCTGCTGTACCGTTTGATTGCTCGGGGCAACCTGGTGAATGTCACCAGCCTGTTCTACCTGGTGCCGGCGGTGACGGCGATCATGGACTACCTGGTGTTCGGCAACCGGCTGGCGTTGTTGAGCTGGCTGGGGATGGCGCTGATCATCGTGGGGTTGGTGTTTGTGTTTCGTAAGAGCCGCTGACCTTTAGAGGCTCGCTGACTGAACAACCGCTATCGCGAGCAAGCTTTGCTCCCACAGGTCATATGTAGTCCTTGTGGGAGCAAGGCTTGCCCGCGATGGCCTATTCAGCCACACCGATGGATTACCGGACAGAGACTTCAGCCGGTTTCACCACCCCAGGTTTCAACACCAACCACAACGCCGCCGCAATCAACACCCCGCCATACAAATGCGCCATCCCCAACGGCTCATCCAGCAGCAACGCCCCCCACAACACGCCGAACGGCGGGATCAGGAACGTCACGGTCATGGATTTGACCGGGCCGATGGAACTGAGCAAGCGGAAGTAAAGAATGTACGCCAGTGCGGTGCACACCAGGCCCAGGCCAAGCAGGGACAACCAGACGCTCCAGCCACCCCAACTGGCCGGCGGCTGGCTGATGACGCTGTAACCAAACAGCGGCAGCAAGAACACCGTGGCACCGAACATGCTGCCCAGGGCCGAGAGGCGGCTGTCCAGGCCTCCTTGGTGATCGAGCCAGCGCCGGGTGAGGAAACCGGCAAAGCCGTAGCAGGTCGTGGCCAGCAGGCAGGCGAGGGCGCCCATCAACAGTTGCAGGTCGAAGGCCACCGGGCCGGCGCGGGTCAGGATGCCAACGCCGAGCAGCCCCAGGAAGACACCGCTGACCTTGGCCAGGGTCAGTTGTTCGCTGAAGAACAAGCCGCCGATCAATACCCCCATCAATGGCGTGGTGGCATTGAAAATCGCCGAATAGCCGGCCGGTAGCACCTGGGCCGCCAGCGAATAAAACGTGGCCGGAATGCCCGAGTTGATCAGGCCCAGCACCATCACAACTTTGAGCTTGCCGCGAAAATTCCAGTCGACGCGCATCAGGGCCAGGATCACCAGCAGCCCGACGAAGGCGATGGACACGCGAAAGAATGCAGTGGGGATGGTGCCAATGACAGGGGCGATGATGCGCATGAACAGGAAGCTGGCCCCCCAGATGGCGGCCAATGACAGTAAACGCAGGATATCGACGAGGTTCACGAGCCACTCCTTCCTTGATGGGGTGGCAAGTGTCGCCGCCCTGCATAGCGATGGCAATGGTTGCGTTGGCGCGTGATTGGCCTCTAAGCTCAGTCGCCAATAACAAGCATGACCCGCCGAGGTTTACCTATGCCGCAGCCATGGCCCGCCCTCGAAATCGCCCGTTCGATCCTCGACGGCTTCGACGATTATCGTGAGCATTTCCGGCAGATCACCGACGGCGCCCGCGCCCGGTTCGAGCAGGCCCTGTGGCTGGAGGCCCAAGCGGCGTCGGCGGCGCGGATCAATTTGTATGAAGAAAAAGTCTTCGAAACCGTCGCCAGGCTGCACAAGGCCTTCGATGACGAAACACTGATGGATGTGGGCTGCTGGCCGCTGGTCAAAAGCGCCTACATCAGCCTGATCGACCTGCGTTTCGACGATGAACTGTCGGAAACCTGGTACAACTCGATCTTCTGCGGGTTGTTCAGCCACGACCTGATCAGCGACGGCACCATGTTCATCCACACCACCCGCCCCAGCCTGCGCCGGGCCCGTGCCGCCCAGACCCGCACCTACAAGCCCCAGGGGCAGTTGGACCGGATGCTGGCGAGCGTGTTCGCCGACTACCGGTTCAGCGAGGACTACGGCGACTTGCCAGGCGACCTGCAGCGCCTCGAAGCGCAGTTGCGCGAGAACCTGCCGGACTGGGTCTGCAAGGACCCGGAACTGACGGTGGAGCTGTTTTCCTCGGTGCTCTACCGCAACAAGGGCGCCTACCTGGTGGGCCGGATCTTTACCCGCGACGACCAATGGCCGCTGGTGATCCCGCTGCTGCACCGCGAGGGCCGGGGTATCCAGATCGATGCGCTGATCACCGACGAGGCGCAGGTATCGATCATCTTCTCGTTCACCCGCTCGTACTTCATGGTGGACGTGCCGGTGCCGGCGGAATTCATCGGCTTTCTCAAGCGCATCCTGCCGGGCAAGCACATTGCCGAGTTGTACACCTCCATCGGTTTCTACAAGCACGGCAAGTCCGAGTTCTACCGGGCGCTGATCAACCACCTGGCGAACACCGACGACCAGTTCATCATGGCCCCTGGTGTGCGCGGGATGGTCATGAGCGTGTTCACCCTGCCGGGCTTCAATACTGTGTTCAAGATCATCAAGGACCGCTTCTCGCCGTCGAAAAACGTCGACCGGGCCACGGTGATCGAGAAGTACCGACTGGTGAAAAGCGTCGACCGGGTCGGGCGCATGGCCGATACCCAGGAGTTCGCCGATTTCCGCTTTCCCCTGAGCAAATTCGAGCCGGCCTGCCTGGAGGAACTGTTGGACGTGGCGCCGTCCACGGTGTCGGTGGAAGGCGAGACGGTGCTGATCCGGCACTGCTGGACCGAACGCCGGATGACGCCCCTGAACCTCTACCTGGAAAACGCCAACCCGGACCAGGTGCGCGAGGCGCTGGAGGACTATGGTCTGGCGATCAAGCAACTGGCGGCGGCCAATATCTTCCCCGGCGACATGCTGCTCAAGAACTTCGGCGTGACTCGCCACGGCCGTGTCGTGTTCTACGACTACGATGAAATCTGCTACCTGACCGAAGCCAACTTCCGCCACATTCCCCAGCCCCGTACCCCGGAAGACGAAATGGCCTCCGAGCCCTGGTATTCCATCGGTCCGCTGGATGTGTTCCCCGAAGAATTTCCCCCGTTCCTGTTCGCCGACGCGGGGCAGCGCAAGCTGTTCGACCAGTTGCATGGCGAGCTGTACAACGCCGATTACTGGAAGAGCCTGCAAGAGGCGATCCGGGCGGGGAAGGTGATCGATGTGTTCCCGTATCGGCGTAAAGACCTGAATAGTGAGGCATGACATAAAGTCTGCTCAGTGAAAAATGGCATTTATTTGACTGGTCTGTGACAATGGCTAACTAACCAGACGGCAGTTTATAAGTTTGAGGCATCTATGAAAATTGAATCGATCCGATTGAAAAACTTTAAAGTTTTTCGCGATATTCACTTAAAGGATATTCCATCTTTTTTAATCGTAGTAGGGGCAAATGGTGCGGGGAAAACGTCTCTTTTTGACGTGTTCGGGTTTTTGCATGATTGTTTGAAAGGAAATGTTAGGCAGGCGTTAGATAGCCGAGGTCGATTTCGCGAAGTTATCAGTAGGGATAGTGATGGTGACACTATCCTTATAGAGATTCAGTATCGTATGCCAATCGCTGGTGTGAACAGGCTGGTCACGTATTCTCTTGAGATAGGCGATAAAAATAATATTCCTTATGTGAAGCGAGAAATTCTCCGGTACAAGCGCGGTCGTTATGGTAGTCCTTATCGTTTTCTGGATTTCGAAAATGGGCAAGGGTTTGCAATTACGAATGAAGAGGAGTTTCAGCGCTCCGATGAAGATCTTGATCGTGAATATCAATCGGTCGCTTCTGATACGTTGGCAATTAAAGGGCTAGGGCAATTTGAGCGATTTAAAGCGGCGAATGCTTTTCGTCAGCTAATTGAACAATGGCATGTGTCGGATTTCCATATTAATTCTGCTCGGGGTCGAAAAGAACCGTCAGGAGACTCTGAACACCTATCTGAGTCTGGGGATAACTTGCCGTTGGTTGCTCGATATATGTTTGAGCAGCATCCGGCGCAATTCAAAAAAATTCTGAACACCATGTCTAAGAGGGTTCCCGGGGTAACGACCATTGAGCCACTGTTGACGGCTGATGGTTATCTGACTCTAAGATTTCAGGATGGGGCCTTTAAGACTCCATTTTTAGATCGGTATGTTTCTGACGGCACCATTAAAATGTTCGCTTATATGGTACTCCTGCATGATCCTGCACCCCATCCTTTATTGTGTGTTGAAGAACCGGAAAATCAACTCTATCCGACGTTAATGCAGGAGCTGGCTGAGGAGTTTCGTGGTTACGCTCTACGCGGTGGACAGGTTCTGGTCTCAACGCACTCCCCAGATTTTTTGAATGCGGCGGAGCTTGATGAAGTTTGCTGGCTGGTAAAAAAAGAAGGGGGGACCGAAGTTCGGCGAGCTAAGGATGATCCGCAAATTGTAGCGTATATGGCCGAAGGCGATCAGTTAGGCTACCTGTGGAAGCAGGGTTTTTTTGAGGGGGCTGATCCTCAATGAGAAAAGAGCTCGTTTTTTTGTTGGAGGAGCGTTCCGCTAAGGTGATGTTGGAAGGCTTGCTACCAAGAATTCTTGATGCGCAAATTGAATTTAAATTAATTGCATTTGAGGGGAAGCAGGATTTAGAGAAGCGCATGGTGATGCGTATGAGAGGGTATCTGAATGCTGATGCAAGATTTATTGTAATGCGAGATCAAGATAGCGATCCGAATTGTACGGCTCTAAAAAATAGGCTGGTTAAAAAGTGTCAAGAATCAGGTCGGGGTAAAGTTAGCTTGGTTCGCATAGCTTGTCGTGAGTTAGAAACTTTCTATCTTGCGGATCTTGAGGCCGTGGGAAAGGCTCTCGATATCAAAGGGCTGAGTGCCAAACAGCAGGTCGCGAAATTTCGAAAGCCCGATAATATAGTTTCACCTAGTCATGAGTTGAAGGTTCTAAGTAAATACCGATACGAGAAAATTAGCGGTTCTCGAGAAATAGGGTTCCATTTGGCAGTTGATAATATTCGTTCTGATAGCTTTCGCAATCTTATCCAAGGCATAAAACGACTGGAGGAAGAGCTTCTTGCATTGTAAACAGCTAAACTGCCTCGGTCTTTAACCTCATGCAATTATTTTTCGGCACTTATCACTTCTTATGACCTTGCGTACCTGATGACTGACCAAGCCCCCGCTATCGACAAGCTGCTGAAAAACCTCGACCACGCCATGCTCGCCGACCGTCACCGGTTGCGGCGCCAGTTGCTTGAGCTGCGCAAGACGCCCGACGAGGCCAAGCTGGCCCAGTGGGTGGCGCGCATGCAGGCGTCGTGCGACCAGGTGCTGGCGCGCAAGGCCAGCCTGCCGGTGATCCGCTATGACGACAATTTGCCGATCGCCGCCAAGCGCGACGAAATCAAGCAGGCATTGCTCAAGCATCAGGTGCTGATCATCGCCGGCGAGACTGGCTCGGGCAAAACCACGCAGTTGCCGAAGATCTGCCTGGAAATCGGTCGCGGCCAGCACGGCTTGATCGGCCACACCCAGCCGCGCCGGATCGCCGCCCGCAGCGTCGCAAGCCGTGTCGCCGAAGAACTGGCCACGCCGTTGGGCGCGCTGGTGGGTTATCAGGTGCGTTTCGAGGACCAGAGCGACGCCAACACCCTGATCAAGCTGATGACCGATGGCATCCTGCTGGCCGAGACCCAGAACGACCGCTACCTCGAGCGCTACGACACGATCATCGTCGACGAAGCCCATGAACGCAGCCTGAACATCGATTTCCTGCTCGGCTACCTCAAGACCCTGCTGCCGCGTCGTCCAGACCTTAAAGTGATCATCACCTCGGCGACCATCGACCTGGAGCGTTTCTCCAAGCACTTCGATGACGCGCCCATCGTGGAAGTCTCGGGCCGCACCTTCCCGGTGGACACCTGGTATCGCCCGCTGACCCTGGAGCAGGACGAGGAGGGCAACCGGGTCGAGGACGACTTGACCGTCGACCAGGCGATCCTCGCCACCCTCGATGAAATCGCCGCCTACGAGCGCAGCGAGCGCCGCAGTCCTGGGGATGTGCTGGTGTTCCTGCCGGGCGAGCGGGAGATTCGCGACGCCGCGGAGATGCTGCGCAAGGCCCAGCTCAAGCACACCGAGATCCTGCCGCTGTATGCGCGTTTATCGCCGGCCGAACAGCAGCGGATCTTCCAGTCCCACCCGGGCCGTCGCGTGGTGCTGGCGACCAACGTCGCCGAAACCTCGCTGACCGTGCCGGGTATCCGCTACGTGATCGACAGCGGTACCGCGCGCATCAGCCGCTACAGCTATCGGGCCAAGGTCCAGCGCTTGCCCATCGAGGCTATTTCCCAGGCCAGCGCCAACCAGCGCAAAGGCCGTTGCGGGCGGGTCGAGCCGGGGATTTGCGTGCGGTTGTACAGCGAGGAAGATTTTCTTGGGCGGCCGGAGTTCACCGATCCCGAGATCCTGCGCACCAACCTGGCGGCGGTGATTCTGCAGATGCTGCACCTGCGCCTCGGCGAAATCACCGACTTCCCGTTCATCGAGCCGCCGGACGGCAAGGCCATCAGCGACGGTTTCAACCTGCTGCAAGAGCTCTCGGCGGTGGACCGCAACAGTCAGCTGACCCCGCTCGGTCGGCAACTGGCCCGCCTGCCGGTGGACCCGCGCATGGGCCGCATGCTGCTGGAAGCGGCGAAGCTGGGCAGCTTGCAGGAAGTACTGATCGTCGCCAGTGCCATGTCGATCCAGGACCCGCGGGAACGTCCGCCGGAGCGTCAGCAGGCGGCCGACCAGGCCCACGCCCAGTGGAAGGATCCGGATTCGGACTTCGCCGGGCTGGTCAACCTGTGGCGCGGTTTTGAAGAACAGCGCCAGGCCCTGACCGCCAGCCCGCTGCGCAACTGGTGCCGCAAGAATTTCCTCAATTACCTGCGCCTGCGCGAATGGCGTGATTCCCATCGCCAGTTGAGCTTGATCTGCCGCGACATGCAGTTGAGCCTCAACAAGGACCCGGCCGACTACCCGAAGCTGCACAAAGCGGTGCTCTCGGGCTTGCTCAGTCAGATCGGCCAGAAAACCGAAGACGGTGATTACCTCGGTGCCCGTCAGCGGCGCTTCTGGATTCATCCGTCATCTGGCCTGGGCAAGAAGCGTCCGCAGTGGCTGATGACCGCCGAGCTGGTGGAAACCACCAAGTTGTACGCGCGCATGGTGGCCAAGATCGAGCCGGACTGGATTGAACCGCTGGCCGGGCACCTGATCAAGAAAAACCACTTCGAACCCCATTGGGAGAAGAAGCGCGGGCAAGTGGTGGCCTATGAGCAGATCACCCTGTTCGGGCTCATCGTCGTCGGTCGGCGGCCGGTGCACTACGGTCCGGTGGACCCGGTGGTGTCCCGTGAGCTGTTCATTCGCGAGGCGCTGGTACGTGGCGAGATCCAGTCCAAGGCCAAATGCCTGGGCGCCAATACCCGCTTGCTGGAGCAACTCGACGAACTGGAAGCCAAGGCCCGTCGCCGCGACATCCTGGCGGACGAGGAAACCCTGTTTGCGTTCTACGACGCCCGTTTGCCGGCTGAGATTCACCAGACCGCGACGTTCGACAGTTGGTACCGGATCAACAGCCAGAAAGACCCGCAATTACTGATCATGCGCGAGGAAGACGTGTTGGCCCGCGAGGCCAGCGAGGTCACCGCCACGCAGTACCCCGACACCTTGCGTGTCGGTGACCTGACCTTACCGCTGAGCTATCACTTCGAGCCCAACCATCCCCGCGACGGCGTGACTTTGCGTGTGCCGGCGCCGTTGTTGCCGATGCTGCCGCCGGAACGCCTGGAATGGCTGGTGCCGGGGATGATCGAGGCCAAGTGCATCGCCCTGGTGCGCAACCTGCCCAAGGCCCTGCGCAAGAACTTCGTGCCGGTACCGGATTTCGTCAAGGCGGCGCTGCAACGCATCACCTTCGCCGAGGGCTCGTTGCCGCAGTCCCTGGGCCGTGAGTTGCTGCGCATGACCGGGGCGCGGGTCAGCGACGAAGCCTGGGCCGAAGCGGCTCAGCAGGTGGAAAGCCACTTGCGCATGAATCTGGAAATCGTTGACGGCCAGGGCAAGTTCCTCGGCGAGGGCCGCAACCTGGCCGAGCTGACAGCACGCTTTGCCGAGGCCAGCCAGGCGGCCTTGGCCGTGCCGCAAACGGCAAAAAGCCAGGCACCGGTGGAGGCGAAGGTCTTCGCGCCGGTGGCCGAGAAAACCCAGCAGAAGATCGCCGGGCTGTCGATGACGGTCTATCCGGCGCTGGTGGAAGAGGGCGGCGTGGTCAAGGAAGGGCGTTTCCCGACCCCGGCCGAAGCCGAATTCCAGCATCGCCGCGCCTTGCAGCGTTTGCTCATGCAGCAATTGGCCGAATCGGCCAAGTTCCTGCGGGGCAAGCTGCCGGGGCTGACGGAACTGGGCCTGCTGTACCGCGACTTGGGCCGCATCGACGGCCTGGTGGAAGACATCCTGCTCGCCAGCCTCGACAGCTGTGTGCTCGAAGGTGAAGCGAGCCTGCCCCGCGACGGCGCCGCCTTGGCTGCCCTGGCCGAGCGCAAGCGCGGCGGCTGGACCGAACACGCCGAACGCCTGGCGAAGCTGGCCCTGGACATCCTCAAGCTCTGGCATGGCCTGCAAAAACGCTTCAAGGGCAAGATCGACCTGGCCCAGGCCGTGGCGCTGAACGACATCAAGCAGCAACTCAGTCACCTGGTGTACCCGGGCTTCGTGCGGGAAACCCCGCATCAGTGGCTCAAGGAGCTGCCGCGCTACCTCAAGGCCATCGAACAACGCTTCGAGAAGCTGGGCAGCCAGGTGCAGAAAGACCGGGTCTGGAGCGGCGAACTGTCGAACCTCTGGGCCCAATACCAGGCCCGCGCCAGCAAACACGCCCAGGAAGGCAAGCGCGACCCGCAACTGGAGTTGTACCGTTGGTGGCTGGAGGAATACCGGGTGTCACTGTTCGCCCAGCAACTGGGGACCAAGGTGCCGATTTCCGACAAGCGCCTGGGCAAGCAGTGGGGAGTGGTGGAGGGGTGATGGCCAAGGCCACCAAACCCTTGTGGGAGCGAGCTTGCTCGCGATTGCGGTGAATCAGTCAACATCAATGCAGGCTGAACCACCGCTATCGCGAGCAAGCTCGCTCCCACAGGTTTTGTGTCGTCAGTAAGGGAGAATGGGCCAAACCCCCGCGTTTATGGCAAACTTCGCGCCTATAAATGCCGGTTCCGTGGTTTTGAGCTTCAAGGCCACGGGCGGATCCGGAATAAAGCGATGCCAGGGCTGCTTCCCCGGATGGGAAAAGTCCCTTTGTGTATTGGTACGTCGGTGCCAATACTTTCTGCCTGAACAGATCAGAGACACGACCCATGCATAACGTCGTCATCAGCGGCACCGGCCTGTACACCCCGGCCAACAGCATCTCCAACGAAGAGCTGGTGCAATCTTTCAATACCTATGTCGCGCAATTCAACGCCGACAACGCCGATGCCATCGAGCGAGGTGAAGTCGAGGCATTGACCGAATCCAACGCCGCGTTCATCGAAAAGGCCTCGGGCATCAAGAGCCGCTTTGTCATGGACAAGGACGGCATTCTCGATCCGCAACGCATGACCCCACGCCTGCCCGAGCGCTCCAACGACGAGTGGTCGGTGCTCTGCGAAATGGCCATCGGCGCTGCGAAACAGGCCCTGGAGCGCGCCGGCCGCACGGTCGCCGACATCGACGGGGTCATCGTCGCCTGTTCCAACCTGCAGCGTGCCTACCCGGCCATCGCCATCGAAGTCCAGGAAGCCCTGGGCATCGAAGGTTTCGGTTTCGACATGAACGTGGCCTGTTCCTCGGCGACCTTCGGTATCCAGGCCGCGGCCAACAGTGTGCAACTGGGTCAGGCCCGGGCGATCCTGATGGTCAACCCGGAAGTGTGCACCGGCCACTTGAACTTCCGCGACCGCGATAGCCACTTCATCTTCGGCGACGCGGCCACTGCCGTGATCATCGAGCGGGCGGACCTGGCGACCTCGCCGTACCAGTTCGACGTGGTCAGCACCAAGCTGCTCACCAAGTTCTCCAACAACATCCGCAACAACTTCGGTTTCCTCAACCGCGCCGCGGAAGAGGGCATCGGCAGCCGCGACAAGCTGTTCGTCCAGGAAGGCCGCAAGGTATTCCGCGACGTCTGCCCGATGGTGGCCGAACTGATCGGTACCCACCTGGAAGAAAACCAACTGAACGTTGGCGACGTGAAACGTTTCTGGCTGCACCAGGCCAACTTGAGCATGAACCACCTGATCGTGCGCAAACTGCTGGGACGCGAAGCCACCGAAGCGGAAGCCCCCGTGATTCTCGACCGCTACGCCAACACCAGTTCGGCCGGTTCGGTGATTGCATTCCACAAATACCAGGATGACCTGCCCAGCGGCTCGGTCGCCGTCCTCAGCTCCTTCGGTGCCGGTTATTCGATTGGCAGCGTGATTTTGCGTAAGCATTGATCTGGTCTGGCTCAGCTTTGATCTGTGCCTTTTCAGTTCCTATCTGGGCTAGTTCAGCTTTTGTGGTGAGGGAGCTTGCTCCCGCTGGGCTGCGCAGCGGCCCCAGGATTTTGCGGTTGCTGCGCAACCGAGCGGGAGCAAGCTCCCTCGCCACAGAAAAATCATCAGTCCTTCCAGGCAATGGGGCGTTGAATGACGGCCACCGACGACACCCTCCTGCTCCAACGCCTCCTGGCCGGTGAGCAGCAGGCCTACAGGGAACTGGTCAGCGCCTACCAGAGCCCGATGCGTGCCGTGGCCTATGCCATTGTCGGCAGTCGCCATGTCGACGAAGTGGTGCAGGACGCCTGGCTGTCCGTGGTGCGCAATCTCAGTGGTTTCCAGGGACGTTCCAGCCTCAAGACCTGGCTGTTGACCATCACGGCGAACGCCGCCAAGGGTCGCTACAAGCAGAACCGCCGGGAAGTGCTGCTCGATGATCTCCCGGCCCCCACGGCACTCTCGGCGATGACCGTTTCGCCGCTGACGGCCATTGGCTGCTGGCGCCGTTCGCCTGGCACCAGGACACGCCCGAAGCGTTGCTCACGATGAGTGAATTGCGTGATTGCCTGGAGCACACGTTGCTCAGCCTGTCGGAACTGCAAGGCAGTGTACTGACCCTGCGGGAACAGCAGGATCTGGAGCTGGACGAAATCTGTAATCTGCTGGGTATTTCGCTCTCCAATGTACGTGTGCTGTTGCATCGTGCCCGACTGAAGGTCTTCGCGACTGTTGAACATTTCGAGGAAACCGGCGAATGCTGACCTGCAAGGAACAAGTGGCGCGCTCCAGCGATTATCTCGATGGCCAATTGAGCTTTCGTGAACGCCTGATGGTGCGTCATCACCTGATGTTCTGCCCCAATTGCCGACGTTTCATCCGTCAGATGCGCCTGATGCAGGCGACCCTCAAAAAACTGCCGCAACCCCCGATCCCCGACCTGGACCAGCTCGCCGAGAAACTCGCCGCTGAGCGTCGCAAAAACATCCGTTGACCCCGGAGAAACCACCCACCCTTGTGGGAGCGAGCTCGCTCGCGATGGCGGCGTATCAGGCAACAAGTCTTTCACTGACATACCGCTATCGCGAGCAAGCTCGCTCCCACAAGGGGCTTGCCGTTGTGCTGGTTATTCCCATTCGAAGTAAAAAGTTCCGCTGTCATAAAATCTTTATGTGATAGCAACTCGCCTGACACAACCGGTCGCCAACATCCCCTCCCAACACCAGCGGGCCCAGTTCCGCGTGTTTTCTAACGCATAGACTACCAACAGGGGAATTCTTCGATGATCCGTAAGCACTTCGCAGGTGTTGCCGCCAGCGCACTGGCAATGGCAGTAACCGCCCAGGCTTTCGCCGGCACCGTCACCACCGATGGCGCCGATATCGTGGTCAAAACCAAGGGCGGCCTTGAGGTCGCTACCACTGACAAAGAGTTCAGCTTCAAGCTCGGTGGTCGTTTGCAGGCTGACTACAGCCAGTTCGACGGTATCTACACCGACAACGGCAAATCGGCCGATGCCGCTTACATCCGTCGCGGCTTCCTGGAACTGTCCGGCGTGCTGTACACGGATTGGGCCTACACCATCAATTACGATTTCGCCCACAACAGTGGCGATTCCGACAACGGCTACTTTGACGAAGCGTCCCTGGCCTACAACGGCTTCAAGCCAGTGTCGATCAAGGTCGGTCGCTTCGACCCCGACTTCGGCCTGGAAAAAGCCACCAGCTCCAAGTGGGTGACCGCGCCTGAGCGTAACGCTGCCTACGACCTGATCGACTGGGCCAACAGCCATCAGAACGGCCTGGGCATCCAGGCCTCCAGCACCTTCGCCGATTCGTTCTATGCTTCGGCCGGCGTGTTCAGCAAGGACACCGACGACACCGACGGCGACAGCGTCAAGCAAGTCAACGGTCGCTTCGTCTTCGCTCCGATGCACGAAGCTGGCAACGTGCTGCACTTCGGTCTGAACGTAGCCTCCCGTGACGTTTCGGACACCGCGTTCGATGCACGTTATCGCTCCCGCCTGGGCATGCGTGGCGTTGAAACCCTGGGTGGCAACGATGCCGGTCCTAACGGCAACCGTCCGGTCCTGGGCGGCGCCAACAACTCGCCGGCCGGTTCGTACGACACTGACACCGCCTTCGGCCTGGAAGCCGCCTTCGCCATGGGGCCAGCGTCGATCCAGGGTGAATACATCTCCCGCAAGACCAAGGCTGACAGCGACGCCTTCGAAGACCTCAAAGGCCACGGCTTCTACGTCCAGGGTGCCTACACCATCACCGGTGAGTCCCGTGGCTATAAGGTCGGCAAGTTTGACGCGATCAAGCCTCAGAACAAATCCATTGGCGCCTGGGAAGTGTTCTACCGCTTCGACAGCATGACCGTCGAAGACGACAACATCACCACTGCCTCGGCGACCCGTGAAGTGGGCGATGCCGAAGCCAAGGTGCACAACCTGGGCGTGAACTGGTACGCCAACGAAGCGGTGAAAATCACCGGTGCCTACGTCAAGGCCAAGACCGACAAAGTCACCAACGCCAATGGCGATGACGATGGCGACGGTTTTGTTGTCCGTGCCCAGTACGTGTTCTGAATCGCGCTGACTTGATACAGAGCTTTTTCTTCATCCGTTAATGCTCCTTTTCAACCCCGCCTCTGGCGGGGTTTTTTTATGTGCGCTCGGTCAGGATCGGCGATACTCGCTCCATCCGTCGTCTGGCTCTCGAGGAATCGCATGCCGCTTCACGTCTTGGACAGCCTGTCCGCCATCGCGCCGCACGAGTGGGACGCGTTGGTGCCCGCCAACCAGCCTTTCCTGCGCCACGCCTTCCTCGGCACTCTGGAAGACAGCGCCAGCCTGGGTCCGCAATCCGGTTGGCAAGCCGAGCATTTGTTGCACATTGAAAACGGTCAGTTGTTGGCGGCCTTGCCCAGTTACCGCAAGTGGCATTCCTACGGTGAATACGTGTTCGACCACGGCTGGGCCGACGCTTGCGCCCGCGCCGGCATCGATTACTACCCCAAGCTGTTGACGGCGGTACCGTTCAGCCCGGTCAGTGG
Source organism: Pseudomonas sp. Pdm06 (assembly GCF_014851795.1). Taxonomy (NCBI): domain Bacteria; kingdom Pseudomonadati; phylum Pseudomonadota; class Gammaproteobacteria; order Pseudomonadales; family Pseudomonadaceae; genus Pseudomonas; species Pseudomonas sp. Pdm06. The sequence continues at coordinate 133,756 of NZ_JACVAH010000019.1, forward strand.
TCCGCGACTGTTGGCGGCGCGGGTGGAGGACGGTCTGGCGTTGCTGGGCAGCGTGCCCGGATACCTGGAAATCGAAGGGCTTTCCAGTGCCCACATCAACTTCACCGATGCCTTCACCGACGCGGCACTTGCCGGGCAAGAAGGCTGGCTGCAGCGGATCGGCTGCCAGTATCACTGGCAAAATCGCGGTTATCGCGACTTCCAGGATTTTCTCGATGCCCTCAGTTCCCGCAAGCGCAAGCAGATGCGCAAGGAGCGCGAACAAGTGGCGGGGCAGGGCATCGCGTTCGAATGGTTCGAAGGGCATCAGTTGGACGAGGCACAGTGGGATTTTGTCTACGCCTGTTACGCCAACACCTACGCGATACGACGGCAGGCGCCCTACTTGACCCGGACATTCTTCAGCCTGCTGGCCGAACGCATGCCCGAGGCCATTCGTGTGGTGCTGGCCAAGCAAGGTTCACGGCCGGTGGCGATGGCGTTCAGCCTGGTGGGCGGCGACAGTTTCTATGGACGGTACTGGGGCTGCCTGGCGGAGTTCGACCGGCTGCACTTCGAGACCTGCTTCTATCAAGGCATGGACTACGCGATTGCCCAGGGCTTGCAGCGCTTTGACGCCGGCGCCCAGGGTGAGCACAAGTTGATTCGCGGGTTCGAGCCGGTGATTACCCGCTCGTGGCATTACCTGCGTCATCCGGGGTTGAAAGCGGCGGTAGCGGATTTTCTCGTGCGCGAGCAGGAGGGGGTGCTGGCGTACGCCGAGGAGGCCAGGACGGCACTGCCGTATCGGCAGGGTTGATATCCCAAGGCTGATACCAAACCCCGTGGGAGCAAAGCTTGCTCGCGATGAGGTCGGCGCAATCCTTTATAGATCGAGTCGCCTGTTTCGCGAGCAAGCTTTGCTCCCACAGCCCAGTGCTGCGGACTGTTTGATCTATTCAGTCGATCCCCACGAACCCACCTGTCTGATGCTGCCACAGCCGCGCATATAACCCACCGTGGGCCAGCAACTCGGCATGGCTGCCGGTTTCGGCGATGCGGCCATTTTCCAGTACCACCAACCGGTCCATCCGGGCGATGGTGGAGAGGCGGTGGGCGATGGCGATCACCGTCTTGCCTTGCATCAGGGTCTCGAGGCTTTCCTGGATCGCCGCTTCGACTTCCGAGTCCAGCGCTGACGTCGCTTCGTCCATGATCAGAATCGGCGCGTCCTTGAGCAGCACGCGCGCGATAGCGATGCGCTGGCGCTGGCCGCCGGACAGTTTCACCCCGCGCTCACCCACATGGGCATCGAAGCCGGTGCGACCTTCGGCGTCCGACAGCAATGGGATGAATTCATCGGCCCGGGCCTTGTGCACGGCTTCCCAGAGTTGCGCATCGGTGGCGTCGGGTTTGCCGTAGAGCAGGTTGTCGCGAATCGAGCGATGCAGCAGCGAGGTGTCTTGGGTGATCATGCCGATGCGTTCGCGCAGGCTTTCCTGGCCGACTTCGGCGATGTCCTGGCCGTCGATGAGGATGTGCCCGCCTTGCACGTCATAGAGGCGCAGCAGCAGGTTCACCAAGGTGGATTTACCCGCGCCGGACGGGCCGATCAGGCCGATTTTCTCGCCAGGCTTGATGGTCAGGTTGAGGTCGCCGATGACCCCGCTTTTCTTGCCATAGTGGAAGTCCACATGCTCGAAACGCACTTCGCCCTGGGCCACCGCCAGGGGCTTGGCCTGGTCGCGGTCGGTGACGCTGACTGGCTGGGCGATGGTCTGCAGGCCGTCCTGGACCATGCCGATGTTTTCGAAGATGCCGTTGACCACCCACATGATCCAACCGGACATGTTGACGATGCGGATCACCAGTCCGGTCGCCAGGGCAATGGCGCCCACGCTGATCAGCGACTGGGTCCAGAGCCACAGGGCCAGCCCGGTGGTGCCGACGATCAGCAGCCCGTTCATGCTGGTGATGACCACGTCCATGCTGGTCACCACGCGGCCAGCCAACTGGGCTTTTTCGGTCTGCTCCTGGATGGCTTCGCGGGCGTATTGCTGTTCGAAATTGGTATGGGCGAACAGCTTCAGGGTGGTGATGTTGGTGTAGCCGTCGACGATCCGCCCCATGAGTTTGGAGCGGGCGTCGGACGACACCACCGAGCGCTCCTTGACCCGTGGCACGAAATAGCAGAGTGCGCCAATGTAGGCGGCAATCCACATCAGCAGCGGGATCATCAGGCGCCAGTCGGCTTCGGCGAACAGCACCAGGGAACTGACGGCGTAGATCAGCACGTGCCACAGGGCATCCACCGCCTGGACCGCCGAGTCGCGCAGGGAGTTGCCGGTCTGCATGATGCGCTGGGCGATGCGCCCGGCGAAATCGTTCTGGAAGAAATTCAGGCTCTGCTTGAGCACGTAGCTGTGGTTCTGCCAGCGGATCAGGCTGGTCATGCCGGGGCTCAGGGTCTGGTGCACCAGCAGGTCATGCAGGGCCACGAAGATCGGTCGGAAAACCAGCGCCACCACGGCCATCCAGGCCAGCTCCAGGCCATGGACCTTGAAGAAGTCCACATTGGGCGTGCCTTGGGTCAGGTCGATGATGCGGCTCAGGTAGCTGAACAGCGCCACTTCGATCAGCGCGCCGATCAGACCCACCACCAGCAGCACGACGAAGCTGGGCCAGACCTGTTTCAGATAATAGGTGTAGAAGGGCAGGACGCGGTTCGGCGGGGCCGAGCTCGGGGCGTCGCGGAAGATATCGATCAGTGTTTCGAAGCGGCGAAAAACCATCTGTAAATGCCCTGGCAGGGGCTCTCCTTTTTGCTAATGGGCGGTGCGGGATGACCGCGCCGCCCAGGCTTGCCGTGTGCCGCTTCAGTCGATGCGCTTGGCCGACTTGATGAGCACAGGGTCGATCGGCACGTTTTGCATGCCTTGCTTGGTGGTGGTCTGGGAGTTGACGATGATGTCCACCACGTCCATGCCCTTGACCACCTTGGCGAACACTGCGTAGCCGGCGTCACGGCCCGGATCGAGGAAGGCGTTGTCGGCCACGTTGATGAAGAACTGGCTGGTGGCCGAGTCCGGGTTGGACGTGCGCGCCATCGACAAGGTGCCGCGAACGTTGTGCAGGCCATTGCTGGCTTCGTTCTTGATCGGTGCCTTGGTGTCTTTCTGTTGCATCTGTGTGGTAAAGCCGCCGCCCTGGGCCATGAAGCCCGGGATCACGCGGTGGAAAATCGTGTTGTTGTAGAAACCACTGTCCACGTACTCAAGGAAGTTCTTGGTACTGATGGGGGCCTTGACCGGGTCCAGTTCGATTTCGATCTGGCCGTTGGTGGTCTCCAGCAATACATGGGGGGCCTTGGCGGGCGTGGCGGCCATCAGGTTGGCGGCAAACAATACGGTGCCGGCGGCGAGGGCGATTTTTTTCAGCATGGGGTCAGAGATCCTGAGTGGTGGAATCGGTTGCGGTCAAAAAGTCGAGCAGTGTTTGGTTGAAGCGTTCGGGTTGATCCAGCGGGGTAGCGTGCCGTGAATCGGCGATGACCACCAGACGTGCATTGGGCAGCCGCTTTACATAGGCTTCTTTCAGCGCCACCGGGGTGTAGTCGTGGTCGGCGCAGATGACGAGGGTTGGACAGGCGACCTGTGAAAGTCGTTCCTGCACACCCCACCCCACGATTGCATCGAAGCTGGCGAGATAAGCACGTTTGTCGTTCTTTGCCCAGCGCCGGGCCATTTCCAGGCGTAACTCGGTTTGCTCGGGTTTGGGAAACAGCTTGGCGCCCAGGGCCTTGCCGATGGTTTCCAGGCTGAGCAGGCGCATCAGGCTCCAGCGCTTGAACCATTGCCAGCAATCGTCGGGCGTGCGGACTTTGACTTCGGGAGCACTGTTGACGATGCACAGGCTCCTGACCCGTTCGGGCTCATCCACCGCCAATTGGAAACAGATCATGCCGCCCATGGACCAGCCCACCAAATGCACCGGGCCCAGGTCCAGGTGATCGATCAGGGCGCTCAGGTCGGCACTGAAACCTTTGATGCTGTAGCGCTCGCGGGGTTTGTCGGAGCGGCCATGACCGCGCACATCCATCACGATCAGGCGGTAGCGGGCGGACAATGCCGGGATCTGCTTTTCCCAGTCCCGGGTGCTGGAGCCCAGCCCATGGACCAGCACCAAAGGCGTGCCGTGGCCGTATTCCTCGTAGTGCAGGTCGCATCCTTCGTGTGCAAAATAGGCCATCGGCGAAATCCTTGTCAGGCTTGTTCAGGGGCGGCGAACGGCGCATCCAGCGGCGCGGTGTCGAAGGTGCGCAGCAATTCGATCAGGATTTGCGTGGCCGGGCCCAGGGGTTTTTCCTTGTTCGAGAAAAGATAGAAGGTCGAGTTGCGGCTGCCTCCCTGCTCCAAGGGTAGACGCTTGAGCACGCCTTCCTTGAGTTCCCGTTCGATCATGTGCCGGGGCAGCCAGGCGAAGCCCAGGCCGCTGCCGACAAAACTCGCGGCGGTGGCCAGGCTGCCCACGGTCCAGCGCTGTTCGGCGCCGAGCCAGCCGACGTCGCGAGGCTGCTGGCGGCCGGAGTCGCGGATGACCACTTGCAACTGGCTTTCCAGGTCCTGGAAGTTCAGCTCGCGATTGAGACGGTGCAGGGCATGCTCGGGATGGGCCACCGCGATGAACTCCACGTCGCTCAACTCCGCACCCAGGTAACCGGGAATGCTGAAGCCGCTGATGGCCAGGTCGGCCACGCCTTCGAGCAGCACTTCTTCGACACCCGACAATACTTCTTCGCGCAGCCGCACTCGGCAGCCACGGCTTTGCGGCATGAACGCGGTCAAGGCGCGAACGAGGCGGGCGTTGGGGTAGGCCGCGTCGACCACCAGCCGCACTTCCGCTTCCCAGCCTTGCTCCATGTGGTGGGCCAGGTCTTCCAGTTGGCTGGCCTGTTTCACCAGTTGCCGCGAGCGGCGCAGCAGCACCCCGCCGGCTTCGGTCAACACGGCCTTGCGTCCATCGATGCGCAGCAACGGCACACCGAGTTGGTCCTGCATGCGGGCCACGGTGTAGCTCACGGATGACTGGGAGCGATGCAGCACTTCGGCGGCCTGGGCGAAACCGCCGTGGTCGACCACCGCCTGCAAGGTGCGCCATTGATCCAGGGTCACGCGGGGCGCTTTCATATCGGGCTCCTCTTGTCCTAAGCTGGCGGTCCCTTGGTGGAGACTGCCGAATGAAGAAAATCTGTTGTGTGGTGCTGGCCTTGCTGCCACTGACTGCGTTTGCCTACCCGATCGATGTGGAGAAACACCTCAACGGCCTGAGCATCGACTACACCGCCTATGACACCGATGCCGACATCGGCTCTATCCAGGTCAACAACTACGGCAGTACCGACGCGGCCTGCACCGTGGTGTTCAACAACGGCCCCGAGGCGCCGCGCACCCGCAAGATCGAAGTCGCTGCCGGCAAGTTCAAGAACGCCACGGCCAAGTTCAACCGCAACATCATCAAGCTGCGCATCAAGCTGACCTGTCAGCCGAAATAGCCGGCAGCGGGGCAGGTGATCGTGCCTGCTCCGCTTATAAACGAAAATATCGATGCATTACAGCAGTTATTTGCGCTTTTTCATCGATATGCTCACGTTTAACCTTCACTCCATCGACTGACAACATTCTCAGATGGAGCCTACAAGCCATGTCCCGCGTTCTGATCATCGAAAGCAGTGCCCGCCAGCAAGACTCGGTTTCCCGTCAACTGACCCAGACCTTCATCAGCCAGTGGAAAGCTGCGCACCCGGCCGACGACATCAGCGTCCGCGACCTGGCCATCAACCCGGTGCCGCACCTGGATGCCAATCTGCTGGGCGGCTGGATGAAGCCTGTCGAGCAGCGCAACGACATTGAAAACGCCTCGCTGGAACGCTCGAACCAACTGACCGATGAGCTGCTGGCCGCCGACGTCCTGGTGATGGCTGCACCGATGTACAACTTCGCCATTCCCAGCACTTTGAAGGCGTGGCTCGACCATGTGCTGCGTGCCGGCGTGACGTTCAAATACACCCCCACCGGTCCCCAGGGCCTGCTGGCCGACAAGCGCGCCTTCGTGCTCACCGCCCGGGGCGGCATTCACGCCGGTGGCAGCACCGACCATCAGGAACCCTACCTGCGCCAAGTCATGGGCTTCATCGGCATCCACGACGTGACCTTCATCCATGCCGAGGGCATGAACCTGGGTGGCGACTTCCAGGAGAAGGGCCTGAATCAGGCCAACGCCAAATTGTCCCAGGTCGCCTGATCCGTTAATCCTCGGGTAATCGCCAGGTGGTCTATTGACCTGGCGCTTCCCTTCAAACCGTTTTGCGCATCGAACCTCCCTTTGCACTTATTGCTCCTGAGTGCATCAGCCCGATTGAACGCTTTAGCGAGATCGGGCTTTTTTTTGCCTGCGATTTACTGGCCGCTGAATGATCCTGTGGGAGCGAGCCTGCTCGCGATAGCGGAGTATCAGTCAGCCGCTATGTCTCTGATGCACCGCCATCGCGAGCAAGCTCAGCTCCCACAGGGTTTGGCGGTGACCGCGAGACTGTGCTCACCACACCGCCCCATGTGGGAGCGAGCGAACTCGCCCCCAAAGCTCAAAACCGCTATCTTCGCCGCCATCCGAAACGAGGGGCGTATGGGCTATCTACTTTTTGTAACGCTGATTCAGGCGTTTTCCTTCAGCTTGATCGGCGAATACCTGGCTGGGCATGTCGACAGTTACTTCGCGGTGCTGGTCAGGGTTGTGCTGGCCGGACTGGTGTTCATACCGCTGACCCGCTGGCGCCAGGTGGAGCCATCGTTCATGCGCGGCATGCTGTTGATCGGTGCCTTGCAGTTCGGCGTGACCTACGTCTGCCTGTACCTGAGCTTCCGAGTATTGACGGTGCCCGAGGTGCTGCTGTTCACCATCCTTACGCCTTTGCACGTGACCTTGATCGAGGACGCGCTGAACCGGCGCTTCAATCCCTGGGCGTTGATCGCGGCGCTGGTGGCCGTGGCCGGCGCGGCGGTGATTCGCTACGACCGGATCAACCCGGATTTCTTCATGGGCTTCTTGCTGCTGCAACTGGCCAACTTCACCTACGCAGCCGGGCAGGTGCTCTACAAACACCTGGTGGCCCGTCACCCGAGCGACCTGCCGCACTACCGGCGTTTCGGCTATTTCTATCTCGGTGCGTTGATGGTGGCGTTGCCGGCATTCCTGCTGTTTGGCAAGGCCAATTTCTGGCCAGAAGCGCCGTTGCAATGGGGCGTGCTGGTGTTCCTCGGCCTGGTTTCCACGGCGCTGGGGTTGTACTGGTGGAACAAAGGCGCCTGTCTGGTCAACGGCGGGACGCTGGCGGTGATGAACAACCTGCACGTGCCGGTGGGGCTGCTGGTGAACCTGCTGATCTGGAACCAGCACGAGGCGTTGGGGCGGCTGCTACTGGGTGGGTCGGTGATATTGGCGGCGGTATGGATCAGTCGGTTGGGGATCCGCCAACCTCAGCCTTCACACTAAACCCTTGTGGGAGCGAGCTTGCTCGCGATGGCGGAATGTCAGTCAGCATCTATGTTTCTGATACACCGTCATCGCGAGCAAGCTCGCTCCCACAGGGGATTTACCACAGGGGATCTGTGGTGGTTTCAGACCACCTGCTTCTGCGGTTCCGAAATTGAGCTCGCCCCCAACACCGCCGGCAACAACCCCGAGCGCAAGTCCATGCCGCTGGGCTGCTGGTACAGGTTCAATCCGAACTCCGGCATCACCGCCAGCAGGTAATCGAAAATATCCCCCTGGATGCGCTCGTAATCCGCCCACGCCGTGGTGCGGGTGAAGCAGTAGATTTCCAGCGGGATGCCCTGGGCGGTGGTCTGCATCTGCCGGACCATGCAGGTCATGTTCGGCTGGATCTCCGGGTGGCTCTTCAAATAGGCCAGGGCGTAGGCGCGGAAGGTGCCCAGGTTGGTCATCCGCCGACGGTTGGCCGACATGGCTGCGACATTGCCCTGGGCCTCGTTCCAGGCCTTGAGCTCGGCCTGCTTGCGGCCGATGTAGTCGGTCAGCAGGCGCACCTGGGTCAGGCGCTGTTCTTCCTCGTCATGCAGGAAGCGCACGCCGCTGGCGTCGATGAACAGACTGCGCTTGATCCGTCGTCCGCCGGACTGCTGCATGCCGCGCCAGTTCTTGAACGACTCGGACATCAGGCGCCAGGTCGGGATCGAGACGATGGTCTTGTCGAAGTTCTGCACCTTCACCGTGTGCAGCGTGATATCCACCACATCACCGTCGGCGCCAACCTGGGGCATCTCGATCCAGTCGCCGACCCGCAGCATGTCATTGCTGGTCAACTGCACGCTGGCGACGAATGACAGCAGGGTGTCCTTGTAGACCAACAGGATCACCGCCGACATCGCACCCAGGCCTGACAGCAGCAACAACGGCGAACGGTCGATCAGGGTGGCGACGATGATGATCGCGCCAAACACATACAGCACCATCTTCGTCAGTTGCACGTAGCCCTTGATCGAGCGGGTACGCGCATGTTCGGTGCGAGCGTACACGTCCAGCAGGGCGCTGAGCAGGGCACTGAGGCTCAGCACCATGAACAGGATGGTGAACGCCAGGGCGACGTTGCCCAGGAAAATCATGCTGGTCTTGCTCAGTTCCGGCACCAGGTGCAGGCCGAACTGGATGATCAGTGACGGCGTCATCTGCGCCAGGCGATGGAAGACCTTGTTCTGGCGCAGGTCGTTGACCCAGTGCAGGGCCGGTTGGCGCCCGAGCAGTTTGGCCGCGTGCAGGATCAGGTAGCGCGCCACCCGTCCCAGCACCAGGGCGATGACCAGCAGCAACATCAGGGCGAGGCTGGAGTGCAGGAGCGGGTGCTGGTCAAGGGCACCCCAGAGGTCTTGGATGTTGACCCAGAGTTGTTTGATGTCCATGGACGAAACGGTTCTTCTATAAAGACGCGACGGGGCGATTAGAGCATTTAAGCCCGTTCAAGTGACCGTTGATGACAAATCGGCTTATAAAAATGCACTGATTTACCGCCGTTTGTATAAAGAAACTCGGCCTTCGCGCTCGAAACCGTTACCCTATGCAGCTGTTTTTTTGCATTTCTTCGAGGTAGCACCCGTGTTTTCCCAATTCGCCCTGCACGAACGCCTGCTCAAAGCCGTGGCCGAGCTTAAATTTGTCGAGCCAACGCCGGTGCAGGCAGCGGCTATTCCGCTCGCGCTCCAGGGGCGTGACCTGCGGGTGACGGCGCAGACCGGCAGCGGCAAGACCGCCGCGTTCGTGCTGCCGATCCTCAACCGCCTGATCGGCCCGGCCAAGGTCCGCGTCAGCATCAAGACCCTGATTCTGCTGCCGACCCGCGAACTGGCCCAGCAGACCTTGAAGGAAGTGGAGCGTTTCTCGCAATTCACCTTCATCAAGTCCGGCCTGATCACCGGCGGCGAAGACTTCAAGGTCCAGGCCGCGATGCTGCGCAAGGTGCCGGACATCCTGATCGGCACGCCGGGGCGGATGATCGAGCAGTTGAACGCTGGCAACCTCGACCTCAAGGAAGTCGAAGTGCTGGTGCTGGACGAAGCCGATCGCATGCTCGACATGGGCTTTGCCGAAGACGTGCAGCGCCTGGTGGACGAATGCGTCAATCGCCAGCAGACCATGCTGTTCTCCGCCACCACCGGCGGTTCGGGCTTGCGCGAGATGATCGCCAAGGTGCTGAACAACCCCGAGCACTTGCAGCTCAACGCGGTCAGCCAGCTGAACTCCACCACCCGCCAGCAGATCATCACCGCCGACCACAACCAGCACAAAGAACAGATCGTCAACTGGTTGCTGGCCAACGAGACTTACGAAAAAGCCATCGTGTTCACCAACACCCGGGCCATGGCCGACCGCATCTACGGTCGCCTGGTGGCCCAGGAATACAAGGCGTTCGTGCTGCACGGCGAGAAAGACCAGAAGGACCGCAAGCTGGCCATCGACCGCCTCAAGCAGGGCGGCGTGAAAATCCTCGTCGCCACCGACGTCGCTGCCCGCGGCCTGGACGTGGATGGCCTGGACATGGTCATCAACTTCGACATGCCCCGCAGCGGCGACGAATACGTGCACCGCATCGGTCGCACCGGCCGCGCCGGTAACGATGGCCTGGCGATCTCGCTGATCTGCCACGGCGACTGGAACCTGATGTCGAGCATCGAGCGCTACCTCAAGCAGAGCTTCGAGCGCCGCACCATCAAGGAAGTCAAAGGCACCTACGGCGGACCGAAAAAGGTCAAGGCCTCGGGCAAGGCCGTTGGCGTGAAGAAGAAAAAGGTCGACGCCAAGGGCGACAAGAAGAAAACCGGCGCCAAGGCTCCGACCAAGCGCAAGACCGCCAACCGCCCGAAGACCGACGCCCCGTCGCTGGTCAGCAAGGACGGCATGGCCCCGCTCAAGCGCCGCAAGCCGGAAGCGCCTGCGGCTGAGTGAAGCCGCGGTAGTGCTTCATGAAAAACCGGACCTTGGGTCCGGTTTTTTTATGGGTGAAACTAAAATCCAAGCTTGGCGCAGACCCCTGTGGCGAGGGGGATTTGTGGGAGCAAAGCTTGCTCGCGACACAGACGCCTCGATTTCTGAAAGACCGCATCGCCTTCATCGCGGGCAAGCCTTGCTCCCACGAATGTACCCTCGCCACAAAAGCAGGCTGTGCTCGGCTGTGGCTAATCACCCAGCCTTCTTCTCTGCTTGCTTCAACTCTTGCAGACGCTTATCGATCAACTGGCACTTATCCGGCACATCCTTGCTGGCGGTCTCCAGGTCCATGGCCTGCAGCTCGTCATTCATTTCCTTGGCCTTGGTTGGGTTCTGTTCGGTGAGCTTGGTCACTTCCTGCGCCAGTTGTTCACGCTTGGCGGTCGCTTCCTCTGGCGTGCAAGTGGCCCAGGCGGGCAGGGCGCAGGTCAGGGCGGTGGCGAGGGTGAGTTTCAGGAAAGTCTTCATGGGGTGGGCCTCGTATTCCTTATTGGGCAGGTAATGGGTTGAGGCCGGCGTTGGTCGGAAAGTTCATTTGCTAGAGGCTGTGAGGGCCTGTGTGTTCGTTTCGTAGGAGATTTCCAGCCCTGTACCGGATCTTTCATACCGGCGCACGAGAGGGGGCTGATTTCAGACGAACGGATCCAATAGTAGCCTCAAAACTCAGGCAAATAGTTGACGTCAAAATGATGGCTAACTAATATCGCGCCGCTATTTTGATATCACTTTTACTCGAGGGATCGAACATGTCCTCACCCGTCTTTTGGGCGAGGTTGTGCGTGGCTTTGCTGTGCCTTTCTCCGCTGACCCTGGCTCACGCCGCACCCACTCCAGGCGACACGGACCTGATTCGCGAGCGACAGAACCGTTTGCTCGAAGAGCAGCGTCGTCGCCTGGAGGAACTCAAGGACCTGCCCGGCCAGGAGGCGAAGCCGGCCCAGCCGACCGCACCTGTCGATACCCGTTGCTTCCCCATCAAGACCATCGAACTCAAAGGCGCCAACAGTCTTTCCGCCAGCGAGCGAGAGCATCTGCTCAAGCCCTACATCGGCCAATGCCTGGGTGTGCCGCAGCTTAACGAACTGCTCAAAGTCATCACCGATCACTACATCGAAAAGGGGCTGGTCACCAGCCGTGCTTATCTGCCGCAGCAGGACCTGTCCGGTGGAAATCTGAGCGTGCTGGTGGTGGAAGGGCGACTCGAAGGCCTGAAGGGGGCCGAGAACAGCAAGCTATCGGAGCGTGAACTGGCGATGGCTTTTCCCGGCAAGGCCGGTGACCTGGTCAACCTGCGGGAGATCGAGCAGATGGTGGATCAGCTCAATCGCCTGCCGTCGAATCAGGCCAAGATGGAGCTGACCCCAGGCCAGGAAGTCGGTGGCAGTGAAGTAAATGTCACCAACGAGCCGAAAAAGCCCTGGCGCGCCGGTCTGTCGCGCAGCAACGACGGCCAGCGCAGCACCGGCGAGCAGCAGTGGGGCAGCAGTTTCGAGTGGGACAGCCCGCTGGGCCTAGCCGACCAGTTGATGTTGCGCGGCGGTCATGACGCCATGACCGACCACCAGCACACCTCCAACAACGCCATGCTTTATTACAACCTGCCTTGGGGCTGGTGGAACGTCAGCTACACCTACAGCCAGAGCGAATACCGCTCGCAAATCCCGGCCAACGGTTTCAACTTCAAGCAGACCGGCGACAGCCAGAACCATCAGTTGCGGGTCGAGCGGGTGATCCATCGCGATGCGCTGAGCAAGACTTCCCTCAACACCGGTCTTTCGTACCTGCGCACCAACAACTTCATCGAAGACAGCAAGCTTCGCGAGAGCAGCAATCGCATCAGCGAGGCGCAGTTCGGGATCAACCACGGACGGCGAGTCGGCAGTGCTTTCGTCAACCTCGACCTGGGCATGCAGGAGGGCATCGGTGCCTTGGACGCCCAGGGCGATCACGACCCGGGCCCTGGCGTACCGGATGCGCGCTATCGCAAGTACACCGCCACCGCCAGCTACCTGCAGCCTTTCAAGTTGTGGGACGAGTCCTTCAGCTTCAGCAGTCTGATGACCGGCCAGCGCAGCGAGGACGTGCTGTTCAGCCCGCAGCGCATGAGCCTGGGCGGGCAATCGTCGATCCGTGGCTACAAGGACCAATCACTGTCCGGCGACAGCGGCGGCTACTGGCGCAACGACCTGCGCTGGAGCCGCCCGGTAGCGCTGGAGTGGCTGCGCCCGGTGTTCGCCGAATACGGCACCAGCCTCGGCTATGACCAGGGCGTGATTCGCGGCGACCGCTACAACGGCGGCCAGCACGGGCGTATGTCGAGCAACTCGCTGGAGCTGTTCGCCCGTGGTGAGCACCTGAGCGCCAGCGTCACCTTCGCCCACTCCCTGGAACGCCCGGATGCCCTGACCGAGCGCGAAGCGCCGATCTACTTCCGCGTGGACGTACTCCTCTAAATTTTGCTGCAACGAGACCTGAACATGGACGACCGCCAACACGCCTTCCTGGCCCGCCAACCTTCCGCAGCCCTGCAAGCCCGTGACCGCTTCTGGGGCATGCCCAAGCGTGGCCTGGCGTTCCTGCTGGCCAACGTCATGTTCTGGCAACCGATGTGGGCCCAGGCCGAAGGCATTGTGGTCAGCGCACCGGGCACGGGCCTCAGCCAGGCAGGCAATGGTGTGCCTATCGTCAACATCGCCAAACCCAACGGCAGCGGTCTGTCCCACAACCAGTTCAGCGACTACAACGTCGGCAGCAACGGCGTGATCCTCAACAACGCCACCGCCCGCACCCAGTCCACGCAACTGGGCGGGATCATTATCGGCAACCCGAACCTCAACGGCACGGCCGCCACCACCATCCTCAATGAAGTCAACGGCGGCAACCCCAGCCAGTTGCGCGGCTACACCGAAGTGGCCGGGCAATCGGCCCGTGTGATCGTGGCCAACCCCTACGGCATTACCTGTAACGGCTGCGGTTTCATCAATACCCCAAAGGCGACCCTGACCACGGGCAAGCCGATCATCGAAAACGGCCAGGTGGGGCGCTATCAGGTCGATCAGGGCAGCGTCGCCATCGAAGGCGCGGGCCTCAACGCCAACAACGTCGACAGTTTCGAAATCATCACTCGCAGCGCCAAGATCAACGCTGAGATCCAGGCGAAAAACCTGACGATTGTTGCCGGCCGCAATGATGTCGACGCTGACACTTTGAGCGCTACAGCCCGCGCCAACGACGGCAGCGCCAAGCCGCAGTTGGCGATCGACTCCTCGGCTCTGGGCGGGATGTACGCCGGCGCGATCAGGCTGGTGGGCACCGAGGCCGGTGTCGGGGTGAAGCTGGACGGGCAGTTGATTGCCAGTGGCGGGGATATTCAGTTGGATGCCAACGGCCACCTGAGCCTGGCGCAGACCTCGGCCACCGGCGCGGTCAACGTCAAAGCCGCGAGCCTTGATGCCCAAGGACCGGTTTACGCCGGCACCACATTGAAGGCCCAGACCCAGGGCAACCTGAGCAACCAGCAGAGTCTTGCGGCGCGGGACAGCATCACCCTGAGCGCGGGTGGGCAACTGACCAACAACGGCATTATTGAGGCCGGGGTCAATGCGAATAACACCCGTAATGCGGCGGGGGATGTGAGCCTGGAGGCGCAGAGTCTGAGTAACAACGGTAAGAGCGTCGTTGCCAGCCGTAACCTCACAGTCGACGTTGCGCAGACGCTGAGCAACAAGGGTGGGACGCTGAGCGCCGGGCAGACCGCCACGGTCAACGCCGCGACCTTGGACAACCAAAGCAAAGGGCGGCTGCTGAGTAGCAATACGTTGAACGTCACCGCCGACACACTCCTCAATACCCAGGGTGCCGTCAGCAGCAACGGCAACCTGACGGCCAATGTCAGGCAGTTGAATAACAACGGTGGCGAATTCACCGGCTTGAGCGGCGTTACGTTGCGCGTTGCTTCGCTGGACAACGTAGCGGGTCTGGTCGCGGCAGGGCAGGGGTTGGATATCAACGCCAGACGCCAAGTGAACAACCGCAGCGGCCGGCTCACTTCAAGCAAGAGCGTGCAGCTCAGCGCTGCGTCGCTGGATAACACCGCAGGCCGTTTGCTCAGTGACGGTGCGCTCACCGCCCGCATTTCGGCGCAATTGCTGAATCAGGCGGGATTGCTGTCCTCGGCCGGACTGCTGACCCTCAACGCGGCGAGCCTGGACAACCGTCAGAGCGGCATCGTCACCACAAGCCAGGCTGCCAGCCTCACCGTAGGCACGTTGGATAACCGCGGCGGTGAGCTGTCGAGCCAGGGTGTCCTGGCGCTGACCGGCACCGAGCTGAGCAACGGCAACAGCGGCAAACTGATTGCCTACGGCGACTTGCGCCTGACCCTGGAGCGCCTGACCAACCAGAGCCAAGGGTTGATCTCCACCCGAGGCGCCCTGGCTGTCAATGCCGGGCAACTGGACAACCGCCAGGGCTCGCTTTATGCCCAGCAAGGGATGGACCTGGACCTGCGCGGGCAACTGCTCAATGCCCAGGGCAGCCTCAAAAGCGACGCCACCGCCAGTGTCAAAGCCGCCGGGATCACTAACGATGCGGGCCAACTGACCAGCATCGGTGCGTTGAGCATCGACAGCGCCGCGACCCTGAACAACCTGAGTGGCAGCCTGATCAGCGGTGACACGCTGTTGCTGAAGGCCGGTCAGGTGAACAACACCTCCGGTCGCATCGCCAGTGCCAAGGCCCTGAATGCCAGCGTCACCGGGCTGGAGCAACAGAATGGCCAATTGGTCAGCAACACCAGCCTTTCCCTCGACCTCAACCATGGGCAATTGAACAACCAGGGCGGGCTGATCAGCACCCCCGGCGCGCTGCTGTTGAACAACCTCGCCGCCGTGGACAACCGCGAGGGTGAGATCTCCAGCGACAAAGCCTTCAGCCTGAATGCAAACAGCCTGGACAACAGCGCTGGCAAGGTCGTCAGCAAGCAGGGCCTCAACCTGACCATCGCCCAGGCGTTGAACAACGCCCAAGGATTGGTCTCGGCCAATGGCCTTGCCGTGCGCGCCGCCAGCCTGGACAACAGCAGCGGCACCTTGAGCAGCGACGCCGACCTGAGCGTGAACGTCGACGCAACGTTGACCAACCTGGAAGGCGAAATTTCCAGCGCCGGCCTGACCCGGCTCAACGCGATGACCCTGAACAACCGCAACGGTCAGGTACTGGGCGATAACGCCTTGAACATCAGCCTTGGCGGCGCGCTGGACAACCGCGAGGGCGTGCTCGGTTCGGGCAAGGTCGTGGACTTCCAGGCCGCGAGCCTGAACAACGGCAACGCCGGTCAGGTGATCAGCGACGGCAGCCTGAGCGCACGCATCAGCGGCCTGCTGGACAACCAGAGCCAGGGCGAAGTGATCGCCAAGGGCGCACTTGATCTGCAAACCGGTAGCCTCGACAACCGCGGCGGTCGTCTCACCGGGGTCGACCTGCTGACCGTGCGCAGCGATTCCCTCGACAACCGTGGCGGCAACATCCGCGCCGACAAAGCGTTGCAACTGACGGTCGCGCAACTGGACAACCGTAACAACGGGATCATCACCGGCAAGGCCGGCGTCGGTGTCGAAGTCACGCGGCTGGACAACCGCGGTGGCCTGCTGAGCAGCGTCGGCCCGCTGAACTTGAAGGCCAATGAGGTGCAAAACGCCCTTGGCCGCATCTCCAGCCAAACCGACCTCACCGCGCTGATCGATACCTTGCAACAGCAGGGCGGCGCGCTGGTCTCACAAGGCAACCTGAGCCTGACCGGCAGCGTTCTGGATAACCGCAACGGTGGCTTGGTCGGCACCACAAAAGCGCTGGATTTGCAGGTTGGGCAGGTCGATAACCAGGCGGGCGAACTGTCCGCAGGGCTGGACGTCAAGGTTGGCGCTCAACGCCTGGACAACAGCGACGGCGGCAAACTGATTGCTGGCAGCGCGCTTGAATTGAAAGTTGCGCAACTGATCAACCAGACCAAGGGCCTGATCCACGCCCAAGGCCGCCTCACGCTCACGGGCAATACGCTGGACAACAGCGGTGGCGCACTCAGTAGCCTGAATGCTTTGGTGATCACACTCGACAACGCATTGTTGAATAACACAGGCCTGATCAGCAGCGAAGGTGAACTGACTGTCAACGCCGGCAGCCTCGATAACACCGCCGGCAGCCTCGGCAGTGCCGGCGCATTGTCGATTGTCAGCCAGGATGGGTTGATCAACCAGGGCGGCTCCATCAGCACCGACGCTGGCCTGAGCCTCAAAAGCGCCAGCCTGGACAATAGCCAGAAAGGCCTGGTCTCGGGCAGCGCCGCCACCCAAGTCAGCACCGGCGCTCTCAACAACAGCCAGGGCGGGCGCCTGACCTCGGGCAACACCCTCAAGCTCACCGCCGCTCAGGTGAACAACGCCGCCGGCCGTATCGCCAGCAGCCAGGCCTTGAGCGCATCGGTCACCGGGCTGGATCAACAGCAAGGAGAGTTGTTCAGCAACACCAGCGTCAGCCTGGACATGAACCAGGGCCAGTTGAACAACCAGGGCGGCCTGATCAACGCCCCGGGCCTGTTGCTGCTGAGTAATCTCAAGGACGTCAACAACCAGGGTGGTGAAATTTCCAGCCGGCTAGCATTCACCCTGGCGGCGCGGAATCTCGATAACAGCGGCGGCAAACTGCTCAGCAATCAAGGCCTGGTCCTGAGGACAGCCCAGGCCCTGAACAACGCCAAAGGGATCATCTCGGCCGCGTCCGTGGACAGCCACAGCGCCAGCCTGGATAACAGCGATGGCCTGATCAGCAGTCGCGATCAGCTCGATTTGAACGTAGATACGCTGCTCGACAACCAGCGCGGTTCGCTGATCGCCGACGGCGCGCTGACGTTGAACGCTGATCGCCTGGACAACCGTGCCGCCAACATCGCCGGCAAAGCCGGGCTCAACGCTACCGTCACCGCGCTGGACAACCGTCAAGGCACGTTGGTCAGCACCACGGACCTGACGTTGCAAGCGTCGAGCCTGGACAACCGCCAGGCCGGTTTGATCGGTGCTACAAAAGCGCTGGATATCAACGTTGACGACCTCGACAACCGCGGCGGCGAGCTGAGCGGTAGCACCGACGTCACACTGGTGAGCAAAAACCTCGATAACAGCGACAGTGGCCAGGTATTCGCTGGGCAGGCGCTGAAGCTCACCGTGGACAAGCTGCTCAACCGGACCAAAGGCTTGCTCAGTGCCAAGACGCAATTGAGCCTTGAGGGCAGTTCCCTGGACAACAGCGGCGGCTATCTGGTCAGCCAGCAGAACCAACGCATCGACCTCAGTGGCGACCTGATCAACACCCAGGGTCAAATCAGCAGCGAAGGCACTCTGGACGTCAGCGCCGCCAACCTGACCAACACCGACGGCAGCCTGTCCAGCGCCGCCAACCTCACCGTTAAAAGCCTGGGCCGCCTCGATAACCAAGGCGGCGAACTGGTGACCGACGGCGCGTTGCTGCTCACCAGCACGGCGCTGGACAACCGTCAGCAGGGCAGCATCAGCGGTAAAGGCGCGGTGAACGTCTCTACCGGCGCGTTCGACAACAGCCAGAACGGACGCCTCAACAGCGGCAGCACGCTGAACCTCAATGCGGCCCAGGTCACCAACCAGGACGGCGGCCGCATCGGCAGCCAGGGCGCACTGACTGCCTCGGTTTCCGGCCTGGATCAACAGGGCGGCCAGCTGTTCAGCAACACCTCGCTGAGCCTGGACATGAACAACGGCCAGCTCAACAACCAGAACGGCCTGATCAACGCCCCCGGTACGTTGCTGCTGAAAAACCTCAACGGCGTGAACAACCAGGGCGGTGAAATTTCCAGCGCTCAAGCCTTCACTCTGACGGCGCAAAACCTCAACAACGACGGTGGCCGGTTGCTCAGCAACCAAGGCCTGACCTTACGCGTCGTCCAGGCGCTCAACAACGTCAAAGGCCTGATCGGCGCGGCCAGCGTCGATACCGTTGCGCAAAGCCTGAACAACAACGGCGGCACCCTGACCAGTCGTGGCAAGCTCGACCTGACGGTTGGCCAACAATTAGACAACCAGGCCCAAGGCCTGATCAGCGCTGCGCAGTTGCTGACACTCAACAGCGGCAATTTGAACAACCAGGGTGGCAGCGTGCTGGCGGGCGGTGCATTGGTCCTCAACGCCATGGCCCTGAACAACAGCGCCAACGGCCTGATCAATGCCCAATCCAGACTCACCCTCGGCGCCGATTCGTTGGACTCCAGCGACGGCGGCGAAGTGTCGGCCAAAGGCGATCTGAACCTGACCCTGGCCGCGCTCAGCCAAAACGGTGGACGTCTATTGGGTGAACAAGCCGTGACGCTGAACCTCGGCGGTCATGACCTGAACAATCGCAACGGCCTGATCACCGCCAAAGGTTTGCTGACCGTCAACGGCCTGCGCAACCTTGATAACCAGGGTGGCGAAATCTCCAGTAGCCAGAGCTTCAACCTCAGCGGCCAGACGATCGATAACAGCGGCGGCAAGCTGATCAGCAGTCAGAACCTGAGCCTTGATGGCGATAGCCTGGTCAACCAGAACGGTTTGATTTCTGGATGGCAAGGGCTGCAGGTCAACAGCTCCAATCTCGACAACCGCAACAACGGCACGCTCTCCAGCCGCAATGGAGACGTCGGCGTCACCCTCAGCGGGGCACTGCTCAACAGCGCTGCCGGTGCTCTGGTCGGCCAGAAAAAACTCACTGTCAGCGCCACCAGCCTGGATAACCGGGGCGGGATTCTGTCCAGCGGCGGCGACCAGACCCTGACCGTCACTGGCGGTTTGCTGAACAACGCCCAAGGCGGCTTGATCGACAGCGGCGCCATTCTGGTCATGAACGCCATGACCCTGGGCAACGTCAGCGGCACCCTCAATGCACAACAAGCCCTGAGCTTCACCGGCACCAGCCTGGACAACAGCGGCGGCAACCTGATCGGCAACGCCGCCGTGACCCTGGATTTACTCGGCGCCCTGACCAACACCAATGGCAAGCTCGCCAGCGCCGGCCCGCTGCGGGTCGAGCGCGCCACGCAGATCAACAACCAGGGCGGCCAGATCGCCAGCCAAGGCCTGTTGACCTTGCTCACCAGTGGCTTGGACAACCGCAATCGCGGCACCGTCGCGGCCAATGATTTGTTGGTCCTGAATACCTCCGGCGCCGTCCAGAATGATGCCGATGGCTTGATCTACAGCCAGAACGGCGGCGTGGAAATCGACGCGGCCAGCCTTACCAACGGCAAGGGTGTGGTGCAAAGCCAAGGAGGGTTGAAACTCACTGTCGATACGGACATCGATAACCAGAGCGGTCGAATCCAAGCCAAGGCCGGCGATGTGAGCGCAACGGGTCGCCATTTCGATAACCGTGGCGGCGTCCTCGCCAGCCTGCAAGGAATGCTCACCACCCAACTGACCGGCGTGCTGAAAAACGGCTACGACCTGAACAACAACCGCCAGGGCGGCATCACCCAGGCCCAGCGCCTGAACCTGACCGCACGCGGCGGCCTCGACAACTACGGCGGGCGCATCTCCGCACAGACCGGCGATGCCACCGTCACCACCGGCAATTTCGACAACCGCAACGGCGGCCTCTATGCCAAAGGCAAGGTCAACGTCAGCGCCAACGATTTCGACAACAGTGGCGACAACGACGGCCAGATCGCCGGCAGCCAGATCGACCTGGACCTCACCGGCGCGTTGAACAACCGCCAGGGGATTATCGAGAGTGACAGCACCCTGGCGATCAAGGCCGCGAGCCTGGATAACCAGACCGGGCAGTTGCGTGCCTTGGGTGGGAGCGGTACGACCAACTTTCAGATTGGCGGCCTGTTCGATAACCGCAATGGCACGCTGGAAACCGCCAACAATGGCCTGATCCTCAACGCCGCCAACTTCCAGAACCTGGGCGGCAGTCTGTTGCATGTGGGCAGCGGCGACTTTGATATCTCCACCGCCAACCTGACCAACGCCGGCGGCAGCCTCGTCACCCGTGGCGGGTTGACGCTGACTGCCAAAAACTGGACCAACAGCAGCGTCATCCAGGCCGGGCGACTGACCGTCAATGTGGACAACCTGACACAGACCGGGACTGGGCAGTTGCTGGCTTCTACCAGCCTGGAGGGGGATGGGGAAAATTGGAGTAACGATGGGCTGATTGCCAGTGATGGTTCGATCAGTCTGGTGTTGGGAGGGAGTTATGGTGGCAACGGGCGCTACAGCAGCCTGGGCAACCTGGCCCTGAGCGCAGCCTCCATGAATCTGGGCAGCACGGGCAGCGTTGCCAGCGGGGCAGACGCCACGCTCAAGATCAATGGGCAACTCAACAACTACGGCCGCATGACTGCCGCCTCCGCCCTGACCGTCAATGCCGGCTCAATCAACAACTACGGGACGCTGGGCAGCGGCGGCAACCTGCGCCTGGTCGCGTCCAGCCTGCTCAACCAGAACGGCTTGATCTTCAGCGGCGCGGACATGGCGCTGCGCGTCAACGACTTCACCAACCGTTTTGCCGACGTCTATGGCACGGGCAATATCAGCATCAGTCGCGATGACAGCAACGCCTGGAGCGCTTCGATTGCCAATATCTCGGCATCGATTGAAAGCGGCGGCGACTTGAACCTGGCGGCGGATCGTATCGAGAACCGCAAGGATGTGTTCGAGGCTACGGGTGGGTTGGTGTCGGGCTACATCGGGATTAAGTGCTACGCCTGTGCAGAGTTCGCTCCGTACGTTGGTTACAAAGAAGACGGTTACATGGTCTGGGTGGAAAACTATACGTCTCAGATCGTTCAGGATTCTGCGTCAGCCAACATGACGGCCGGAAAAAATCTTCTGGCCAATGGGCGCGATTTTCTCAATCAGGCATCGACGGTTAGCGCCGGCGACAACTTGACCCTCAGCCTGCAGACATTCGCCAACAGCGGAGCGTCTGTAGGTGATTACAGCGTGCGACGCTCATTCAACTTACCCCACAACGCCGATGAGAGTATGGCCTTTTGGGAGTCGGTGCTGAACTACAACGCCGCCAATGATCCCTTTTACTATAACCAATACCAGCGTCCCAGCTTGCATGCTTGGAGCGCTACTGATGTCGAGTCCATGTTCACGGTAATTTCGAAGCCTGGAGGTCGCGGGGATAATCCCTACACTTCCTTTGGCATCGTTCATGTTGATGGCGGCCCTGACAATCTTGACCCGGCACACTACAACGACGGGGTGCGTACCGACGCCCCTGCTGCTGTCAAAAACGCCGCCTTCTTCGAAAACACCATCACCTACAACGGTCCCTCGAACTTCGCCAGTGCCGTGGTACAGGCCGGCGGAACGGTGCACATCAATGCAACTCAGAACCTCACCAACAGTGTCGTGCGTGAAGGCGTCACTCTAAATAGCGGTGCCTCCAAAGTAGGCTCGACCCAACTCAGCGGCCAGGTGACACCGGCGGTCATACAGATCAATGGACAACTCCCACCCAACCTCGCGCAACAACAGCTCAACCCGCTGACCCTGCCGGGCTTTAGCTTGCCTTCCGGGCAGAATGGTCTGTTTCGTCTGAGCGGTCAGGGTGGTTCGGCCCAACAGGCGACCCAGGCCAATAGCGCGCCGCAAAGCTGGAGCATGGCCAGCAATTCCATCAGCACCGCCCAGCGACAACAGGACCTGCCGGATACCCAGGCTCGCAGCGTGCAGATAGGTGAGGCTGCGCAACTGGTCACGGCTGACCGGCAGCTGACTCAAGTCACTCGCCAAGCCACCGACAGCGACGTGAATACCCGCACGCTTGATGCAAGTGCGCCTATCGAAAACGGCGGCCATTCCCTGCCAATGCCGAGTCGCAACAGCAGCACGGGCGTTGCGACCCAAGTGGAAAGGATCAATATCACGGGCGCCAGCCTGATCCCAACCGCCCAGGCCGTCCCGACGGTGGGCAATGCGGTTGCCACCCCAGCGTCCAGCCAGACAGTGGCGCGGGTCCAAGGTGTGCCGGATACCTCGTTCAAATCCAATCCACAGAAATACCTGATCGAAACCAACCCCGTGCTCACTGAACTCAAGTCGTTCATGAGCTCGGACTACTTGCTGGGCGAACTCAACTACGACCCCGACCAGAGCGCCAAGCGCCTGGGTGACGGCCTCTACGAACAACGCTTGATCCAGCAAGCGGTAGTCGCCCGCACCGGCCAACGCTTCATCGACGGCCAGACCAGCGATGAAGGGATGTTCAAGTACCTGATGGACAACGCCATCGCCAGCAAACAGGAGCTTGGTTTGTCGGTGGGCGTGACGCTGACTTCGGAACAAGTCGCGGCGCTGACCCATGACATTGTCTGGTTGGAAGAGCATGAGGTGAACGGCGAGAAAGTGCTGGTGCCGGTGTTGTACATGGCTCAGGTGAATAATCGTTTGGCGCCGAACGGGGCGTTGATTCAGGGGGCGGATGTCAAGCTGATTGCTGGTCAGGATCTGACGAATGCCGGTACGTTGCGTGCGACCAATAATCTCAGTGCCTCGGCGGGCAACGATCTGGTCAACAGTGGGTTGATTGAGGCGGGCGATCGGCTGGATCTGTTGGCGGGTAATAACATCGTTAACAAGGCAGGTGGTGTTATTGCTGGACGTGATGTGAGCATGGTCACCCTCTTGGGAGACGTGATCAATGAGCGTTCTGTTGGCGCCACCGGTGACAACACGCATCTGCATCGAGAGTTTGTCGACAGTGCCGCGCGTATCGAGGCGGCAAATGACCTGAGTATCAATACTGGGCGGGATTTCATCAGCAATGGTGGTGTGCTCGATAGTGGGCGAGACACACGCATCGATGCTGGTCGAGATGTGAATATCGTCACCGCTGAACAGCGCAACAGTGCAAACCTCGGAAAGCAGACCTCCAGTATCACTCAATACGGTTCTACGCTCGACGTCGGTCGGGACCTGATTGTCCGTGCGGGTCGAGACATTGCCGAAATTGGCAGTCAGATCGACGCCAAGCGTGACATCGGTATGACTGCCGTCGAAAACATTCTGCTGAGTTCCGCAGCGGATGAAACCCACTCCTATTCCAAGTCCAAGAAACTCACGACGCAAGAAGATCACGTCAAGCAGGTTGGTAGCAGTTTGACGGCGGGTGGCGACGTTACCCTCGACGCCGGCAAGGACATGACGCTGATTTCGACCCGCATCACTGCTGGCGACGAAGCCTACCTGGTAGCCGGTGACAAACTTGAACTGCTGGCTGCACAGGACAGTGATTATTCGCTGTATGACAAGAAGAAAAAAGGTAGTTGGGGCAGTAAGCAAACACAGCGCGACGAGGTGACCAAGGTCGTCAATGTCGGAAGCGAGATCACTACCGGGGGCGATCTGACCATCGAGAGTGGTGGTGACCAGCGATACCAAGTAGCCAAACTCAACAGCGGCAATGACCTTAACGTGTCCAGCGGAGGTGATATCACTTTCGAATCTGTGAAGGATTTGCATCAGGAAAGCCACGAGAAGAGCAAGTCCAGCGCTGCTTGGTTCAGCATGAAAGGTAAAGGTCACACTGACGAGACCGTTCGCCAGAGTGAATTGACCGCCCAGGGTGACCTGGTGATTTATGCGGTGGGCAAGATCCATGCGGATGTGCGGCAGGTCAACAAGCAGACAGTGACCGAGTCCATCGATGCGATGGTCAAGGCTGATCCAAAACTGGCGTGGCTCAAGGAGCTGGATGCGCAGGGCGGTGTCGACTGGCGGCAAGTGCAGGAAATACACACCAGCTTCAAGTACGCGAACTCCGGTCTTGGCCCGGCGGCTCAGATGATAATTGCCATTCTGATGACGGTCTTGCTCGGCCCCGCAGGTGCCGGTCTCGGCGGTTGGGCTTTGGCGGGAGCGTCCAGCCTGGCAACGACCGGTACAGTTGCGACCATCAACAACAATGGAGATATAGGCGCCGGTTATAAAGCTGTTCTTAGCAAGGATGGCCTCACCAACGCCGCAATTGCAGCCATCACAGCCGGTGTGGCCGAGAACTATCTGGGCGACATGACCATGACCAAGCAGGTCAATGGCAAGACGGTAATTGACTTAAGTTCGATCGAAGCCGTCAGCCATTTTGCGGGTCAGCAGTTGATCAACAATGCCTCCGCGGCAGCAATTGCCAAAGCGTTCGGCCGGGATGTGACGCTGGCGGGCATCCTCCAGTCGGCCGTCTACAACACCTTGGCGGCTTACTCCTTCGATCAGGCCGGTAACCTTGGCCTGAAGACCGGTAGCCCGGAGAAGATCGCCTTGCACGCGCTGGTAGGCGGGATGATCGCCGAAGCGTCAGGTAGTGACTTCGCTGTTGGTGCCATGGCAGCAGGTGTGAACGAGACGTTCGCTAACCAGTTGCGGCGGATGGCGGCTCAGATGAGTCCGGAGAACCGCGACCATCTGATGCTCATGTCTTCTCAGTTGTTAGGCGTTGTGGCCGCTGCGGCTGTCGCCGGCGATGACGCCAATGCCCTGCAGACAGGCACGTACGTGGCAGGCAATGCGACCCAGTACAACAACCTCAACCACCACGACATGAGTGATTTTGTCGGGGACATGAACGCCTGTGGTAGCAACGAGACTTGCCAGAAAAACACATGGGTGGGGGGGAAGTACGAACAGATCAGTAACGAAATCACCGATTGGTCGGAGAAGGCTGTCAGTGGTGCTTTTGCCAAATCCTTACTGACCTCGATTCAGGGCGGGCTGACCGCATTGAAGGACCTCAACTGCACGACGGCGACCTGCACGCAGTACAAGGATACATTGACCGAGCGTGCGTTGACCGACTTGACGAACTTGGCCAAGGTGACCGACCAGTGGGAAAACGCAGTCAGCTTGGCTTCGTTGGTCATACCTGGCTCTGGCGGCGCACGGGGGCCTGGCGCTGTTGAGGGAGGGCTTACGCCTCGGGTTCAGGCGGCTCTTGATAAGTTTTTGGAAGCCAGGGCTACCCGTACTGGGGTGTCTACAGGCAAAAATAGCAATCCTTGGAGCGCCGTAACCGACTCAGAGGCTGCGATAAGCGGCTTGCCTAAAATCGGTTCATTGAAGGGTGAGGCAGAAGTTCCCCCACCAAATGCTCCGCCAGATATGGTTCGTTCCATTCAGCGGCAGAATGAAGCTGCGAAAGAGTTTGCAAAAGCTGGGTATGACGTTGAACAATTACCCAACCAAGGGAGTAAAGGCGAAGCGCGTCCTGATCTTCGGATAAATGGAGAACTTGCAGATGTATATTCACCGACTACGACGAGCGCCATCTCGGTGTTGAAAACTGTTGCTTATAAAGTGCAAAAGCAAGCTGATAATATTGTTCTCAATCTTGCGGACTCACCGTTAAGTATCGAAGCGATAGAGCAGGCGTTGAAAGTGAATCCTGTTGATAAACTGAAGCGATTGTTTGTTATGAAGGGTGACAGCAAACGGGTTATTGAGGTCCAGCGATGACTATCACTATGTTCCTGGAAATTGAAACTGGCGCCACACTGGAGCCTATCCAGCATGTTGTGGAGAAAATTGCTAGTGCTGTAACGGTGGGGGAAAATTCGTTAGAAGGAAATTTTTCCGACTCAAATAGCTTCTTTTATTTCGAAATGGTTGATCCGCCCAGTGCCTTAGCTACTGATGGGTGGGTCGTGAATTGGCTGGTAGGGGTCATGGGGGTATTTCATTGCCCCCTGCATGAACTGGAGTCGAGTTGGAACGAGATAAAATATGTCATGGAGGAATTATCTTTGCGAACTTCGGAGCGCTTTATCCTTTCTTTTCAATTTGATAGCGTCTATGCGTTCAATGAGGGAGAGGGTGTTGTGTATAAAAAAAGTATGGTTGTTTAAAAGAGGATTAAAGGGTTATAGATTCATAAAAAAGGCAGATTTGAATGGCACTTACTTAACGGGAAAAGGGGACACCCATTAGCCGGCCAGTTCGGTCATCCCTTCGGCGCGTGCGACTATCTCCATCGCTTTGGCGAAATAGCTCGCATCGCCGGTCTTCAGGGCATCGCTTATGAACTCCGCAACGGCCTCGGAAGTACAGAGGTATTCTGCGGGGTCAAATTCTGTAAAAGTCTCAGTCAATTTGTACTCTCCATACATTTGAAACGGGCGACTCAAAGGTCGCCCGTTTTCATTACTCAGCAGCCTGCGCCCGCAACCGCCTCCCAATCACATCCATCACATCACACCCATCGCGCAACGCTATCGTCAGCATTTTGCAGAAGTCGGAAAGCACCACCGTATCGGAGCTGATATCCGAGCGGAACGCGATGTTCTCCAGCAGTTGGGTCACGGTGCGAATGCGGTAGTCGGCAGTTTCGAAGAGAACGTCGAGCGGTGCTTCGGCGTCGATGAGGAGGACGGTGGGGATGCAGTCGATGCCAGTGATGGGCATGTATCTAGTCATAGTCAGAGCCTCGAAAATTAATGAGCCTCTCTGTAAGTCGGGTCGCCAAACCCGGTCGCCTTTTAGGGCGACGAGGGACTATAGGCCGCCCCGTTCCCGAGCCACAAGACATCACTTTCCGAGCTTTGTGTAGGACCTTTGGCCTTGCCTCAGTCGGCTTTGGCACCGCGGCGGGTCAGGCGACGCAGGCGACTGCTGCGCAGTCGAGCGGGAGCAAGCTCCCTCGCCACGGAGCGATGCTCGGCCTAAGGATTGGGTTTTACCCGTATCAGCAGCCATGTGGCTTGGTCTCTTCATACTTCATTACGATGGCGGAGCAAGTCCCCCGTTTCCTTCACTACGACCTGCTGTAATTCTGTCCGTCTGTTTCGCAGGAGGTTTCCACGTCTGTGCAGGATCTTTCGTACTTTTTTACGGGATGCGTCTGATTTCAGAGGGACGGTTTCGACAGTAGTCTTCGGTAAAGAGGCGCCCTGCGTCGAACCATTGGCTTGATCAAAGCGATGATTGGCAGGGTCGTGTACACCGAGCTGCGGATCAATGTGTCCGCATCATCTCCTTCCGAAAAGCCACTAAACAGGAGGCCATACGTTATGTCGAAAGCGTCGAAAACTGACTGGGGACGCTTGGCCAAGTTGAATGATGCGGACATTGACGCCAGCGATATCCCCGAACTGGGTGAGAGTTTCTACCGTCGCGCCGAGCTGCGTGTGCCGGTAAAGCAGGCGGTTACTATTTGCCTCGGTGCCGATGTGCTGGAGTGCTTTAAGGGGCAGGGCGAGGGTTATCAGGCATGCATCAATCAGCTTCTTCGCCATTACATACAGGCCCGTCCTGGACTACGAGGATTACCCCTGATGTACATGCGCAATCCTCCCCACCCCGGGGAATTCATTACCAAGATTTATCTAGAGCCGAACGGCATCAGCGGTCGTGAGTTGGCAGAAAAACTCGATGTAGCGCCCTCGACACTGAGTCGTGTCTTGAAGGGCACCAGCCGCGTTTCGCCGGAAATGGCATTGCGGTTGTCTGTAGCGCTTGGCCGCTCGCCGGAGAGTTGGCTGGCGATGCAGGATGCTTATGATCTGTGGGTGGCTCGTTAGCATGTTGATTTGTTGCGGGTAAGAAAGCTCGCTTTCGCCTGAGTCGTCCCCAAACATCGCCGGAGTTGGGGATTTGAGACAGACCAATCGAGATCGGCTTGTCTTTTAAACCTAGTTTGGTCCGGTTCTCGTCTGGAAAACAGGCGCCCCTCAGTTGCCCATCCTTTCATTACTCCGTTATTTACGCTGGCAGGCGTAGAAGGCGACTGCTGCGCAGTCGAGCGGGAGCAAGCTCCCTCGCCACGGGGGCTGTGCTCGACTTGGGGGTGGGGTCAGCCATGGCAGCAGCTGTGTGGCTTGGCCTCGTCGTATTTATCGTGATGGCGCACCCAGTCCATGATTTCGTCTTCGTTGCGGCCCTTGGGCGTCAGGTCGAGGTAGTTGTAGGTGCCGACCAGAATGTCGAGGCCGCGGGCGTAGGTGGAGTAGGTGTGGAAGATGTCGCCGGCTTCGTTGCGATAGAAGACGCTCAGGCCGGGGAGTTCGCCTTCGGTGGTGTCGGTTTTTTCGTAGTTGTAGGTGGCTTTTCCACCGGCGGTGTCTTCGGTTTTGAAGCTGACGCCGAAGTCGTAGTTGAAGTCGCAGCCGTTGGATGAGACCCAGTCGAACGCCCAGCCCATGCGGCGTTTGAACGCCTGGAACTCGGCGAACGGGGCGCGGGAGACGGCGACCACGGCCACGTCATGGTGGGCCAGGTGTTGGTTGGCGCCGTCGATGTGGTCGGACAGGAACGAGCAGCCATCACAGCCTTCTGTCCAGCCAGGGCCGAACATGAAGTGGTAGACGATCAGTTGGCTGCGGCCGCCGAACAGGTCGGCCAGGTTCAGTTCGCCGTGGGGGCCTTGGAAGCGGTAGGGTTTGTCGATTTTTACCCAGGGCAGGGCGCGGCGTTCGGCGCTGAGTTTGTCCCGTTCGCGGGTGAAGGCTTTTTCGTGGGCCAGGTGTTGGCGGCGGGCGGCGAGCCATTCTTCCCGCGAGACGACCGGATGATTCTCTACGTTCATGGTGATTTCTCCTGCATGGCAGAGCTGCTGAGTGGGCGCTTCAGCAACTGGTCGTTTGGCCTTCGATGTATTCGACAGGCCGTTGGTCGGTTCAAGGCAGAGACCACCCGGAAACCCGGCTGAACGGCGGCGCGGCACCTCGGTCACAACCTAGGTAGGCATCTCACTCTTCAGAGGATGGACCAGGATGACGACTTATAACTGGGACTTGATCGAAAAGTTGTTGCACGAAGTGCAGAACGGCGCCGGCCACAGTTTTACCCCTCGGCCTTATGCGGAGGAATACGCGGCTCAGAAGGCGGCGGCGGGTGAGGAGATCGAGAACCTCGATCATCTGAAAGCGGTCGCCGGGGAGTATGAAAAATTACTGCTGGAGCGTGGCTATATCGAGCCGCGGCCGGAGGAAGAGGGCGGTAATGGCGAGAACTTCGTGCTGACGCCCCGTGGCTCGCGGTTGTTGAGCCTGATCGACAGCAGCATTCCGGGCAATGATCATCCGCGCCAGGTGCTGGATGAGCAGGAAGATGCGTTGGATGAGCTTACTTTTGATGATTTGGCGTCCAAGGCGCAGATTGCCTGAGAGGCCTGCGCTGAGCCCTGTGGGAGCGGCTTGTGTGGGAGCTGGGCTTGCCCGCGATAGCATCACCTCGGTTCACCTGATAGACCGAGTAGCCTGCATCGCGGGCAAGCCCCGCTCCCACACAAGCTCGCTCCCACATTGGATCTTCAGTGGTTTTAAGAGCGTGCTGCTTTCAGGCACTTCAAATCAGTGAAATCCTTCTTCACTCCGTCGATTTTCTTCAGCAGCCGTTCGCGCTGGGGCGGGGTGCTTTCGGCCATCAGGTCCACCAGCAGGCTGCGGGCCTGGGCTTCGGTTTTGCTGAAGGCTTCGCGGTAGGCGGGCGTCCAGAGGCTTTCGCGGTTGACCAGCAACTGCTCGATGCGTTTGGGAAAGTCAGGGTTGTGACGTTGGGCCACGGCTTCGCTGAACTGGTTTTGCCAGTGGGCGCGGTTGGCGATCCATTGCTGGTTCTGATCGCCCAGGGCAGTGGACCAGGCAACCACCCGCTGGCGCTGGGCGTCGTTGAGCGGGCCGAGCCAGTCGTTCAGGCGTTTGACCATGCGCTCGCTGCGCTCCTGGATCTGCTCCTGCAATGTCGGCTTGAGGTATTGCTGCTGGCGTTTGCGCTGGTCTTTGACGAAAGAGGCGTCCATGTCGTCGACTTGTTCGTCACTCAGGCCTTGCAGCAATTCGATGGCCGAGGGGGTGATGGCCCGGGCGGTTTCGGCGATGGCGGCCTTGGCTTCCTGGGTCCGTTGTTGCAGGGCTTCGTCGGTCACCTGATTGGTTTGCACCATGGTTTTCAAGCGATCCAGCCAGTCGACGTAGCCGGGCAATTGCGTCGTGCAGTGCCAGGTCAGGTGTTCCTTGAGGCGTTCGTTGAACCAGTCTTTTTGCTCGCCTTTGATCTCCAGGTAATCGTTGAGGGTCCAGGGGATGATCAGGTCGAGGTTGCGGTAGGCCAGGCCTACGCGGCTGCAGGCGGTCAGCGTCAGCAGCAGGGCAATGAACAGGGCGGTGCGGGTCAACCAGCGCGACATGAGCGAGTCCTTGCAAAAGCGTAGGTGCTTTGTTGGAGCATGGCAGGCACGCAGCAGTTCAGCCGATCGAATACGTAACGCTTAGTAAAAAGGATGGGCCATCTTGAGGGTCAGCAGGCTGTCGCATTCGCTGTTGTGGCCGGAATACGCCGAGCAACTGCTGCCGCTGAGGCTTGAGTCGCTGTAGATCAGGTCCAGGTCGAGGCCCTTCCACGGACGGGAAATTTTCAACGACCAGTCGCTGAAACTGCCTACATAACCGTTCTCGACCGAGACCGGCGTATTGAGCTGGTGGGTGGTGTATTTGGCGCTGATGCCAATGCCGAACGGCACGTTGCCGCCCAGGTCGGCGAACAGCGTGCTGTTCTGTTTGTCCGGATCGTTGCTCAGGGCCGCGCCGAAACGGCTGCCGAGCACGGTCAGGCCGCCGTAGAACTCCTGGCTGTCGAGGGTATCGACGGTGGGGTAGCTGTAGTGGATCAGGCCGACTTCGTAGCCCAGGGTCTGGTCGAAGGGTTGTTTAAAGCCTATGTAGGAATCCACCTCCAGATCAGCGGACACGCCGGCGCTGGGTGACCACTGGCCAACATACCAACCGCTGTCGTGGCTCAGGTCCAGGCCTCCATGGAACGAACCGGTGCTCGACGGCGTGACCAGGCCCTGGGCCATGCTGCGGCTGGGGGTGGTGCCGAGTTTGAGGTCGAAGTCGCCGAGTTCGCGTTGGAACACCTGCCCCTGGGCGAGGGAGCACGTCAGCAGGCTGATCGCCAGCGCAACAATAGGAATACGCATGCTTCACTCCATGAAATAGCGAGGAGCAGGAACTAAGCTGAAACGCTTGAGCTAGAGAGGTGCAAGGATACCGGCGAATGAGCGGCAGCGAAGGCCGTTCGTCGATTCATGGGAAATGGATAGGGCGGGGGAGGGTTCCAGTCCAAGCGCTTCGAAGCTCAAAGCGCTTTGGGACCAGGTGACGCGCAGGTTACTTCTTGCCCAGGCTGATCTGCTTGGACGGGCCGAATGTCTGGCCGCTGACGCCTTTGGCAATTTGCTGGATCTCGCCGCCGGACTTGAGGAACGCAGCGATCTGGTCGTTGATCGACTCGCTGGTTTCAACGGCTGGAGCTGGCTTTGCTTTGCTGTTGGATGCTTTTACGCGCATGACGGCCATTAACCTGTAGATAATTAATTGGGCCAGGCATCGTACAGGAAATACTTGACAATTGCTTGGTAAATATCCTTCTGAATTATCGCTGGCGTGACGGGAATAATCTGCCGTTATCCGGCAATAATTGCCCTAAGCCTCTGTTTTAAATAACAACCGTGTGAAGAATATTGTGCCGAGAAAGGACGGCATGCACCGTCTCCGGCCTGACGAATGGCTGTGCCTCGGACGAAAACCCAGGAAAATCAACGGTTGTGCCAGGCCTTCCAGGCAAACCTTGCCGGCGGCCACGAATCGCGCCGCAAAACCGGGTAGAATGCCGCCCACGCAATGAGGGTATTGGAAATGGCTTTAGTCGGGCGCTACAACAGTTTGCAAGTGGTTAAACACACTAACTTCGGTTTATATCTGGACGGCGGTGCGGACGGCGAAATCCTGCTGCCCAATCGATATATTCCCAAGGATATTCCCAGTGAAGATGAAGACTGGCTCAATGTTTTCATTTATCTGGACAGCGACGATAAATTGATCGCCACCACGGAAAAACCCAAGGTTCAGGTCGGTGAATTTGCCAGCCTGAAAGTGGTTGAGGTCAACAGCATCGGCGTGTTCCTGGACTGGGGCCTGCCCAAGGACCTGTTGCTGCCGTATTCCGAAGAAAAGCGCCAGATGACCGCCGGCGAATACTGCGTGGTGCACGTCTACCTCGACAAGCACACCCGCCGCATCACCGCCACGGCGCGCCTGGATCGTTATCTGGACAAGACCCCGGCCAACTACACGCCGGGCCAGGAAGTGGATTTGCTGGTCGCCGAAGCCACCGACATGGGGTTCAAGGCGATCATCAATAACAAGCACTGGGGCTTGATCCACAAGAACGAAATCTTCAAGTTCATGCGCGCCGGCATGCAGGAAAAAGGCTTCATCAAGGAGATTCGCCCGGACGGCAAGATCAGCCTGAGCCTGCAGCCGGTGGGCCAGGAAGCCGCCACCAGCCTGAACGCCAAGATCCTCGCCAAGTTGCGAGAGAACAACGGCACCCTGGCGGTCAGCGACAAGAGCGACCCGGCGCTGATCAGCAGCCTGTTTGGCGTGAGCAAGGGCAACTTCAAGAAGGCCATTGGTGCGCTGTACAAGAATGGGCAGATTGTCATTCATGCCGATCGCATTGAATTGAGCTAACTGCACACAATTCCTGTGGCGAGGGAGCTTGCTCCCGCTGGGCTGCGAAGCAGCCCCAAACCAGGTGCACTCAATCCAAGCTGACACACCGAGGTGGCATGTTCGAAGGGGCCGCTTCGCGCCCCAGCGGGAGCAAGCTCCCTCGCCACAGGTTGACCTTCGCTGTATACAAAATCCTGCACCTTTAGCATGCACCCGCGCCCTGTTCGTGGGCGTATGCCTGTTCCTGCGCGGCATTTCTCTGCGCTACACACCCCGGTTTGTCTCACATCCTGCGCCTATGGCACGCATTCTGCGTAGCAACGCGTATACAAACCATGCCGGCTCCCGTGCGCAGTATGGTGAGCAGGTCGATACGGGGGCACGGCGGTACTCAAAGGAGCCCCGCAATGTCCGAGCAATTGCCCAACGGCTACAGCCCCCGCCTCTATAACGAGGACCTGGGCCCACTGCCGCAGAAATGGAATTGGTACAACATCTTCGCGTTCTGGATGAGTGATGTGCACAGTGTGGGCGGTTATGTCTTCGCCGCCAGTCTGTTCGCCTTGGGCCTGGCGAGTTGGCAGGTGCTTATCGCCTTGCTCGGCGGGATCTGCATCGTGCAGTTGATCGCCAACCTGGTCGCCAAGCCGAGCCAACAGGCGGCGGTGCCGTACCCGGTGATCTGCCGGCTGGCGTTCGGGGTGTTCGGGGCGAATATTCCTGCGGTCATTCGCGGTTTGATCGCCGTGGCCTGGTACGGCATTCAGACGTACCTGGCGTCCAGCGCGCTGATCATCGTGGTGCTCCGGTTTTTTCCTTCGATGGAGGTTTACGCGACGCCGCATTTTGCCGGTTTGTCCTACCTGGGTTGGTTCGGTTTCCTCAGCCTGTGGTTTGTCCAGGCGCTGGTGTTCTGGACCGGAATGGAGTCGATCCGTCGTTTTATCGATTGGGCCGGGCCGGTGGTGTACGCCGTGATGTTCCTGTTGGCCGGCTGGATCGTGTGGAAGGCCGGTTGGAGCAACATCAGCTTCACCCTGGCAGAAAAGTCCTTGTCTGGCTGGCAGGCGTTCGGCCAAGTGATCGTGGCGACGGCCCTGGTGGTGTCGTACTTTTCCGGCCCGACCCTGAATTTCGGCGATTTCAGCCGTTACTGCCGGAGCATGTCTGACGTGCGCCGGGGTAATTTCTGGGGGCTGCCGGTGAATTTCCTGGCGTTCTCCCTGGTCACCGTGGTGATTGTTTCCGGGACCTTGCCAGTGTTCGGTGAAATGCTCCACGACCCGATTGCCACCGTGGCGCGCATCGACAACGACGTGGCGGTCTTGCTGGGGGCCTTTGCCTTCGTGACCGCCACCATCGGCATCAACATTGTCGCCAACTTCGTCTCGCCGGCCTTCGACTTCGCCAACGTCGCCCCCAGCAAGATCAGTTGGCGCGCCGGCGGCATGATCGCGGCGGTGGCTTCGATTTTCATCACGCCGTGGAACCTGTTCAACAACCCCGAAGTGATCCACTACACCCTGGACGTGCTGGCGGCGTTCATCGGCCCGCTGTTCGGGATCCTGCTGGTGGATTACTACCTGATCAAGAAGCAGCAGATCGACGTCGATGCGTTGTTCAATGACGGGCCCAGCGGGCGCTATTACTACAGTGGCGGCATCAACTGGACGGCGGTCAAGGCGTTGATTCCGGCGACGCTGATGGGTGTGGCGATTACCTTCACCCCCGTGCTGCAACCGATGGCCAACTTTGCCTGGTTCACCGGTTGCTTCCTCGGCGGTGTGTTGTATTTCGCCTTGGCGCGACGCGAGCCGGCCACGCAGTCGAGCAAGGCGTTCAGCCCGGCCGGCCAGGCCTGATCAACGCAGGGCGCTCTGGGCGCAAGGGCTCGCCGCGCCCCGGCTGGCGGGCCGCAGCAACAGGCCTCCGGCCAGCACCAGGCCGCTGCCGGCAATGATCAGCGCCGGTTGCAGGCTGCCGCTGAAATGGCTGCTCAGCGCTGCCAGCAGGGGGCCGCTGAGTTGGCCCACGGCAAAGCAGGCGGTCAACAGGCCCGCGTTGCGCTGGGTGGCGTGGGGCGCCAGTTCCCGGGAGCGCAGCATCACCAGTTGCATGCAGGCCAGGAACGGTGCGCCACACAGGATCACCCCCAGCGCCAGCCCCGGCCCGCTGCCCAGCAGGCAGGCAAATACCCCGGCGGCTTGCAGCCAGAGCGTACCGATCAACCAGCGGCCGGTGGTGTTCGGGTTCGGCCGCCGCCGGCTGACCAGCAATACGCCGCTGGCGGCGGCCAGGCCGAAGCAGGGCCAGAACAGATCGGCCAGCCATTGGCCGTGGAACTGCGCCGAGGCCATTTGCGACAGGAACGTCGCCGGAATGATGTAGCCCACGCCGTACAGGGCGTATACCACGCCCAGTCGAGCGATGCCGGCGTTCGGCGACGGGGCGGTCGGCCCTGCGACAGGTGTTGCGGCTGCCGGCTGCGGCAGGATCGGCAAGATCACCAACAACATCGCCAAGGCCACGCCGGCATACACCAGCCACAGGGTGGCGGAGGTCTGGCCCAGCAGGTTCGAACCCAGGGCGAGCAGGCCCGTCAGGAAAATCCCCAGGCCCGGGCCGGCAAACACCAGGGCACCGAGCCGTGGCCGTCCCACCGCCGCAGCCAAGGGTTGGCTCAGGGCGGTGATCATCACCATCACCCAGGCGCTCGCCACGCCGGTGCCGAAACGCAGCGCCAGGTGCGGCCAGAAGCCCCAGGCCCAGAACGACGCCAGGGTCAGCAGCACGCACAGCCACAGGCCGCCGAGCAACCGCCGCCGCACCTGTTCCGGACGACGGGCGAACATGGCGTCCAGCGCGCCAAGGAAGTATCCCAGGTAATTGGCGGCGGCAATCAGACCGGCGGCGGTCAAGTCGACCTGACCTTCGCCGATCAAATGAGGTAACTGGGGCGTCAGGGCGAAGCGGCCAATGCCCATGGCCATCATCAGCGCGATGAAACTGCCGAGCAGGCGAATAAGAGGTGACATGGTCGTTCTCCGGTGTCGGGGCGAATGACCGTCAGGCTAGGACTGATTGACTTTCATTAAAAATGAATAATAGTGAGTAACTTGTTCTTTTTTGGAGAAGGTCATGGAGTTCAGTCAACTGCGGATTTTCCAGGCCGTGGCCGAGGAAGGTTCCATCACCCGGGCCGCCGAGCGCCTGCACCGGGTGCCGTCGAACCTGTCGACCCGGCTCAAGCAGCTTGAAGAGCAACTGGGTGTGGACCTTTTCCTGCGGGAGCGTCAGCGTTTGCAGTTGTCGCCGGCAGGAAAAGTCCTGCTGGACTATGCGGCCAAGCTGTTCGCCTTGCATGACGAGGCCCATGCCGCCGTGCAGGGCGGGCAGCCGGCCGGGGATTTCCTGCTGGGCACGATGTACAGCACGGCGGCGACGCATTTGCCGGACCTGCTGGCGGCTTATCACCGGGCGTACCCGGCGGTGAACCTGCAAGTGCAATCGGGGCCCAGTGGCGAGCTGCTTGAAGGCCTGCTCACCAACCGGCTCGACGCGGCACTGGTGGACGGCCCGCTGGAGCTGGCGGGGCTGGATGGCGTGCCGTTGTGCGACGAGCGGTTGGTGCTGATTACCGAGGCCGATCACCCGCCAGTAAACAGCGCGCTGGATGTGCAGGGCCGCGCGGTGTTCACGTTCCGGCGGGGTTGCTCGTACCGGATGCGATTAGAGGCCTGGTTTGCCCATGATCACGCGACCATGGGCCGGGCGATGGAAATCGAGTCTTATCAGGGGATGCTGGCGTGTGTGATCGCCGGGTCCGGGGTGGCGTTGATGTCCGAGTCGATGCTGGCCAGCCTGCCGGGCCGCGAGCGGGTAACGGTGCATTCGCTGGCCGAGCCGTTCGCCAGCGCCACCACCTGGCTGATGTGGCGCAAAGGCATGGTCGGAGCCAACCTGAACGCCTGGATTGAGTTGCAACAACAGGCCTGGCCGCGGGGGCCAATGCTCACGGCGCAATCGGCTTGAACTCCGGGAGGTGGATTTGGATCAATTCAGTAACAGATCATTGCAAACTGAGACGAGCATTGCGTAGAACATCGGACTATTATCAGTGCGAAGGGGCCACAGAAATCTGCCGCTCGCACCACCCTGAGGGGGCACCACGATGAAAGAGAAAATCCAGAACTGGCTTCACGACTTGGGTGTCGCGCTTGGCCTGATCGAACCGCCAATGCAACCGGTACCGATCCGCACCGATGACGAGCAACGCCGCCGCCAACCGCGCCGCCGGTAAATACACCACCGAATTTGGAGAGATCGCAGTTCCGGACCATTTCAATGGAGATGGCCCGGAACTGCGATCTTTTTATTGGCGATGTGAACCCTGTGGCGAGGGAGCTTGCTCCCGCTGGGCTGCGAAGCAGACCCAAATCAGCCTCCTCAGCCCTTTCTGACATACCGAGGCGCCTGGCTTTGGGCACGCTTCGCGCCCCAGCGGGAGCAAGCTCCCTCGCCACGGGTACTGCGTCGTACCGGTTAGATCGCCTTGGCCACCGTACTCGGCCTTGGCGACAACACGCTCACCAGCACAAAACTCACCAGCGCCACGCTCAGGCTGTAGTAGATCGGGGTGTTGGCGTCCAGGCCGTCCTTGAGCATGAAGAACAGCGCGGTCAAGAAGCCCAGCGACATGCTGGTGATAGCGCCGGCGGTGGTGGCGCGTTTCCAGTAGATGGCGCCGATCAACGGGATCAGCATGCCGCCCACCAGCAGGTTGTAGGCCAGGGTCAGGGCGCTGATGACGTCACTGACCACCAGGGCGATCACCAGGACCACTGCCCCCATCAGCAGGGTCGCGATGCGGTTCTCGTGGACGTCGCCACTGCCGCTCTCACGGCCCTGGCGCAGACGGGGCAGCAAGTCCTGGACCACCGTGGTGGACGCGGCGAGCAGGCCCGCTGCGGCGGTGGACATCAAGGCCGCCAGGGCCGCGGCGATCACCAGGCCGCGAATGCCGTTGGGGAGGCTGGTCTGCACCACGCTGGCGAAGGCGTTGTTGACGTTCTCCAGGTCCGGCAGCAACACCTTGGCCGCCATGCCGATCAACGCCCCGGCCAGGCCATACAGCACGCAGTACAGGCCGGCGGCGGTGCCGGCCACTTTGGCCACGCCTTCGCTGCGGGCGGTGAACACGCGCTGCCAGATGTCCTGGCCGATGAAGATGCCGAAGAAGTAGATCAGGAAGTAGGTGAGGATGGTGTCCCAGCCAATCGCGGTGAAGTCGAAGTAGCTGGCCGGCAGTTTAGCCACCATGGCATCCCAGCCGCCCGCGTCACTGATGGACATCGGCATCAGCAGGAACACCAGGCCGACGGTCATGATCAGGAATTGCACGATGTCGGTGAGGGTCAGCGACCACATGCCGCCGATGGTGGAATACAGCACCACCACGCCACCGCCCACCAGGATCGACACCCAGAACGGCAGGCCGAACAACACTTGCATCACGGTGCCGATGGCAATGGTCGAGGTGGCGCCGATCATCAGTGCGTAAACCAGCATGATCAGCGCACTGGCCTGGCGCGCCGCTGGGTTGTAGCGGCGTTCCAGCACTTGGGTCACGGTGTAGATCTTGAGTTTGAGCAACGGCTTGGCGAGGAACAGGCTCAGGCCGACGATGCCCAGGCCGATGGCGCCGCACAGCCAGAATCCGGAAATGCCGTAGACGTAGCCCAGGCGCACGGTACCGATGGTGGATGCACCGCCCAGGACGGTGGCGGCCATGGTGCCCAGGTAGAAGCCCGGGCCGAGGTTGCGCCCGGCCACCAGGTAGTCGTCACGGGTTTTGGCGCGGCGCATGCCGTACCAGCCGAGGGCGATCATGCCGGCGGCGTAGATGAGAACGACGATTAAGTCCAAAGCCATGGTGGCGTGTCTCCGATTGTTTTTTTTATAGGAAGTCGGGGTGATGTCGGGTGACGCTTTTGTGGCGAGGGAGCTTGCTCCCGCTCGGTTGCGAAGCAATCGCTATTTCGGGAGCGCTCCGCACTGGAGCGCCAGCCCGGTCCAGCGGGAGCAAGCTCCCTCGCCACAAAAGCTCCCAGCCTCAGGTGTTGCATTTACAGCCAGGTGATGCGTTCACCTCGGGTCAGACGGTCTGCCCGAGCTGCGGTTTATCGATGGACGCCGAATCGTTCCTACGCGGATCATCCGGCCCATACACCGCCGCCGGCTCTGGGAACAACCCAAGCAGCACCAGGTACACCACCGAGGCCAGGCCCAGGGTCACCGGCAGGCTGATGTCGATCCCACCGGCCAATTCCCCCAGCGGCCCGACGAACTGCCCCGGCAGGTTGACGAAGCACAACCCCACCAGCGCACTGGGGATCCACGCCCCCAGGCCGCGCCAGTTCCAGCCGTGGCTGAACCAGTAGCGCCCGCCGGTTTCACCGCGGGTGAACACTTGCAGGTCATCCGGGCAGTAGAAGCCGCGGCGCACCAGCAGGCCGATGATCATGATCACCATCCACGGTGTGGTGCAGGTGATGATCAGCACGGCGAATGTGGATACGCTCTGCACCAGGTTCGCCGCGAAGCGCCCGATGAAGATGAAGGCAATCGACAGCACGCCGATCAGCAGCGTCGCCTTGACCCGCGACAGCACCCGTGGGAACACGCTGGACATGTCCAGCCCGGTGCCATACAGCGACGTGGTGCCGGTGGACATGCCGCCGATCACCGCGATCAGGCACACCGGCAGGAAGAACCACCCCGGCGAAACTGCCAGCAGCCCGCCCACGTAATTGTTGGCCGCGATGTAGTCCGGCGCCTTGATCGCCACGATGGTGGCGGTGGCGAGGCCGAACAGGAATGGGATCAATGTCGCCAGTTGTGCCGCGATCACGGCCAGCATGATGCGGCGCTTGGGCGTGTTGCGGGGGATGTAGCGCGACCAGTCGCCCAGGAACGCTCCGAAGGAAATCGGGTTGCTCATGGCTACCAGTGCCGCGCCGATGAAGGCGGCGTAGAAGCCCGGCTGGCCGAGGCTGACCGTGCCGGCGAACTGGCTGTCGAAGGTCGGTGCGAAGGCGAAAATGCCCAGCAGGAACAGCAGGCTGGCGGCCCACACGGCAATGCGGTTGACCCACAGCATGAAGCGGAAGCCGTAGATGCACACCGTCAACACCAGCAAGGCGAACAGGCCGTAGGCCAGGCCCAGGCTCAGGTCGGTTTCCGGCAAGCCGACCAGCCGCTTGGCGCCGCCGATCAACGCATCGCCCGAGCTCCACACCGACAGCGAGAAAAACGCGATGGCGGTCAGCAACGAGAGGAACGAGCCGACGATGCGCCCGTGCACGCCGAAGTGCGCACCGGAAGACACCGCGTTGTTGGTGCCGTTGAGCGGGCCGAACAGGCCCATCGGCGCGAGAATGATCGAACCCACCAACACGCCCAGCACAATCGCCCAGACCCCGGCCTGGAACGACAAGCCGAACAGCACCGGGAAACTGCCGAGCACGGCGGTGGCAAAGGTATTGGCGCCGCCGAAGATCAGGCGAAACAGGTCGCCCGGGCCGGCGGTGCGTTCGTGGTCCGGGATCTGTTCGACCCCGTTGGTTTCAATGTGCGTAAGGCTTTTATCGTTATTGTTATGCATGATCTGCTCCGATCATCGAGGCGCGTTCATCGAATGTGAATGTCACCTGTTGCTAAGGGGATGGCAGCCCTTCCGGCATTGCGGACAAGTGTTCGTGACAGGCCAGCCACAGGCCTTGTTGTTCTTGGCGAAACACAATGGTTTCGCGCTCCTGGCTAAAGTAAAGCTCCCCTTGCATGCGCAGCTCGGTGGCCACGTCATGGATGAAAATCGCCACGTCCCCTTGCAGGCTGACGAAGGCGTTGCTCGAGGTGCAGTTGAGCACTTCGAAGCCATCCTCGGACCGCCAGCGATCCCACAACGCCTGGTAGGCATCGCGTGACAGCAGGGGCTGTTCAAGGGTGTGGAACACGAAACTCGCATCGGCCGTGAACGCACCGAAGTAGGCGTCGCGGTCATTGCGGGCGAAGGCCGACACCAGCTCAGCGGCAGCCTTGAGGACTTGATCTCGATCGTTCATGGCCGCACCTCAGCGATGAACCACGCCGGGCAGTACGCAGAGCATCTCGTACAGCAGATTGGCGCCCAGCAGCGAGGTGTTGCCGGTGGTGTCGTACGGCGGCGAGACTTCTACCAGATCGCAACCGACCAGGTCGAGGCCCTGGCAGCCCCGGACGATTTCGATCGCCTGGATGGTGGTCAGGCCGCCGATTTCCGGGGTGCCGGTGCCGGGCGCCCAGGCCGGGTCGATGCCGTCGATGTCGAAGCTCAGGTACACCGGGCCACCGCCGACTTTCTCGCGCACTTCGGCCATCAACGGCGCCAGGGATTTGTGCCAGCACTCTTCGGCCTGGACCACGCGAAAGCCCTGGTTGCGGCTCCAGTTGAAATCATCGGCGGTGTAGCCCTGGGCCCGCAGGCCGATCTGCACTACTCGGTCGCAATCGAGCAGGCCTTCCTCCACGGCGCGGCGGAAGGTGGTGCCATGGGCGATCTTCTCGCCGAACATGTGGTCGTTCACATCGGCGTGGGCGTCGATGTGCACCAGGCCGACCTTGCCGTGTTTCTTGTGGATCGCCCGCAGGATCGGCAGGGTAATGGTGTGATCGCCCCCCAGGGTCAGGGGGATGACGTTGTGTTCGAGGATCTTGTGGTACGACTCTTCGATGATCCGCACCGCGTCCAGCAGGTTGAAGGTGTTGATCGGCACATCGCCGATGTCCGCCACCGACAGTGAGTCGAACGGCGCGGCGCCGGTGGCCATGTTGTAGGGGCGGATCATCACGGATTCGGCGCGGATCTCGCGAGGACCGAAACGGGTGCCGGCGCGCAGGGAGGTGCCGATGTCCAGCGGCACGCCGACGAAGGCCGCGTCCAGGCCGGCAGCGGTTTGCAAATGGGGGAGTCGCATCATGGTGGCGATGCCGCCGAAGCGCGGCATTTCGTTGCCGCCCAGTGGTTGGTGAAGAATCTTGTCCACAGGTAGGGCCTCATCGTTGTTTTACTTATCAGGGACCGATTCTGCGAAAAGCCGTTGCCGTGAAGAATCGCTGGCGGCAAATACTTAGTTCAGATTTTTCTAAACTAATGGCGGGCGGGGCGATAGACTCGCGACTGATCTGTTGAGGTTAAATGGTGGGTGCAAGCCTGTGGGAGCAAGGCTTGCCCGCGATGAAGTTCATGCGGTTTCCCCTGGAACCGAAGCGCCTGCATCGCGAGCAAGCTCTGCTCCCACAGATAAATCCCCTCGCCACAAATGTGCAGTGACCCGCCTGTATGGAGACATCCCAATGGCCAACGCTCTACCCGACCTGAAACTGCTGCGCATTTTTGTCAGCGTGGTCCGGCACCAGGGGTTCGCCAATGCCCAGCACGAGCTCAACCTGTCCACATCGGCCATCAGCACCTACATGAGCCAGCTGGAATCGGCCCTGGGCCTGGTGCTGTGTCATCGCGGCCGGGGCGGGTTCAGCCTGACCAGCAAGGGCGAGCTGTTCCATCAGGAAACCCTGCGCCTGTTGGGCGAGCTCGAAGGGTTCGAGCAGTACGCCGCCGCGCTCAAGGGGGAACTGCGCGGTACGCTGAACCTGGGGGTGATCGACTCCACCGTCAGCGACGAGGCCTTGCCGTTCGCCGAAGCCATCGGTGCCTACAGCCAGGAACATCCGGCGGTGCATTTGCATCTATCGGTCATGAGCCCTTACGAGCTGCAACTCGGCGTGCAGGACAACCGCCTGGACCTGGCCATCGGTGCGTTTTCCACGCGCATGAGCGGGCTGGTCTACATGCCGCTGTACCGTGAACAGCACTGGTTGTATTGCAGCAACCGTCACCCGCTGTTCAACGAGCGGCGCATTCCCGAGCAGGTCATCACCCAGCAGCGCATGGTCGGGCGCGGTTACTGGAGCCAGGCCGAACTGGCGCGCCACGGCTTCAAGCACAGCGCGGCGACGGTGGAGAGCATGGAGGCGCAGTTGATCCTGGTGCTGTCCGGTGCCTACGTCGGCTACCTGCCTGAGCACTACGCCCAGGCCTGGGTCGACAAGGGCGACTTGCGCGTGCTGCTGCCAGCGACCTTCGGCTATCAGGCGCCGTTTTCGATGATCGTGCGCCGTGGTCGCAGCCGCGAGCCGCTGATCCAGACCTTCCGTGATTTGCTCAAAGCTCAACTGAACCAGGCCTGACCATGTCCAGAATCCAATGCCCGCGTTGCCACAGGCCACAAAGCCATTGCCTGTGCCCGCTGATCCCCAGCCTCGACAGTCGCACCCGCGTCTTGCTGTTGCAGCATCCCAGTGAAGTGAACCACGCTTTGAATACCGCCCGGCTGGCGGCGTTGGGGCTCAATAATGCCGAGTTGATCGTGGGTGAGGTGTTCGAGGATTTGCCCCGGTTGCTCAATCAACCGGGCTATCAGGCGCGGTTGTTGTTTCCCGGCGATGAGGCGCAACCGTTGCAGGCCTGCGCCCCGTCCGATGAGCCGATCCTGCTGGTCGTCCCGGATGGCACCTGGCGCAAGGCGCGCAAGCTGCTGCACCTCAACCCGCTGCTGGCGGCACTGCCGAGAGTGACCCTGGCCGAGGGCGCTGTGTCCCGTTACCGCTTGCGCAAGGCGCCCGGGCCGGGGGCGTTGTCGACGGTGGAGGCGATTGTCCAGGCATTGCAGGTCCTGGAAGCGCCGGCGAGTTTCGAGGCGTTGCTGAGGCCGTTCGAGGCCTTGATCGAGGGGCAGATTGCGGCGATGGGGGAGCAGACCTATCAGCAGAATCATGGCGGAGGTTAGATAACTCTGTGGCGAGGGAGCAAGCTCCCTCGCCACAGGTCGAGTCAAATCCAGATCAGCGCTCGCGCATCGCCTCGGTCCGCGCCTTCAACACCGGCTTGAGCAGGTAATCCAGGACACTTTTCTCCCCGGTAATGATATCCACCGT
Organism: Pseudomonas sp. Pdm06; assembly: GCF_014851795.1. Lineage (NCBI taxonomy): Bacteria > Pseudomonadati > Pseudomonadota > Gammaproteobacteria > Pseudomonadales > Pseudomonadaceae > Pseudomonas > Pseudomonas sp. Pdm06. The sequence continues at coordinate 177,845 of NZ_JACVAH010000019.1, forward strand.
CGCCACCATTCCCGGAATGATCAGTAACGGCTTGGCATCCCCGCCCAAGTGGTTTTTGTCGGTGCGCACCTGGATCAGGTAGAAGCTGTTGCCCTTGTCATCGGTGATGGTGTCGGCGCCGATCAGTTCGAGCCTGGCGCTCAGCCCACCATAGATCGTGTAGTCGTAGGCGCTGAACTTGACCATGGCTTTCTGGCCCGGGTGCAGGAACGCCACGTCCTGGGGGCGGACCTTGGCTTCGATCAGCAGGTTGTCTTCCAGGGGCACGATTTCCACCATGTCGTTGCCCGGCTGCACCACGCCGCCGATGGTGTTGACCTTCAGTTGCTTGATCACCCCATGCACCGGCGAGACCACCGTCGTGCGGGTCACGCGGTCGTCTATGGCGATGCTCGAGGCGGTGATTTTCGACAGTTCGGTGCGTTTCTCGTTGAGGTCCTTGGCCGCCTCGGAGCGGAAGGTCTGTTCCGATTCGTCGATCTTGCTCTTGATCTCGTTGATCGCCGATTCGGCCCGGGGAATCGCCAGGGTGGTGGCGTTGAGCGAACCGCGGATTTCCACCGCGCTGCGCTTGAGCCGCAGGATTTCCACCGGCGACACGGCCCCGGTGCGCACCAGTGGCGCGGACATGTTCATTTCTTCCTGCAACAAGGCCAGGGCGGAGCTGAACTGGCCTTGTTTGGAGCGAAACTCCGCCAGCTCCTGGGTCTTCTGCCGCAGCTGTTCAGTCAGGGTCCGTTGTTCGCTGGCCAGGCGCCGCTGGCGCTGTTCATACAGTGAACGCTCGTCCTCGGCCACTTGCGGGGCCTTGGCGATCACCTCCGCTGAAAGCTTGAAGGGCCGGCCCTCGGCCTCGGCCGACAAGCGTTCGACCTGGGCGGTCAAGGCATAGCGGTCGGCTTCGCTCTCGCCCTTGTTCGATTGATATCGCGTGTCGTCCAGGCGCAGCAGGGTGTCGCCCTTGTTCACCATCTGGCCTTCGCGCACGAATATCTCGGTGACGATGCCGCCCTCCAGGTTCTGGATCACCTGGATCTTGCTCGACGGAATCGCCTTGCCTTCGCCAGTGGTGACTTCCTGCAAGACCGCCAACTTCGCCCAGACCAGCCCGGTGATGATCAACCCGGCGGCCAGCCACACGGTAACCCGCGAGCGTCGGGGCGAATCCTGCAGCGTGGCGCCGGCGGTTTCCGGCATGAACTCGCTTTCGGCGCTTTTGCTGAAACTGCCGAAGTAGCTTCGGGCGGTTGAATCCGGTGTTTGGGCAGACATGGGCGGTACCCGTCAGTTAAGTGAAATAAGCCGAACACATACCTGTGGCTTGAGAGGGTTATCTGTGGGAGCAAGGCTTGCCCGCGATGAAGCTAATGCGGTCTCACTGGAACCGAGGCGCCTGTATCGCGGGCAAGCCTTGCTCCCACAGGTGCTGTGCTGACAGTTAGAGCGGCTTAAACCGCCGCAGAGCCTACCCGTCCCTTGCGCAAGGCATCGATGACCGCTTCCTTCGGCCCATCCGCCACGATCCGGCCGTTATCCAGCACCACCAACCGGTCCACCAGGCTCAGCATCGAGGTGCGGTGAGTGACCAGCAGCACCGTCTTGCCCTGTACATGGGTGTGAAGCTTCTGCCGCAGGACGTCTTCGCTGGTGTTGTCCATGGCACTGGTGGGTTCGTCCAGCAGCAGGATCGGCGGGTCGAGCAACAAGGCCCGGGCCAGCAGCACGGCTTGGCGTTGGCCGCCGGACAGCAGTTGCCCGCGCTCGCCCACCGGGCGATCGAAACCTTGGGGATGCTGGCGCGCCAGTTCGGTGACACCGGTCAGTTCCGCCACTTCCAGCATGCGCGCATCACTGATGTAGCGCGCGCCCAGGGTGAGATTGTCCCGCAGGCTGCCGGCCAACAGCGGCAGGTCATGGGCGACGTAGCCGATCTGTTGGCGCAGGTCGGCGACGTCCAGTTGCCGCAGATCCAGGCCGTCCAGCAGCAACTGGCCTTCCTCCGGTGCATAGAAACCCATCACCAGGCGCGCCAGGGTGCTCTTGCCCGAGCCACTGCGGCCAATGATCCCGACCCGTTCGCCGGGCTTGAGGCTGAAACTGATATTGGTCAGCGCCGGGGCGCTCTGGCCGTTGTAGTGGAACGTCACGCCGTTGACGTCCAGTGCGCCCTGCAATTGGGTACGGTCCAACGGCCGCTGCTTGGCGTCTCGCTCCTGGGGCAACGCCATCAAGGCATCGGTGCTGCGCATGGTGAGCTGGGCTTGCTGGTAGCGGGTGATCAGCCCGGCGATCTGCCCGAGCGGGGCGAGCACCCGGCTGCCGAGCATGTAGGTCGCCACCAGCGCACCGACGCTGAGGTTGCCGGCAATGATGCTGTAGACCCCGGCGACGATGGTCGCCATGCCCGCCAGTTGTTGCAGGAACAAGGTGCCATTGGTCGCCAGTGCCGAGAGGTTGCGCGCATGGCTGTCCAGGCGGGTGAGGGCACCGTGGGTGCTTTCCCATTGATGCTGGCGTTCGCTTTCGGCGCTGCAGGCCTTGAGGGTTTCCAGGCCACCGAGGGTTTCGATCAGCAGGGCCTGGCGCTGGGCGCCGAGGGCCAGGCTTTTTTGCACGGTGTCGCGCAGGCGCACCTGGATGATTATGGCGAAGACGATGGTGATCGGAAACGCGATCACGGGGATCACCACCAGCCAGCCACCCAGCAGGCCGATCACGACGAGCATCAGCAGGGCGAAGGGCAGGTCTATCAAGCTGGTGAGCGTCACCGCCGTGAGGAATTCGCGCAGGCCCTGGAAGTCGTGGATGCTCTGGGCGAAGCCGCCGATGGTCACCGGCTTGGCCTTCATCGCCATGCCGGTGATGCGTTCGAACAGGGTGGCGGACAGAATCACGTCGGTTTTCTTGCCGGCAGTGTCCAGCAGATGGGCGCGCACCACCCGCAGCACCAGTTCGAAGCCGGTGCCGATCAACAGCCCCACGGCCAGCACCCACAAGGTGGACGTGGCCTGGTTCGGCACCACGCGGTCGTAGGTCTGCATGACGAACAGCGGCACCATCAGCCCCAGCAGGTTGATCAGGAAACTCGCCAGGATCGCGTCGCTGTACAGCCAGCGCGACAGTTTCAAGGTGTCGCGAAACCACGCCTCGACCCGCGGCACCAGGGGCGAGCGCAGGTCTTCGAGTTCATGGCGCGGCCGGGCGAATAGCGCCTGGCCGCTGTAATCGGTGGTCAGTTCCTCGCGGCTGACCCACTGCTCGCCACCATCGGCTTCACTGGGCAGGATCAGCGCCTTGCCATCCTCGCCCCAGCGCCGCAATACCGCGCAGCGGCCCCCCGCCAGGATCAGCATCACCGGCAGGTTCAGGGGGGAGATGTCCGCCAGCTCACGACGCAACAACCGCGCCTGCAAGCTCGCCCGGGCCGCTGCGCGGGGCAGCAGGTCCAGGCTCAAGCGTTGGTGCGCCATAGGGAGCCCGGCGCTGAGGCTGGCGCGGCTGACTGTCGCGCCATGGAGTTTGCAGAGGATCAACAGGCCGTCCAGCAAGGGATCATCGAAGTTCAGGCGCGGATCGGCGCCGGGGGTTGTGGGTTCCATGCTGGTCACAGTGTTCGCTCCCGTTTTTTTGGAGGGGGCTACTTCAGTTCCGGCAGCCGTGCCTGATTCTTGACTTCGGTCTGCGCGACCGCATCGGCCGGCAGCACGATCCGTTGTTTGTGCAACAGCAGGCCCATGTTCGCCAGCACTCGGTACATCGAGTACTCCTCGGTGTAACGCACTTCGGTGTAGCGACGGTTGGCGTTGTACAACTCGTTTTCGCTGTCGAGCAGGTCGAGCAGGGTGCGCTGGCCGAGACCGAACTGATCCTGGTACGCGGCGCGGACACGGGCGGTGGTGTCGGCGTATTCGCGGGCGGTGGGGGTCTGTTTGCGGGCGTTGAGCATCGCGTTCCAGGCCAGGCGCGTGTCTTCGTTGAGCTGGCGCAGGGCGTTGTTGCGGATGTCCATGGCCTGGTTGATCTGGTGGGCGTTGGACGCCAGCCGTGCCTTGTCGCTGCCACCGCGGAACAGGTTGTAGTTCATCACCACACCCACACGCCAGTTGTTGTCGTGGCCTTCTTCGCCGCCGAGGTTGTTGTTGGCGCCCACCGCCGCTTCGGCATCGAAGCGCGGGTAGAACGGTGACTTCGCCACTTCATATTGGCTCTCGGCGGACTGTATGTCGGCCTGGGCCGATTTCAGGTACGGGTTGTTATCCACCATGCTTTGCTGGGCTTCGCGCAGGTCGGCGGGGATTTCGCCTTTGGTCGAGGGCGGCGCCTCCAGCTCATCGGGCATGCGTCCGACCACGCTGTAGAAGTTCGCCTCGGCGTCCGCCAGGTCCACCTGGGCGGTGTCGAAGTTGTTTTCCGCCAGGGCCCGACGGGCATTGGACTGGTCGGAGTCGGCCGTACTGCCCACCCCACGCTCGGTGCGCAGGCCGATCTGGTCGTTGACCCGCAGGTGCGCCTGCAGGTTGTTCTTGGCCAGGGTCACCAGCTCGCGACGCTTGAGCACTTCCAGGTAGACCTCGATGGTACGCAGCGCCAGATCCTGGGCGGTGCCCTGGGCGTAATAGGCCCGGGAATTGACCACGCCCTGGGTGCGCTGCACTTCATTGGCAGTGTTGAACCCGTCGAAGATCATCTGCCGCAGGCGCAGCTCCGATTGGGTGTAGGTCAGGATATTGGTGTGGTGGTTGCCCAGGGCACGGGTGTTGGTGTTGTCGCTGTAGCCACGGCCGTAACCGGCATTGAGATCCACCGATGGGAAAAGCCCCCCCCTGGCGACCTTGACGTCTTCATTGGCCGACAGACGGCTGTCCACCCGTTGTGCCAGTTCCGGGTGAGTCGCGATGGTGCTCTGGATCGCCTCGGTCAATGACATGGCCTGCGCCTGAGAAGAGCAGGCCATGGCCAGCAAAACCGCGCTGCAGAGGGGGGTTAGAACGCGCATGGGGTGCATCTCCTGAGGTCTGTAGTGCTTCGCTTGTCGCCAAAATATTGACGTGTTTAAGATCAAAACCGTTTCAACCTTGTAACAACACAGCTAAGAACATCCTGAGCAAAACCTAAGAAGAATTTCTCATAAGCATTATTCCGAAAAAAACTTATGAGCTTGAAAAAAACCGGCACATTGTTCAAAGCGAAAGCCTTTGAATCTGCGGGTTCTGACGGCTTTTAGGCGTCAATAAAAGTTTCATGCAGATTTTTAAGCGACGTGAAGAAGTGCCGAAAGGGCGATGTGAGAAGCGGTTTTTGGTGACGGTTTTTTGTCGTTTGGGCGAATTGCCAGCACCTTCTGCTTTCGCGAAAGCTGGCAGATTTTCCAGCTTTTTGGGTCGCTAAACCTGAGGACGAATTCTTCACCCAGACAGGTGCCGATTGCGGTCGGCAACGGAGGAAATGCACATGGCAGCGCTCATCGGTATCGTCAGCAAAGTGGTCGGGCAAGTTTTCGCAGAAGCGGCTGGTGGCCTGCGGCGGCCTTTGGTCGAAGGCGATCGGCTCTATGCCGGCGAACACTTGGTCACCGGTGCCGAAGGGGCCGTGGCTGTGCATCTGCAGAACGGCCAGTCGTTGACCCTGGGCCGCGAAAGCAACCTGACCCTGACCCCGCAGCTGCTGGCCAACCATGCGCCTCATGTCGACACGCCCGACACGACGACGCCGAGCGACGCGCAACTGACCGATGTGCAGAAGCTGCAGCAAGCCATCGCTGCCGGTGCCGACCCGACCCAGACCGGTGAAGCCACGGCCGCCGGACCCGAAGGTGGCAACCCGGGTGGTGTAGGCGGCGGGCACAGTTTTGTGCTGTTGGAAGAAGTCGGCGGGGAGGTCGATCCGCTGATCGGTTTCCCGACGGCCGGGTTCAACGGGATTCCCGAATTTCCCCAGCTACGCTTGGCCGGTGATCCGGATAACACCGGCGATGATGCAACCGTGCCGCCAGTAACCCCTGAGACGCCGGACAACCCCGTGACCCTCGACGGGGTCAATGTCGAGGGCGGCGAACTGACCACCAACGAGGCCAATCTGGCCGATGGTTCGGCCAGCAATCCGGGGGCGCTGGTACAAAATGGCACCTTCACGGTATCCGCGCCTGACGGGCTGAGCAGCCTGAGCATCGGCGGCATCAACGTGATCAGTGGTGGCGTGCCCGCGGGCTTTCCTCAGACCATCACGTCGGCGCTGGGCAACACGTTGACCATCACGGGCTATGACCCCACCACGGGGGTGGTCAGTTACACCTACACCCTGACAGACAATGAAACCCATCCTGCCGGCGGTGGTGCCAACAACATTACCGAGCAGTTCCCCGTGGTGGCCGTCGACACCGACGGCGACACGGCCACCGGCACCCTGGACGTCAACATCACCGATGACGTGCCCCAGGCGATCGACGACAGCCACGCGAACACGGCGTCGGAAACTCTGGTCACCCTTACCGGCAACGTACTGCCAAACGATCACCAGGGCGCCGACCGGATCCCCACCGGTCCCGACAGCGGGCCGATCATTGGCGGGACGTTCACCGGCACCTACGGCACCCTGGTGCTCAACCCCAACGGCACGTACACCTACACCCTGAACACCAGCGACCCGCAATTCGTCGCGTTGCATGGTGGGGGCAGCGGTACCGAGACGTTCACCTACACGCTCACCGATGCCGACGGCGACACCAGCACTGCGAACCTGGTGTTGCAAGTGCATAACAATGATGATCCGGTGGTGTTGGTGGGCCTGAATGCTGAAGGTGGCGAGCTGTCGTTGCAGGAAAAAAACCTCAGCGACGGCAGCAGCCCGGACGCATCGGCCCTGACTCAAAGTGGCACGTTCA